>CAJUKF010000030.1:6431-24635 GCA_910587355.1 uncultured Muribaculaceae bacterium
AGAATGTAATAAACGATAAGTCACTTTCGAAATCTCGAAAGAAAGCATTGTTTGATATGTTGATAAGACTTAATGCTTATAAATTAATAATATATTTAATGAAAATAAAAGCTAAATTAAATGGATAATAAAATAGCAATGATAATGCCATATTTTGGCAAATGGCCAAAATGGATTAATCTGTTTTTCTATAGTTGTGGGAAGAATGAGTTTATAGATTTTTATATATTCTCAGATTGTCCCAAACCACATAATTTATCTAAAAATATTATATTTACATCTATTTCGTGGGAAGAGTATTGTAAACAAATATCAGATGCTTTAGATGTAAATTTTAAAGACGTAGAACCATATAAATTATGTGATATAAGACCGGCTTATGGATATATTTATCAAAATATTTTAGATAATTACCAGTTTTGGGGATACGGAGATATAGATTTATCATATGGAAATCTAAAATCATGGCTTACAAATATACTTCTTGATAAATATAACATTATCAGCACACATGCCAATAGGCTTTCAGGACATTTTTGTTTAATACGCAATACCGCGCCTAATCGAAATGCTTTTCTGAAATTTAAAAATTGGCGAAAACGTATTACAGATAAGAAGGTATACGGTTTTGATGAATATGATTTTACCGAATATTTCGTTCCAAATATTTATTGGGTTCATAGAATTGATAGATACATAGGGGCATTCTTCGGAATTGGTCATTACAAAATATTCTCGATGATAATGCCTTTATTTCTCTTTAGAAAAAAAATCCATATGAAAGAACTTTGGACAAGTCCAGCTCCAAAAGAAAGTGAAAAATGGATATATAATCTTTCTACGGGGGAAATGACAAGCCCAAACCGTAAAAAACTTCCATATTTGCATTTTTTATTTTTTAAGAAAACACCTTTCTATCAGACAGATATTTATTGGAAAGACGATTTTTGGAAAGTTTCTGATTCTACAATAAACCAAGGAAAAGGTTTTATAATATTTACAAATAAAGAAGTCTTTTATAAAGAAAAATATTAAGATGGCAATGCCTACTATAAGCATTATAATTCCAGTATATAATGTCGAAACTTTCCTGAGAACGTGTCTTGATAGCATTGTGAATCAGACCTATATCGAAAAAGAAATTATCTTAGTAAACGATGGAAGTTCTGATGATTCCGGTGCTATTTGTGATGAGTATTCGTCACGATATCCTTTTGTTAAAGTAATCCATAAAACCAATAACGGTCCATCGGCTGCAAGAAATTTGGGCATAGAAGTGGCTACAGGTAAATGGATTATTTTTGTAGATGCTGATGATTTGTGGGCTGATAATAGATGTCTTGAAAAACTGTATGCTTATGCTGTTTCTTTTAATCTGGATATAGTGAGATTTGAGTATTTAGCTGTAAATGAACAACTTGAACCACTTTCCTCATCCATTTATGATAAAAAAGGTATCAGCGATTGTATCCTTGACAATTACAGTATGGTTAAGTATGCCATAGCAAGCGAATGGTTTACGGTTTTATTTTTAATAAGGCGTGATATTCTTTCCGATATTAGATTTAAGGAAGATAAAAATTTCCTTGAAGATTGTGATTTTTACTGTCGGATATTTGCTTCCGCTCCTTTGCGTTGCGGGTATTTGAATGAAAGATTATATATATATAGAAAACGAAAATCATCTATTACAGCTACATACAAAATAAAAAATCTTAAAGATGCTTTTGAATTATGTGATGTTTTCTATGAAGCAAGTATTAAGATTCTAGATGAAAACCTAAAACGTCTATATATATATTATTCGGTAATGATGTATTATTGGACTTTACAAACTTTAGCAGCACAACCATATTTTTTTAAAAGAATATCAATAATAAAAGAACTTAGGCTTGACGCTCTGCATGCAAGAATCTTGGACCGAATAGACGAAGCAGGAGTAAAAAATAAATATCGGATTTTTATCATGCCGGTTCCTGATATTGGTGTAAGACTTCTTCACATAAAAGATAAATTTAGAAGTTGGTTCGCATGACTTATACTGCAGTAATACGTACATTGGGTAAGGCTGGAGTAAAGTATCAGCAATTGCTCGATTCTCTTTGCGCCCAGACAGTCATACCTGATAGAATACTTGTCTATATAGCTGATGGATATCCTTTACCACAAGAAACCTGTGGTAAAGAAGAATACTTTTATGTTAAAAAAGGAATGGTTGCCCAACGGGCACTCTTCTATGATGAAGTTGAAACAGAATACATTCTTTTTCTTGATGATGATTTGTCTCTGCCAAAATCTTTTGTGGAAAAACTATTTGAGGAAATGGAAAAGAATGAGGCAGATATAGTTGCACCAAATATATATCCTCATGCATTGCGAAGTCTGAAAGCAGAAATCCTTATGACAATTTCCGGTCGTATGCGTGCACGGAGAGGTGATAAGTTAGAAGGTTATAAAGTGATGAGAACTTCAGGCTTTTCATATAACAAAACTCCTGAGAATAAGGCATACATTTCCCAAACTAATGCGGGGGCTTGTTTTCTTTGTAGGAAATCTGATTTCTTGAAGATTAAATTTCAGGATGAGCTATGGCTTGACCAAATCGGATATGCAATCGGCGACGACCAGATTATGTTCTTTAAAATGTATCTCTCCGGCCTCAAGCAATTCACTGTATTTGGTACTGGTATACAACACCTTGATGCCGGTAATAATCTTGGTAATAAGGAAAAAGAAATTAAACTAATAGAAGGCGATTACTTCTTCCGTAAGGTTTTTTGGTACCGGTTTCTGCAGACACCCGAACGCAATCCTTTTAAACAAATATGGAACCGTATATGCATCAGTTATTTTTATGGCTTTGGGTTGTTTATTTCCGCTATTAGGGGTGACAAGGAAACAGCTGCAGCAAAACGTCGAGGACTTAATAAAGCAAATGCATTTTTGAAAAGTGAACAATATTTATCCCTCCCGAAGATAGAAAAGAAGATATGACAACCATACCTATTGTATTTGCGTTTGACAACCGGCTGACAAAGCCTGCTGCGGTTGCCATATTCTCGCTATTGAAGAGTGCGCATAAAGACACTTTTTACGATATTTTCATTCTTCATTCGGATAAAGAGTCGCTTGATAAAGATGTTATTGCCAAAGTAAGTGATAGATATGCTAATAATCGCATAACTTATCGGACGGTAGGGGATATTTTTGATAATGCTTTCGAAATAAGAGGGATTACAACACCGGCTTATTATCGTCTGCTGATACCGCGTATAATACCTGAATATAATAAAGTTATTTATTCAGATGCAGATATTATATTCCGTCAGGATTTGAGTGAAGTTTATTCTACTGAGCTCGGCAATAATTATTTTGCCGGTGTCAAAGACCCGGGCCTAAATCTGAGTGAAGATGGTCTTAAACATATGTCTTCATTACCTGGTGTAGCTGTTGGCAATTATATTAATTCAGGTTTTCTGTTAATTAATTCAGAAAAAATCAATAAGGACGATATTGTTGACAGATTGATAACGACGGCAAGGAATAAATGGAAATTTCAGGACCAGGATACAATCAATATCGTTTGTTCTGACCATATTAAATTCTTGCCTCCGAAATATAATATGTCAGACTACGCATACTATTATGGTCTTGAGCATTCTGAAAAATTGGCTACATTATATCCATTGACTGATTTTGAAGAAGATATAGTCGACGGTAATATCCATTATAATGGTCATAAACCATGGAAAAAATGGTGCGTCAATTTCGATATATGGTGGGAATATTATCGCAACTCTCCGATTTTTGACCCAAAATTCTATTTTGATTTCTATTATAGTCGCCTAAACGAATTTGACCAGCTTCCTTTATTAAAGCGAATTAAAATTCTTATGCGTTATTTTGTATATGGCATACGAAAGAACCCCTAAGGTTTCGGTTATAGCTCCGGTTTATGGAGTTGAGCGTTTTATTGCTCGGGCTGTCGAGTCGATGATGAAGCAGACTCTTGATGATGTAGAGTTTATATTTGTAGATGACTGCACTCCCGATAGTAGTATCGATATAATTCGCAAAGTTACATCCTATTATCCGGACAGACAAGTACGGATTATCAGGCACGAAGTGAACCGAGGTCTTCCGGCGGCCCGCAATACAGGAATTGATGCCGCTTGCGGAGAATATATTTTCCATTGGGACAGTGACGATTACGCTGAGCCGGATATGCTCGAGGCTCTCTATGCCGGGGCGCAAGCCGGCAATTGTGATTATGTATGGTGCGACTGGTTTCTGACATTCGGTACTAATTCGCGTGTTATGATTCAACCGGAGGCAACGACTCCTCGTGGGGCGTTATCCATAGCGCTATCCGGCGCAATGAAATATAATGTATGGAACAAATTAGTGTCACGGTGCTTATACGGTAGTACTGCTATTCGTTTTCCCGAAGGATGCTCCATGGGCGAGGATATGACAATGCTTAAGCTTCTTGCAAAGGCAAGTTGCGTTGGCTACGTCGCAAAACCGTTTTATCACTATATCCGCACCAATACAGGGGCTATGACTCAGGCCTATTCACCTCGTCATCTTGAGGAGTTACGGAATAACACTGCTGACTTATGCAATTTCCTGCGAGCCGAAGTGAATGATAATAATATTGAGCAAGAAATAAACTGGTTCAAATTAAATGTCAAATTGCCATTTCTTTTCAGCGGACGTAAGTCTGAAATGAAGCTTTGGCAATCATGGTATAAGGAGGCGGACAAATATATCATGAGCAACAAGCGGCAGGCGCTACGCACACGTATCCTTCAATGGACGGCAGCTCATCGTCTCGGCATTGTAAACCATCTTTACAATGCTTTGGTATTCAAATTTATCTATGGTGTGATATATAAATGAAAGCAGCTAAATTGTTTTTAGTGATATTTGCCGTAGCAGTCACGAGTTGCTATTTATTCCCTTTTGTTCCCACGGTTCTTCCTTTGGCCAATTCAAAAATGATTTTGGCTGTAGTGGGACTTGTGTTGTTGGGTATAAATTTGACAAAAAAGGGGAATGCTTCTATTGACTATGATTTTCTCAAACTGTCGGTATGGGCATTTACTATCTCACTTATAGCTTTTATAAGTGTTACGCTCAATCACACTCAAGATAATACATTCACGACATATTTCATGTCGATGTGGGTTTGGCTTGGAGGTGCGTATGCTGTTGTATGTCTTATAAAATTTGTTCATAGAGGTATTTCAATACCCATACTTGTCAATTACTTGATTACAGTATGTGTGCTGCAATGCGTTTTGGCTCTTATTTTCGACACTAATTCATCTGCCGCGGAATGGCATGCGCGGACCTTCACAGGAGAAGGGTATATGGGAAATACGGACGAGGAGCGCTTGCATGGTATCGGGTGTTCATTGGATGTTGCTGGCTTCCGTTTCGCTGCAATAATATGCATGGGTGCGTTTTTGTTATGCCGAGATTACAATAGCCAATCGTGGAAGCAATTGGCATTTTATCTTTTGGCAATAGGTTTTATCACAGTTATTGGTAATATGATATCGCGCTCTACTGTGGTTGGTACAGGTGTGGCATTAGTATATATTTTGTTAGCATCAACTGTAAAGTCAGATAATCGTAAATTACTGTGGTATTTTACTTTGTTTATCGTTTGCGTCTCGTTGATATGCGTTTACTTATATAATATTGATAAAAATTTCAGAGATAATATTCGTTTCGGTTTCGAGGGCTTCTTTTCTATAGCTGAAACAGGGGAATGGCGAACCAATTCAAATGACATATTAAAGAATATGGTTGTTTGGCCAGATAACTTGAAAACATGGATAATTGGCGACGGCTATATAAATAATCCGTTAGATACCTCATTGGATACATTTGACCCTTATTATGTTGGGCCGAGTTTCCATGGATATTACAAGGGTACTGACATCGGCTATCTGCGCTATATATTCTATTTTGGCATAACGGGTTTGCTGGCATTTTCCCTCTATCTTATTCAAGTATGCAAAATCTGCATGGTACGATTCAGAGCTTTCAGTCTAATGTTTTTCTTGGTATTGGTTGTGAATTTTATAGAGTGGTTTAAAGTCTCGACTGACCTCTTTGTGGTGTTTGCGCCTTTCCTTTGCATTTCAGCCAAAGAAAATGAAGAAACCTTGACTCATCCTGAACATATTTAGAATCTGATGAAACTTGTCTATTGCCATTGCTCCCTCTATAATCCGGGGGGAATGGAGCGAGTACTGCTCAATAAGGTCAGGTGGCTTGTCGGTGCCGGACATGAAGTGCTGGTTGTAACCACCGACCAGCAGGAGCGCCCTACTTTTTACCGGTTCCCCGATGAAGTGAAGATGCTCGACCTGGGCATCAACTATTCGCTTGATAATGACCAACCACTTTATAGGCGTATACCATCCTATCTGCGCAAGCGGCATCTGCACCGTGCCCGATTCACGGAGTTGCTGATGCGCGAGCGTCCCGACATCACGGTTTCGCTCTATCCGTCAGAGTCATCGTTTATTCCCCGGATTAAAGACGGAAGTAAGAAAGTGCTTGAGCTGCATTTCAACAGATATTTTCGCATCCAATATGGGCGCGGAGGCCTTACTGGCCTTATAGACCGCTGGCGCAGTAACGTCGATGAAAAAATAGCACGCAGTTTCGACAGTTTTGTGGTTCTTACTGAAGAGGATAAAAAATATTGGGGTGACATGCCTAATATTTCGGTGATAGCCAATACAGCTGTGTCTATGCCCCTGAAAAGCGACTGTACATCGAAGCGAGTAATCGCCGTGGGGCGTCTTGATTTTCAGAAAGGGTTTGACAGACTGATAGATATATGGGAAGTTGTTAAAAAGAGTCCTCTCTCAGAGGGATGGCGTCTCGATATTTTCGGACAGGGTGAATGGCGCGATAAACTCAATGGAATGATAGAGGAAAAAGGTCTTTCTGATTCGGTTGCTGTCAATGCTCCTACCGGTGAAATTGGCAAAGAGTATGCGGCAAGTTCTATTCTGGCAATGACATCTAACTATGAGGGATTTCCAATGGTAATGATTGAAGCCATGTCGGCCGGTTTGCCGGTTGTTACTTATGGTTACAAATGCGGTCCGCAGGATATTATTACCCAGGGCGTTGACGGTATCATCTTGAATGAAGGCCAGATATGTTCTTTTGCTGATGCTTTGCTGCAGCTTATGAGTAATGATGCATTGCGGCGGAAAATAGGTGCGGCCGCCACTCGGGTGGTGGAAAGATACTCAGAGGAGAAGGTGATGGGGCAGTGGATGTCGCTTTTCGAAAATATTACACGAAATGAGTGATAAAGGACGTATTGTCCAGATAAATCCCGTGTTGCGCACGAGTACGTCTACCGGACGTATCATGCAGGAAATTGGCGCTTTAGCAGAAAGCGCCGGTTGGCATAACTGGTGTGCTTACGGCAAAGGACGCGATGGTATCCGTACGTGCACAACGGATATACTGCCTGTGGGCGACAAATGGAGTACAGCGCTTCATGGCCTCATCACGCGCGCCTTCGACAGTCATGGTCTTGGCTCTTCGAGGGCTACGCGAGAGTTCGTGAAAACGTTGGAGGCAATCAATCCCGACATAATCCATATCCATAATATCCACGGCTATTTTCTTAATTATCAGATTTTTTTCGATTATCTCAAGTATAGTCGCGCCAAAGTAATATGGACTGTTCATGACTGCTGGCTATACACCGGTCATTGTTATCATTATTCTTTTATTGGGTGTGACGCGTGGAAAAGGGGGTGTGGGAAGTGTCCGCAGCGCGGAGCGTTCCCCCGGAGTCTTTTTATCGACCGCTCCCGAAAAAATTTTATTGATAAAAAGCTGAGCTTTACGTCGATACCTAAAGAGAGCATGGTGATTGTGCCGGTTTCAGAGTGGATGCGCAACGAAATGTCGCATTCTTTTCTGCGTGATTATCCTTTTCAGGTGATTCACAACGGCATCGATACATCAGTCTTTCGGCCATGTAACGGTTTGGAAATCAGAGAGAAACTTGGGATAGGAGAGGATAAGAAAATTATTCTCGGCCTGGCGAGCATATGGTGTGCTGAAAAGGGGCTCGACGATTTTATTCAGCTTTCTAAGATGTTGAATGATAATGAGATAATTGTCATGGTCGGTGTCGATGCACGTACGGCAAAACGTCTGCCGGCATCAATAAAATGGCTGCGGAGGACGGAGAATATCGACATGCTGGCACAGCTGTATTCAGAGGCTTTGGCGTTCGTAAATCCCACATATCAAGATAATTACCCTACGGTGAATCTTGAAGCGATTTCGTGCGGAACACCGGTTGTGACCTACCGTACAGGGGGAAGCGTAGAGTCGATAACACCGGCGACAGGACGCATTGTTGAGCAGGGCGATGTAGAGGGTATATTGTTGGCTGTAAGGGAAATAGAATCTCTTGGCAAGAGCAGTTTCATACAGGCATGCCGCGATTATGCGCTTGCCAATTTCAGAAAGGAAGACCGTTATAACGATTATTTAAGGCTTTACGAGCGTCTCGTGAAGTGTTAAAACACGCATTTCGCGCCTTCGTGAAGTGTTAAAACGTATTTTATGAAGATACTCCAGATTGGAAAGTTCTGGCCCGTAAGGGGCGGAGTTGAAAAAGTGATGTATGACCTCACCTGCGGGCTGTCGCGGCGGGGCATTGAGTGCGACATGCTTTGTGCCGGTCCAAGAGGCAAGACAAAAGATATAACTTTAAATGATTACGGGCATGTGACGGCGACGCATACGATTTTTAAGGCGAACAGCACGATGATTTCGCCTGACATGGTGTGGGAGTTGTCGCGCATTGCACGGGAGTATGATATAATCCATATCCATCATCCCGACCCTATGGCTGCTCTGGCTCTGTTCATGAGCGGTTACAAGGGACGGGTGGTGCTGCACTGGCACTCCGATATTCTGCGTCAGAGAATACTTCTGCATGCTTATCTGCCTCTGCAAAACTGGCTGCTCGACAGAGCGGATGTGGTGATTTGCACATCGCCCAACTATGCGGCAGGCTCGAAGGCCTTGTCCCGCGTGGCCCCGAAGCTGCGTTGTGTGCCCATAGGGGTTGAGGCTGTGATTCCGAATAAAGATGGGGCGCAGCAGTTGCGGAAGCTTGCCCGCGGAAGGAAGATAGTTTTTTCGTTGGGCCGTATGATTCCCTACAAGGGTTTCGACAACCTCATTCTTGCCGCCCGCGAGCTGCCCGACGACTATATGGTGATTATTGCCGGTTCAGGGCCGCTGTACAAACGTCTCAAGGAGCTCGTGCATAAGAACGGGCTCGGAAATAAAGTGATTATGCCTGGCCGGATAAGTGACAAAGACCGCGATGCGTTGCTTGGAGTTTCGTCGGTGTTTGTGCTTCCGTCGGTTGAGAAGACCGAGGCGTACGGAATTGTACTGATTGAAGCTATGTCGGCCGGCGTGCCCGTGATAGCTACGGAGATACCCGGGTCGGGCACGTCGTGGGTCAACGAACACGGCGTATCGGGTCTCAACGTGCCTGTTGGCTCGCCCGGGAAGCTTGCCGAGGCCATAGTGAAGGTCTGCGGTGACACGGACATCTACGGCCGTGGCGCACGCCGGCGCTGGGAGACGATGTTCACCGGCGAACTCTTCATCGATAATATAACATCAATCTACCGCGAATTACTCGAAGGTGTTTAAGTCGCGTCCCGGAAAGTGACATTCTGGTGCGCATGAAGAGGCGCGGACGCGATTAACCGTTTCCCTGCAACAGTATGACTGCAGCCGAGAAATACAGCGCAGCGTTGAATCTCTACCGTAGCACCGGGATGAGCATCTCGGAAATCAGCGCCAGTTGCGGAGTGTCGCGCAAAGCGTTTGCAAATTACATACAGCGCAATCACCGTGAGCTTATGTACCGTCGCCACGGCATCGACCCGTCGGCCTCCGAGAGGAAACTGTGGGCTGCCAAGGGTCAGAAGCCTGCGACGCGCGCCAAGTATCGCCGGGCGGTGGAGGCCTGCGACAGTGAAGAATATATTGACCTCAATATATCGCAGATTGCACGGCTGTTCGGGGTGGATGCCTCCGGCCTTTCCAATCAGCTTAAGACGCATTATTCCGAAATACTCGAGCGCCGGGAGAATGAGCGCCAGCGCCTGGGTATAGCCGACAATCACCGACGGGGAGCCCGTGTGTCGACACAGGAAGCATATGCCGAACCGCTTCGGCTGCTCATTGAGACCGACATGACAATAGAGGAGGCGGCCGAGGCATGCGCCGTATCTTTCACGGGGTTGCGACAATATATTCTGCATTATCACAAAGAGCTGGTGGCCGCACGGGAGAGCCGGCGCGCCGAGGGTAAGAAAAAGCCCGGCATCGGACGTATGAGCGGCAACGGCTCGATAAGGCGTCCCCGGGCTGCCGAAGCGGAGAAATATGCCGAGGCGGTCGAACTCTATCGCAGCACATCTCTCACTGCGCGCGAAATATGTGCCATCACCTGTCATGATTCGCGTGCCTTCGGCAACCATATGCGTATGTGGCATCAGCGGCTCATTTTTGAGCGCAACGGCCTTACGATGCCTGAAAACTCGTCCGACCGTCCGGGCCTCGGCGGAATACCGCACTACTCAAGCGCTGTGTCGGGGAAATATGCCCCGGCAATCGAGGTGCTTGAAGCCGGAGAACAATCGGTAGAGAGTGTTGCACGGCGTTTCGGTTTTATACCTGAAGTTTTCAGAGCCTATCTCAAAAAGCACCGCCCGGAACTGTGGAAGAGCATGGGCATGACCGAACTGCCTAACGGTCGCCGCGTGAGCCGCCGCAGCACCGGGAAATACTCTGCGGCCATCGAACTCTACCGCACGACCCCTGAGCCTCTGAAATCGATAGCCGAACGTTTAGGCATCAACTACAACAGCATCGGAGGTTTTCTCCGCCGCAATATGCCGGAAATAATCGAGGCGCACAATGCGCTCGCAGCCAGCCAAGAGAAGTAATATAAACCTTTCAATAATCAATCTGAATCAATCTATGGAATTTGAGGTAAACACAGTGCCGACCTATCAGGAAACAGTGGAAAAAGCAGCCGGAGCACTCGCCGCAGAATCGCAGTACCGCCAGTTCGTGCTGCAGAAAGGCAGAAAAAGCGGAGACTTACGGCTGACACTGACTCAGAGTGTGATTAAGCGCTCGTTCGACATACTGGTGGCTCTTACGGCATGCGTATTGTTCAGTCCGATAATCATTGTCATAGCTCTGCTGATATGGGCCTATGATTTCCACACTCCCATATTCTCGCAGACGAGAGTAGGGCGCGGCGGCAAGGAATTTACGATTTACAAATTCCGCTCCATGCGCATAGACTCCGAGAGCGACGGCGTGCCGCGTTTATGCGAAGACCACGATTCACGCCTGACGGGCATCGGGGCTTTTCTTCGCGCGCATCATCTCGACGAGTTTCCCCAGCTGTGGAATGTTCTCCGCGGCGACATGAGCATAGTGGGTCCTCGTCCCGAGAGGCCGTATTTCACCGTCAGGATTATAGAGAAATATCCCGACTATCTTATGCTCATGCATATCCGTCCGGGTCTCTTCTCCGAAGCGACGCTCTACAACGGCTACACAGAGACCATAGACCAAATGGTTCGCCGGGCCGAAATGGACATCGACTATCTCCGGGGATATTCGTTCGCACGCGACATAAAAATAATATACGACACAACGATGTCGATACTCTTAGGCAAAAAATTCTGATAGATGAGTCTTAGAACGAATCTGAAACTCCGCAAGGTAGGCGACCGCTATATGCTTGTCGTGGTGTCGGACAGCGATATGAACACCACAGCCGTATATACGTTCAACGAGACCGCCGCCTTTGTCTGGAACGCGGCGGCAGACGCCGGCTTCGACCCTGCCACGCTCGCCCGGCTGCTGTGCGGGGAGTATGATATCGATTACCCGTCGGCTCTGTCCGACATAGAACGTCTGCTCGCTGAGTGGAAAGCTACCGGCCTTATCAGTTAAGAGGCCGGAAAAACTGCATACTGTAGATGGAATTCATCTGTAATACGCCGGCTAAGCAGGCATTCATGGAGCTTGTGCGCTGCGGTATTGCCGGAGCGGCACCCCGTCAGGGACTATTCCGCGGCCTCAGCGGCGCCGACTGGGAAACAATCTATACTCTGGCACGACGTCAGACTGTGTGCGGCATCTGCTATGACGCATACTGCAAGCTGCCCGACAGTCTGCTCCCCGGCGGTACTCTGCTGCCGAGATGGGTGGCCCGGGTGAATGCCATCGAGACATCGAACCGGGCCATGGGGATTGCCGTGGCGCAGTTAGTGGAGTCGCTGGGTGCAATGGGGCTGCATCCCCTGTTGCAGAAGGGCCTCTCCGTTGCCCGTTTCTATTCCAATCCGGAGCTGCGCGAGTGCGGCGACATAGACCTCTGGCTCCCCGCCGACGAAATGGACAGGGCCATAGATTTTGCCCGGCAGCACGACTCCCGGCTCAAATCGCACCCCGACGCAAGCATATCGTTTATCTTCCGCGGCTTCGTGGTGGAGCTTCACCGCCGCCTCATCAGCCTGTCGGCACCCCGTGCCGCACATAGGCTGGAGACATACATCCGGCAGTACTACAGCCGCCGGCCGCTTGCCGGCTCCATACCCTCGCCGGCACCGCTCCTGGAGCTGTTGCTGCTGAGCGTGCATATAATGCGCCATGCCTTCGGCACGGGTATAGGCCTGCGTCAGCTGTGCGACTATATGCGTGCGTCGTATATGCTCAGAGGGCAGTATGACGCGGCTGAATTTGAACGTGCCTGTGAAGAACTGGGCATATCGTGCTGGATAGCGGTGCTCAACGCCTTTCTGGTGAAATATCTTGGCGCCGGACCGGCCATGCTGCCTCCGACATCGTGCCGTAAGGTATCTGACCGGCAAGTCGACGGGTTTATGGGCGTGATTATGGAGGGCGGTAACTTCGGTCTTCATTCCGGTCATGCCGATGCGGCCGGCGGCAAACTCCACACGCTGTCGATGCTGCTGCTGCGCAGCCGGTTTGCGTTCGGAATCGCGCCTGCTGAGGCCTTCTGGAATTTCGTAAAGCTGACTGTGGGTCAGTTCAGGTGATGCCTTGGGCTTCCGGGGTTTTAGCGTCGTATTTGCTTTAGCGTCGGGTTACAAACCCGCCGAGACTTACATTTGAGGCTTACATTTGAGGCGCGGACGCGAAAAATCGCGTCCCTGCATTGGAGATAATGGATTGTGTTTTTGAAATAGGACGTCGGCAGCTGTATGTGACCGGAGCGCGGTGGAGTGCCGCGACTGTGCCGGCCAATTTCCGGCCTTTCATGCGGCCCTTGAGCCGTCTGGCCGCGGGCGCGTCGCATCTTGCCGTGGAGGTCGCCGACTGCGCGCCGCGTATGCCGCAGACTGCGGCTCTGTCGGTGTCGTTCAACGACCTCGGGCGCGCCGCCATTCACGACGGCGGCACGGTGTGGAGCATAGTGCTTACTCCCCGTCCGGGCGAGGAGCCCCGGGTTATGGAGATGGACAAGGATTTACGCTCGGCCACCCTCCGTCTGCGTCCCTCGGACCGCTATGCCGATTTTGTCGTTGACTCGATGACACGCATTTTCTTTTCGCAGGCCGTGGCTCTCACCGGCGCGCTTATAACCCATGCCTCTGTGGTAGGCTGCGGCGCACGCGCCTATATGTTCATGGGCCGCAGCGGCACGGGCAAAAGCACTCACTCGCGCCTGTGGCTCGATGCTTTCGGCGACTGTACGCTTATCAACGACGACTGTCCGCTTGTAATACCGGAGTCTGACGGCGGCTACACTGTGTGCGGCACGCCATGGAGCGGCAAGACACCCTGCTGGCGCGACGAATCACGTCGGCTCGCCGGCATCGCAAGGCTGCGCCAGGCGCCCTTCAACAGATTCAGCCCGATATCGGGCGTCGATGCCTTCGTGGCATTTATTCCCGGCATGTCGGTGATGACGTGCGCCTCCGCGCTTTACTCGCAGGCATCGGGCACGGCTCTGGCTCTTACTTCGGCCGTACCCGTGGCGATGCTCGACTGTCTGCCCGACCGCGGGGCCGCCCTGGTCTGCCGGAGGGGCTTCGAGGCGGCGCTACTGGCTTCGAGACTCTTTGGCGTCGGGTTACAAACCCGCCGCGACTAATCGGGTTACAAACCCGCCGCGACTGAAAACCACGCCGCGACTAACTGACTGACTGAAATCAATAAAATCACTTATAGCTATATGTACTTTAAAAAATTTCTTTTTTCCACCCTCCTTGGCCTGATGCTTCTGGGCTCGGGAGGCTGTAAATCGCAGAAAGATTATCTCTATCTGGCGGATATGACCGACGGGCAGGGATACGCGATTACGCAGCGTTATCAGCCGGTCATACAGCGCGACGACCGGCTCGATATATCGGTGAGCTGCAAGAATCCGGAGCTGGCCGTGCCCTTCAACGTGTCGCCCGGAACATTCAAGATGACAGACCTCGGTAAGGCCGGTGTGTCGGGGACGCCCGTGAGCAACGACTACTACCGAGTGGACAACGACGGCGACATCAATTTCCCGGTCCTCGGCAAGCTCTACGTTGCCGGTCTTACCATTCCTGAGGCAACCGAGCTGATACGGCAGAAAATAATCGAGGGAAACTACATCAAAGACCCGATTGTGACCATTGAGTTCCGCAACTTCCGGTACACGGTGCTCGGAGCCGTAAGCGGCAACGGCACATACAGCGGCAACGGCGACCGTGTCACTCTGCTTGAGGCGATAGCGCAGGCCGGCGACCTCGCCCCTAACGCCGAACTCGGCAAAATCGCCGTAATACGCGAGGAGGGCAATACGCGCCGCGTATACACCGTGGACATACGCAACTCCGACATCTTCAATTCGCCGGCATACTATCTGGCGCAGAACGATATAGTATACATCCGTCCCAAGAAACCCAAGAGCGAGGAGAAGGCCAACGCCCTCCAGTGGCTCACCGTAGCTCTGTCGCTCGTGACCGCCACCACCTCGGTAATATGGGTCATAAGGAGGTGAGGGCGCGCCCTTAGTCTCGGTGGGTTTGTAACCAGTTTAGTCTCGGTGGGTTTGTAACCCACCGCACACCTCGCGACGGGCTTTTAGTCTCGGTGGGTTTGTAACCCACCGCAATCCCCGTCACCTCCTCCGCACCGCAACTCTTTAGCGTCGGGTTACAAACCCGCCGAGACTGCACCCGCCGCCCTATTCGCACCGCAACTCTTTAGCGTCGGGTTACAAACCCGCCGAGACTGCGCCCGCCGAGACTGCCGCGATTAATCGCGTCCCTGCAAATTAGAAATTTCATTAAACTTATAAACAATGTCATTTGACAACAGAACCAATCTGTCGAAAGGGCCGAACCTTGCCGACATACTTCTCTATCTGCTTTCGAAGTGGCCGTGGTATGTGCTGGCACTGGTGCTGTGCCTCGCCTTTTCGTGGTATCGCTCGGCGACTGCGCCGCTGGTATACTACGCGCAGTCGAAGGTAATCATCAAGGACCCCTCGAACAAGACATCGACCGGCGGTCTTGACCGCTACGACAATTCAATCAACCGCGTGAACGTGACTAACGAGATACTGCAGCTGCGCTCGAAGCGTCTGCTTCAGGAAGTGGTGGCACGCACACGCGCCGACGTGAGCTACACCACACGCCGCGGCCTGCGCGACGTGAATATCTACGGCGTATCGCCCGTCGAGGTCACATTTCCCTCTGTAAAGCCGGGCGCATCGATGGCTTTCACCCTCGAGCCCCTCGACTCTGCCGCCACTAAGATAATTCTGCACGCGGCGGGTGGCGAGTCGTACTCGGCCACTCTCGTCAACGGCAAACTCTACAAAGTCTGGGGCGAGAAAATTGTGGTGCGCTCCACCCCTTCCATGTCGCCCTCGTGGTACGGCAAGGAAATAAATGTGCGCAAAGAGTCCGCCATTGCCGCCGTGAACCGCGTGGCCGCCAATCTCGGTATACGTCAGGAAGAAAAAGACGGCACAATCATCAACATAGCCGTTACATCGGGCTCCCCCGAGCTCGACATAGCCCTCCTCAACGCCATTGTTCAGGTATACAACGAAGAATCTATAAACGACAAAAACCAGGTGGCGGTCAACACCGCCAATTTTATCGACGAACGCCTGCAGATTATCGGACACGAGCTCGGAGGTGTCGAGACAGAGCTTGAGTCGTACCGCCGCGACAATCAGGTGGTCGACATAGGCTCCATGATGTCGCGCTACATGGGCGAGTCGGCACGCTACAGCGCCGATGCCCTCCAGTACGACACTCAGCTGCGCATAGCGCTCTTCATCAAGGAGTATCTCACCGACCCTGCGCGCGCCGCCGACCTCATTCCCACCAACCTGGGCATCAACGACCAGGCCATCGAGAGCCAGATTTCGCAGTACAACTCCGTGAAGCTGCAGCGCGACCGTCTCAAGGACGAAAGCTCGGAGGCAAATCCCGTCATTGAGGAGCTCAACAACACCCTCGGTCTCCTGCGCGAGAACATACTCCGGGCCATAGACAACATAATAGTTTCCATAGAGGTGAAGCGCCGCGATGCCCGCGGATACGAAGGCGCCGCCGAGTCGCGTATTGCCACAATACCGCGCAAGCAGCGCGAGATGCTCTCCATAGAGCGTCAGCAGAAAATCAAGGAGTCGCTCTACCTCTTCCTGCTCAACCGCCGCGAGGAGAACGCTCTCTCCCAGGCCATGGCCGACAACAACGCCCGCATCATCGAGGGCCCCGAAGGCAGTGTGGCCCGTATATCGCCCGACCGCAACCGCATACTGCTTCTCTGTGGCCTGGCCGGTCTGTTCATACCCACGGTGATTATTCTCCTGTCGGCATTCATGAATACCCGTGTCCGCGGCCGCCGCGACATCAAGGAGGCCGTTTCGGTGCCCTATCTCGGTGAGGTACCTCTCAACAGCAAGCTCGGCGCACGCCGCCCCCTCTTCAAGAGCCGCAAGACACATGAGGAGGACACCGCTTCGATGAACGCCCTTATGGGCGACGCATACCGCATGGTGCTTGCCAATATCAGAATGATAGCCAAGGCCAGGGGCAAGGAGGCGAATGTGCTCATGACGACATCGTTCCGCGAAGGCGCCGGCAAGACATTCACCATTGTAAACATGGCCGAGGCCCTCGCCGCCGGAGGCAAAAAAGTGGTGCTCGTCGACCTCGACATACGCAAGGGCACACTCTCGCACCGCGCCGGTGTGAAGCACGGCACCGCCGGCCTCACCAACTATCTCTACGACGACTCCGTGACTGTGGACGACATCATAGTGAAGCGCGACGGTCAGCCCGACCTCATACCCGCGGGCATCGTTCCCCCCAATCCTGTGGAACTGCTCAGCGGAAACCGTCTCGACGAGCTCTTTGCCGAGCTGCGCAAGCGCTACGACTACGTGCTGGCCGACTGCGTGCCCGTGGGCATTGTCGCCGATGCCACTGTGGCCAACCGCGTGGCCGACCTTTCGCTCTTCATTATCCGCGTGGGCTCGCTCGACCGCCGTCAGCTCCCCGACATACAGTCGCTCTACGACGAAGGCGCTCTCGGCCCCGTAGGAATCATACTCAACGGCGTGGAGCTCCACGGCGGCTATGGCTACGGTTACAGCTACGGGTATGGATATGGCTACGGATACGGCCATTACGGATACGGTTACGGGCGCAAGCGCCACCACCGACGCCGCCTCAGATTCTTTTAGTCACTAGTCGCGGTGGGTTTGTAACCCACCGCAATCGCCTCTCCAGTGGCTCCGAGACTGCTTTAGCGTCGGGTTACAAACCCGCCGAGACTGGGACTGGAAGTAGGGACGCGATTAATCGCGTCCGCGAGCCCGGAAGCAATTTTTAGCCTGGGCGTGAAAACCGGACTGCGGATATGGGGAGGGCGTTGCTACGTGCCGAAGGCACGTCCGTACAAGCGTTAGTCTGCAATTGCGGCACGGCAGCCTTAGAGGCGCGGACGCGAAGAATCGCGTCCCTACTATGGTGGACTGCTTCAGCGTCGGGTTACAAACCCGCCGAGACTGTACGGCAGCCTTAGAGGCGCGGACGCGAAGAATCGCGTCCCTACTATGGTGGACTG
>CAJUKF010000030.1:24735-34236 GCA_910587355.1 uncultured Muribaculaceae bacterium
CTTTAGCGTCGGGTTACAAACCCGCCGAGACTGCGACTGCATATTAATAATACACTTTAGACATTCACACACAACTTAACAAACCAAATAATTAACATCGTATGAAAAGGAAAAACAATTACGAACAACCCGAGACGCTCGTCACGCGGGTGGAGCTCGAAAGCCCCATCTGCTCCGGCTCATCCAACTTCGTGGGTGAAGACCAGCCCGGCGTAAACATCGCCAAGCAGAATGTGACGACTCCCGACGAGGATGGTGACCGATTTCTCAACGATTTCAGCAACACCCCCTGGGGAGATGAAATCAGCTCAAATTGATAAAAAACAATCATACACAAATTTATATGAAAGTAAATTGCAAATGGGCTCTTGTTCTTCTTCCATTGTTCTTTGCAGGATGCGAGGACAAGATAGAGCAGCCCACACCCTCAATAGCATACGAGGGCGATGATGTGCGCTTCTCGGTGGATAACTCGCCCAACAGCCGCACAATGTATCAGGATGACTGGGATGAAACCACATCACAGGCTATCTACTGGGGCAACTATGTGACAACCAACGCGGAGTTTATCAACATATACTGTCCCGATAACCCCGAGCGCGGTTTCGCCCGCTATAAAGTGACCGCGCAGCCGAATTCAAGTGTAGCAGAAACCATTGTAAAGACAAGCGAGATAGGCGTGCAGTGGGGCGCGTCCGGGAAGCCGTATACGTTCTATGCATTCTACCCGGCCGACAGAGCAAGCACAACGCTCGAAAACGGCAACACAATCCGTGCTACCGTAGGTACTGGCCAGAGCCCCACTGTATATAAGTACCGAGAAAGCGCTTCGGATGCTGCAAGCTCCTTGACAGACCTGGATAGTTTCAAGAAGTACAACAGCGATAATTACACCGGCACGACAGCATCCGGCACGCCCAAGATAATCTATGGCATGCCGGATATGAACTCGGCCGTGATGGTTGCGCGCAAGACAATGCCGGCAGATAAGTTCGGCCTCGACGTGCCTCTGCAGTTCAATGTTCTTGCGGATGTACATGACATAACCCTGAACGGACCGGTGACGCCAAACACGCTCGGCGGCAATGCAAATTCAGCTAACCCAGACGGTATCCCTGCGCAGTTCATACAGATTCAGGCACTGACAATAGAAGTGGTGGATCCGGACGCAAAAGATGAGAATGGACAGACCATAACGGATATAAGCAAATTACCGGTGGATAATTCCGTTGCGATTTCAGGGTCATTTGACCTCAATATGGCCGAGGGCGCAGACAAAGTTGTTGATAATGTTTCGGGAAATGCAACCATTCAGCTGCAGACATCGATGACGATTGATGAAAACGGAGTTTCGAGCGTGTATTATCCGACATTGTTTGTGCGCGGTACATCGACGGCATACAAAGACATAGACCATCTTCGCTTACGGGCATTCCTGATACCCGGACAGGTTACCGGCAATGATTTGCGTAAACTCCGAGTGCATCTGCAGACTAACTGCGGCGACTTCTATCAGATGCTTGAAAATGACGGAAATTTTGTCACAGGCAATATTTATCCTGTAAAATTCGGCTATTTCAAAACACGCGGTGTAGACTTTGACTTGAAGGCATGGGTGTCGCAGCTTGACCCCGATATCTACCTTTCGGAACTCTCAGTGCCGGGAGCATGGCATGCTGCCAATCCGGCCGCACAGGGCGGCCGCTCCATTCAAGAGCTGTATGATGCCGGAATTCGCGCTTTCGAAGTGCACACCATTAACGGTACACAACCGTATGTTGACAATGAATTCAGCACGGAGCTTACATCCAGCAATGTGTCGAGTCAGACATTCGAGGACAGAATGTTCAACCTCAGTACGCAGACCCCGTCAACTGTGGTCTCTGGAAATAATGATGATATCACCTCAAATGGTTGGTGGAACCTCGATGTTACAGCAATAAACATGACGGTGACTCAGACAGAGACAAGAACCTATTCGCAGTGCCCGAAATTCTATCTTCGACTGTTCCGCACATCAAATATATCCTCAGAAGACGACCCCGAAGCCTCATACTCGGATGCACTTATAAGTGCAGCCAACAATATGAAACCCTCGGGATTCATGTTTCTTGAGTTTGGCCACGACAATGGAGGTTATACTAGAGGGGTCAATGTACCCTGCAAAACTGTCACCGAAACACGAACGAGACAAAAGACCGGCGTAAGCCTAACCGGAAGACGGCCACCCGTGGTGAGTGCCACTGTAGCAAATGTAACTTGGGATATAGATAAAGTATTTACAGACGCAGATGCATGGTCGGACTGGACGCAATCGTCAGTGACATATGACGGCACTGTATCGTTTACAAATGAGCAGTGCTGGTCAATAGCAGTGGAATCATGTCTCAACAGATTGCGCAGCAAAAAAAACGAGGCTACCGGACGTTCGACTGTGCTCTATACAGGTGAAATAACGGCCAACACGACCATTCGCGACATTCAGGGCTACCTGATAGCCAAAATCAATACAAACAATTATGCTGAGGGCGATTCTGACAATCTGGGTGACAATGAAAATACGGCGAACAACACTATGATTGGATGGTCGGGCGACACGCCGGCCATATTCTCGCGCTGGATAGAAGGTTCGGGTGACGAGCCGATGACAATCAATATGAAATGGGGGGCTCCGGTAGCGCCATACAGCACACCCGAAACGGCACTGCGATGGTGTTTTACAGAATTTGATAACGTTGGTGCAACTGCTGACAATCGAAAAAAAGCTATCGACGCAGTAAATGATGAGATTGCTAAAAACTACGCCAACCCCGGGCACAACACATATTATGAAGTATCACTTGGCGGATATCTGAACGGCTCGGCGATTGCTGATAACTACAAGGCTCTTAGCAAGGAGTTAAACGGGTATGTGTTAAACAAGATAACCAATCCTACGCGCAATCCGGTACCGGTGGGCTTTGTGTTCATGAATTATGCTATTCCTCCGACGGGCGAGGAAAGCACGTATAATTCCACGGCACTGATACGCGCCATTATCAACAATAACAAGGCGTTCCTGCTCAGACGCGCAGGAGAGGACACGCCAGCACAGCTGAGCAAGGTGGAGGACAAGACGAATTCCAACTTCACCAACACCACTCAGAATCCTCTTAAGTAATCAGCAAATAATCAACGCAAAGCGTTGACGAATTGTAGGGACGTGCCTCCGGCACGTATCAACGGAAAAGGCGACAGATTTAGTCTCGGTGGGTTTGTAACCCACCGCACCGATGGCGGTAGTTGCCCGGAGTGCATTAGCGTCGGGTTGCAAGCTCACCGAGACTATATTCTGTCGCAACGTGCCGAAGGCACGTCCCTACAATATCAATATTCCCCTCCTCATAGAAACGACTATTATGTCACATTATAAAACCTTAAATGAATAAATCTATCCACATTATCGCCGCGGCACTTGCTTTGTCTGCAATGTCTTGCGACAACACAATGCCCGGTGATGTGAATCCGGAAGCAAAAACCGTTATTATCGCCAATACCGCAGCCGAGACAGTGATGTCACGAACGGCCATAGACAACACCGAGTATGAAGGAGGACACGTGGGCATACTGTGGACTTCCGATGATGCGATAGGCGTCTACGGAGGCACAGTTAAGAACGCACGCTTCGGATGCTCTGCCAGCACGCCTACGGGCCGTGCCGAGTTTACGGGCAGCTGCGCGTCGCCGCAGTATGCATATTATCCCTATAGCCTCGGGAATGACGGTAAGGACGTGACATCGCTCATCGGTTCGCTTCCTGCCGAGCAGACCTATAATTCTGCTACCGGAACTCTCGACGGCGACTACAAGTACGGGCGTCCGCGCACGGATGCGGACAACGAATTCGATTTCACACATATTTTCTCACTCTTCCGCTTCGAGATAGAGGCGACGGGTACACCGCTCGCAGGAGAGACCCTGCAGAGTGTGTCGCTTCAACTTCCTCAGAACCGGCAGCTGGCGGGCGATTTCACTTTCAACGCTACCGACGGCACATATGCTTTCACCGGCAATACGTCGAATACGGTGACTATGAAGTGGAGCAATACTCCGAGTCTGGCATCCGGCCGCACCTATACGGCCTATATGTCGGCTGCTCCTGACCTTCATGCCGATGACGCTGTGGTGATTACGGTGCTCACCGACAAACACAAGGCAACTTTCACCAAGGCGATTGCATATGACTTCGCAGCTAACTCGGTGTATACTTTCAGACTGCGTCTGAGTGATTTCGCCGAGGAGATGAATGTGGAGGAGGTCGCTCCCGAACCCGAGGAGGAGACTGCAAACTGCTATATGATTACCTCGGCAGGCATGCACGACTTCAAGGCAACGGTGATAGGCAACGGTCAGAAGGGCATCATTACCGGAGCCGGCTTCCATACGGACGACGCCACAATTGCTCCCGTGTCGGCTAAGCTGCTGTGGGAGGACGTGAAAGACTTTATCTCTGATGTCGAGCTCCGCAACGGCCGCGTGTATTACAAGACCACGACCAATACGGGCAATGCGGTGATTGCAGTCTATGACGGCCCCGACGCCACGGGCAACATTCTTTGGAGCTGGCACATATGGGGCGTGGGCGACACTCTGCCCGGCACTTACGACTACACGACCAAGGGCGGCATCGTGAACCGGATTATGGACCGCGACCTCGGAGCCTTCCCTGCCACGGACGAGCAGCGCCTGCAGACGACACGCGTGGCTGAGGATGAAGAAGCCGTGTGCCATGCCATGCTCTACCAGTGGGGCCGTAAGGACCCGATGCCGAACTCTATCAAGCGATATGTTGACGGCGTCGAGACCGACCTGACTGCGTTCCCGGTATGGAAGGGCGCGTCGCAGGAGGAGCATACGATTGCGGCATCGATTCAGCACCCGATGGAGCTGATTAACCGCTATGAGGGCAATAGTGACGGAGACTGGCTCGGAACAGATGTAGAACTTCTGTGGGGTGATGCCAAATTCAGCGGCAGCAATGCGTCGGGCCGCTGGACAAACGTAAAGACCATTTACGACCCCTCGCCCGTGGGCTACCGTGTGCCCGGTTACTACACTTTCGACAGCTTTATACCTACGAATAAAAATGAAAGTCAGCTTAAAGGGGTGAGCAGTTATTCAACTGTAGACGGCGTAAAGATTCCGGCGCTCGCAAGCTATATTGACTGTGTTATAGAAACTGTGGGAACTTCAAGCTGGCTTCCCAAAGGCATGCACAAGACACTTATCGGAAAAGCTGCCGGGAGCACGTCTAACTCGGACAAGATTTTCGGCTACGGCATATATATGAAACGCAACGCCGACGATACGGAGGGTGCGTACTATGCTGCCACGGGCTATCTTTTCCCGAATGTCACAAACGAGCACCGCAATGATTTTGCCAAAGGCTCGTACCGCTGGCTCAGCTGCGGCGCCGTAACGAACGCTACGGGCAAAGGCAACCTGTATCTGGGTCATTTCTACTGGAAGACGAGTTCGTACAGCAGCGGTGTTGATGCCGGCCTCAACGGCGGCTCGGGCGTAAACGGCTGGGTGAAGACTCAGAACAGTTCTTATCCGTGGTGCGCTTATGCCATCCGTTGCGTGAAAGAATAAGAAGACTTTTCTATTAACCCATAAAAATCAATCAAATGAAAAAGTATCTTTTGTCAGCGATGGCGGCTGTGGCCGTCGTCGGTGCATCGGCCCAGGAGGCCGTGTTAGCAGAAGAGTACACCGAAACGGTGACGAGCGTAGCGCCCGACTTCCGCAGCAACTGGTTTATCAGTGCGGGCGGCGGCGCGCAGATACTCTTCGGCGACCATGACCGCCAGCCCAAGTTCGGCGACCGCATCTCACCGGCGCTCGACATCGCCATCGGCAAGTGGTTCTCGCCCTCAATCGGCGTGCGCCTCATGTACAGCGGTCTCTCGGCCAAGGGCGCCACACAGACCTGGAACACCGAGGGCAAGGGCGGCATCTACAACACGGGCAAGCCTGTCCCCGGCAAGTTCACGAACGCATACGGCTATCTGTGCGAGCAGAAGTTCAACTTCCTCACGCTGCACGCCGATGTGATGTTTGACCTCACGAACATGTTCGGCGGCTACAACGCCAACCGTGTCTACGGCATCGCACCCTATATCGGTGTGGGCTGGGGCCATGTCTACAGCAGGCCTCACAAAGATGCCGTTGTGGGCAATCTGGGTCTCTACAACATGTTCCACGTGTCGAAGGCATTCGACATCAACCTTGATATCCGCGCATCATTCACCAATGATGATTTCGACGGCGAGACAGGCGGCCGCAGTTTCGATGCACTGCTGGGCGTTACCGCCGGTGTCACCTACCGCTTCGCTCCCCGCGGCTGGAAGTCGCGCGTGATGAAGGAGGTAGTGTACGACAACGACGCTGTGAACGCACTCCGCCGTCAGGTGGCCGACCTCATTGCCGCCAACGAGAAACTCGAGCGTGAGAAAGCCGGCAAGGTAGTGGAGCACAATACTGTGGTGAACGCCAACGGCACATATCTCATCTACTTCCCGCTCAATGTAAGCTCGCTCTCGAACGCCGACCGCGCTCAGCTCGAGCAGGTGGCCGACATGATTAAGGGCACTCCTTCGTCGACCGTATTCTCTGTAGTGGGATACGCCGACAAGGCTACGGGTACTCCCGAAATCAACGAGACTCTGAGCCGCGAGCGCGCTCAGGCCGTGCGCGAATATCTCGTGAAGGAATTCAATATTCCGGCCGAGCGTCTCGACGTGAAGTGGAACGGCGGTGTGGGCAACATGTTCTTCGACGACCCGTCGCTGAGCCGCGTGGTAATCATCGCTCCCAAAAAATGATTATAGGTTGAATGAAAAATAAATTCATTAATGAAACCTTGTAATGAGCGGTGAGCGGGCCGTCGCGATGATTCCCCTCTCACTTTAAACCAGTTAATTAAACTGCCGGGCAGCCCTCCGTGACGGAGCGCTGCCCGTTTTTTTTTGTCTCCAGTCGCGGTGGGACTTTAGCCACGGTGGGTTTGTAACCCACCGCCTCCTCTTCCTTCGGCGCTGTTCTCTTTAGCGTCGGGTTACAAACCCGCCGAGACTGGAGAATCGCCTCCCTACTTGGCTTTGGCGCCGTGTTTAGTCACAGTGGGTTTGTAACCCACCGGCCCCTCTTTTTTCGGCGTTGTTCTCTTAGCGTCGGGTTACAAACCCGCCGAGACTGCAATCGCGTCCCTACTTGGCTTTGGCGCCGGCGATGTCGAGGATGTCGGTGCAGGCGTCGAGCACGGCGCGGCGGTGAGTGACAATCACTACGGTGGCGTGCGGCCCGATGTGGCGGATGAGCCTGTCGAGCAGTCGGCGTTCGGTGTCGGGGTCGAGCGCGGAGGTGGGCTCGTCGAGGAGTATGATAGTGCCTTTTTTCAGCAGCCCGCGGGCTATGGCTATGCGCTGAGCCTGTCCTTCGCTGAATCCGCCGCCGCCTTCGAAACACTGCGTGTCGAGGCCGTCGGGGAGCGATAGCACGAAGTCGGCTGCCGCGGCATGGAGGGCATCTCGGAGCATGGCGTCGGAGGCGTCGGGAGCGGCCATGAGCAGATTTTCGCGCACGGTGCCGCAGACGAGACTGTTGCCTTGCGGCACATATACCATATTATGCCTCAGAGCGGCCCTGAGCGGCCCTGAGCGGCCGTCGGCGGTATAATACTCGGCTTTGCCCGCGTCGGGTTCCACAAGGCCAAGCATGAGGCGCAGAAGGGTGGTCTTGCCGCTGCCCGTGGGACCGACGACAGCCGTGACGCTGCCGGGCCGGAAATCGTGAGAGAAAGAGGCCATGACATCGCGCTCGCCGTCGGCATATCGGTAGGTCACGCCGGTGAAGCGCAGGCCCATGGGAGCGTTGTCGGGTACGGGCAGGGGAGTGAAGTCTTCGAGCGGCTGTGCGAGAATGCCGTCGATGCGCTCCACTGCCACAGAGGCATTGATAAACGAGGGTATGCGGCGCGAGAGGTCGAGCACCGGGCGCTGTACCTGTGAGACAAGCTGCAGGAAGGCGGTCATCATGCCGAAGGACACCACGCCTGCGGCAAGGCCGTAGGCGCTCCAGAGAAATGTGACGGTGTATCCGGCCATGAAGCCGGCGGTGACGGCGGCGTTGGAGAAAACCGATATGTCGGTGCGCCGCATTATGTCGGCGGTGAGAGTGTCCTGCAGGGTGCCGTAGCTGTCGGTACGGCGCCCGGTGCCCATGAGGGTGGAGAGGAGCGTGCGGTGGGCCAGACTCTCCTGCAGGAATGTCTGTATGGCGCTTTCTTCCTCGCGTATGCGGCGTGTGATGCGGCGCGTACGCCCTACGTAGATTTTGCTTACGATGAGCGCCAGAGGCATGATGAACACTACGGCAAGGGCGAGCTTCGGCTCAAGGCAGGCGAGGAAGACGAAGGCTCCTGCAAGCTGTACGGCCACGGCGAGGATGCCGGGTATGGTTGAGCACGAGAGTGATGCCAGTGTGGCTGCGTCGTCGCGCATACGGCTTATGGCGTCGCCGTGGTGCAGGCCGCCGCGTCCGCTCCAGCGCGATTCCAGCAGATGCCGCAGCAGACGGCGCCGCATGGCATTGACATAGCGGGTGTAGGCCAGTGTCTCGAGCCGGCGACGCATTGCCGGCAGAAGCAGCTGCAGAGCGAGGCATAGCGCAAGCACAGCCACGCATGAGCCGGGTATATGGTGGCCCGGTGCCACGGCATGGTCCACAATCCTCTTGGTGGCCCAGACGAAGAGCAGCGACGCTCCCACGTTGAGGCAGCCTGCAAGCGACACGGCGAGTGAGAGTGCGCGAGTGCCGGCTGATTCACTCCACAGCCGGGCAATAAGCCGCCCTATGTTTCTGATTTCACCGTGAGCCATGTCTGCTTTTGTTGAGTATTCTCACTGCCAGGCGTCTCAGTCCTGCCGGAAGACGCTGTATGGCGCCGGAGAGACGTGTGAGAGCCGAACGGCTGATGTCGCGCCCGTCGCGCCGTATGGCCAGCACTTTTCCGGCTATGGTGTCGTGGGAGCATGTCTCGGTCTGAAAGAGGTTCGAGTCGCCCATAAGAATTATCCGGCTGCCCTCTATGCGTGCTATGCGGTGGAGTATGACGCCGTAAGGGCTGTCGCATAGTGCGAGCACGATATCACCGGGGCGGTATGCGGCCGCGCGTCCCACGGTCACTATGTCGCGCTCCGGCCGCAGGGCGGGCCACATACTGTAGCCTTTGGGCGAGAACTCTACAAGGCTGCCCGACGAGAGCACGCGGCGCACATTCTCGAACCACGGCAGGCTTCCGGAGCCGGCATCGGCTTTTAACGGCGTATTCATTGTTTCTGGTGTGTAAGCGGCGGGTTACAAACCCGCCGTGACTGATATTGCATTCATGCAAATTTAATCACAATTTGTCGTACTTCTGCGTAGTCGGCTGAAAATCTTGTAATTTCAATAGGTCTT
>CAJUKF010000031.1 GCA_910587355.1 uncultured Muribaculaceae bacterium
ACCAATCATTATCACATTTCTTGCAATGGAAAAAGTAATTTTGCTATGTACTATATAAACGCGTCGCGATAAAGATAGTTCGGCAAAAGAGTGAAAATTTTCTCACAAATCTGCAAGAAAAACAAATTGATATTGATTACAAGCACCTTACAGAATATCCGATTTTTAATAAATATTGTTTGTTAACAATCGTGCGCTATATTGTTGCACATGCAAGGCGCTAAATTTGCATCAGAAAAGAAAAAACTACTATAAAATGGCAAAGAAAGAAACAACCAAGAAGGCAGCCGGCGCCGAAAAAGACCCGCGCGCAGCTCGCCTCGAAGCTCTCGCCCAGGCGATGGGACGCATCGAGAAAGCCTATGGCCGCGGTGCTATCATGAAGATGGGCGACGAAGTGATTGAAAACATAGAGGTAATACCATCGGGCTCAATCAGCCTCAACTACGCACTGGGCGTCGGAGGCTATCCCCGCGGACGTATCATCGAAATCTTCGGTCCGGAATCGTCGGGTAAGACAACACTCGCCATCCATGCAATTGCCGAAGCACAGAAACAGGGAGGCATCGCCGCTATCATCGATGCCGAACACGCCTTCGACCGTTTCTACGCACAGCAGCTCGGCGTAGACATCAACAATCTTCTCATATCGCAGCCTGACAACGGCGAGCAGGCTCTCGAAATCGCCGAACAGCTCATCCGCTCGTCGGCTGTCGATATTCTCGTTGTCGATTCAGTCGCCGCCCTAACCCCCAAGAGCGAAATCGAGGGCGAAATGGGCGACCGCAACATGGGTCTGCAGGCGCGTCTGATGTCCCAGGCCATGCGTAAGCTCACCGGCACAATAGCTCGTACGAACACCACGTGTATCTTCATCAACCAGCTGCGCGAGAAAATCGGCCAGATGTTCGGTCCCACAGAAACCACTACCGGCGGCAACGCACTCAAATTCTACGCATCTGTCCGTATCGACATCCGCTCACGCAATCCCATCAAGGACGGAGACGACGTACTCGGCAAGCGCGCATACATCAAAGTGGTGAAAAACAAAGTCGCACCTCCTTTCAAACGCGCCGAATTTGACATCATGTTCGGCGAAGGCATATCCAAGGCCGGCGAAATACTCGACCTCGGCGTCGACTACG
This sequence comes from uncultured Muribaculaceae bacterium, assembly GCA_910587355.1. Lineage (GTDB taxonomy): Bacteria > Bacteroidota > Bacteroidia > Bacteroidales > Muribaculaceae > CAG-873. The sequence continues at coordinate 1,146 of CAJUKF010000031.1, forward strand.
ATGTGATTCAGAAAAGCGGCTCGTGGTTCAGCTACAAAGGCAGCAAGCTCGCACAGGGACGCGATGCCGCCAAGAAAGTGATTGCCGACAATCCGGAGCTGGCCGCCGAGCTTGAGCAGGCTATAATGGAAGCCCTCAAGTCCTCCGACAAGAGCCGTCCCGCCAAGCCCGCAACCAAGGCATCCGCTGACACTGAAGCCACCGAAGAACAGCCCAAGCCGGCAGCCGACGATAGATTATTCGACGACGAGGAGGACCTCTCCGACGAATTCTCAATCGAAGAAGACCTCTAAGATTAATCCTTACTGTATCAATAAAAATGGAGCAGTCCCATTCCCGGAGTCTGCTCCATTTTTATGTGGCGACAGTTTACTGCAGCCTTACCTTAACTGTCTTAAGTTGATTCCGGTCAGAGCTACCTCCGCACATCACATCGTAATCACCCGGGACGACACGCATTGTATTGGTCTGGGGGTCAAAGAAGCGGAATGCATCCGATACTAAAGTCATTTTCACATTTTTGGTTTCTCCGGCATCAAGAGACACACGCCTGAAAGCACGGAGAGTCTTTACGGGCGCCTCTTTATCGCCTTGTTTACGGATGTAGATTTGCACGACTTCATCACCACTGCGGCTGCCTGTATTGCTCACGGGAAGTTCAATATGCAATTCGTCTCCGGCTTTCAAAGTATTTGACGAAAGCACCGGCTTGCCATAACGGAATTTAGTGTAGCTAAGGCCATGTCCGAAGGGGAAGAGAGGCTTTTCGCGCATATAGCGATAGGTGCGTCCAACCATGTTATAATCCTCATAGTTGGGCAGCTGAGTGATGTTACGATAAAAAGTCACAGGCAGACGACCCGCGGGATTATAGTCACCGAAAAGGACATCAGCAACCGCAGTGCCGCCTTCTTCGCCGGGATACCATGCCTGAAGAATCGCATCGCACATAAATGATTCAGGCTCCAGTGCAATGGCCGAGCCGGAGCAGTTTACAAACACAACCTTTTTACCGGCTACTTTGAGAGCGGCTATCAGCTGTCGCTGCACGAACGGCAACTCGATATCCGTGCGGTCGCCTCCACGGAAGCCGGGATAATCAACCGGCATTTCCTCACCCTCAAGCGCGGGAGAGATGCCTCCGACAAATATCACTATATCGGCATCCTGTACTTTAGCCACCGCCTCGGCGGCAATTTTCTGATATGTCCCGACATCAGTAGTCTGTATGGTATGTTCACAGCCTTTTTCATACGGCACATCACCAATCTTGTTTCTGATTCCTTCAAGGATAGTGACGGTGTGCGCGGGAGTACCGTTGTAATTTCCCCACTGCATCACGGAGTCGTTGGCATTCGGTCCCATTACAGCTATTTTCTTACCTGATTTGGCAAGTGGCAGAATACCGTTGTTCTGAAGCAAAGTCATGGATTTACGCGCCATATCGAGCGACATGACCCGATGCTTCGGACTGCATACCGTATCCATTGAAATCCGGCTCCAGGCGACAATGCTGTCATCGTCCATCTCGCCCAGCTCAAAGCGTGCTTTCAGCAGCCTGAACACACTTTTATCAATCTGCTCTTCAGTAATCAGACCTTTGCTTACGGCCTCGCCAAGCGAACGGTAACTGTCGCCACACTCCAAATCCGTACCTGTTATCACGGCATCGGCGCTTGCAGCCTCGGCTGAGGGATGGGTCTCGTGACGATTCTGTACATAGAAATTAGAAATCGCGCCACAGTCGCTCACAACAATACCGTCGTAGTCCCATTCATCGCGCAGAATCTGCACCAGAAGCCGGTTGCTGCCACAGCATGGCGCTCCCTCAAAGCGGTTGTAGGCGCACATCACTTCTTTCACATCCGCTTCCTTCACCAGTGCTTCGAAAGCAGGCAGATATGTCTCCCATAAATCACGTGGCTCGATATTGTCGGCATTGAATGAGTGCCGGTTCCATTCGGGACCGCTGTGTACGGCGAAATGTTTGGCACAGGCATGGGATTTGTCATAGAGTCCCTGGCCTGTTCCCTGCAGACCCTTTACCACAGCCACACCCATACGGGAGGTGAGATAAGGGTCTTCGCCATAGGTCTCCTGACCGCGGCCCCAGCGCGGGTCGCGGAAAATATTCACATTCGGTGTCCAGAAAGTAAGACCATAATAACGGTCATAGACTCCACGGCGCCGGGCATCATGAAATTTTGCCCGCGCCTCATCGCTGACGACACCGAAGACCTTCTCCACCGCATCGCAGTCGAATGTCGCGGCCATGCCTATGGCCTGGGGAAACATCGTCGCCTTACCTGCTCGAGCCACACCGTGCAGGGCTTCGTTCCACCAGTTGTAAGGACGAATGCCAAGCCGCTCCACCGCCGGAGATACATCCATCATCAGACTGATTTTTTCATCAAGAGAAAGTCGGGGCAACAAGTCTGCGGCACGCTCGGCCGGGGAGAGCGAAGAATTCTGATACGGCAAATTCTGCGCCATTGCCGCTGTGGCCGATAAAAGAACCACACAGATTATACAGTATATTTTTTTCATGGTTTATTAATGCGGCGACACTTTATACTCGCCGCATACAAAAGTAATGAAATCTCCGCAAAACCACAATATGATTATACTTACATCCCCATTCTATCTAAGAAAAGGGTGCATCTCACATGAGGCCCCTGCGAGCTGTATGTGTTGCAAAAATCTATAGACAAAATCATAGGCGATATAATCAAAAAAAGCTGCACCGTAAATTTTATACGGCACAGCTCTTTATGTGATTATTTATAAAGTAGGTCAGCGAACCACTTTGCAGACCGTTGTTCCCGCAGCGGTAGTCACTTTTACAATGCTGAGGCCCTTGGCCGGCAATGTAATTTGCGAAGCTTCGGCACGGTTGAGCATGCGGCCCTGTGCATCATATACTTCTATGCACTCTACAGGCTCTGACGAAGCCACAACAAGATTATCGCCTGTCACGTTCACACGGAGATTGCTGTCGCCTGCAACCGAGGATACAGATGATGAGTTGGCGTCATAGAATTTCCAGTTGTCGATTGCGAAATGATACTCCATTGCCGCGATATAAAGGAAACGGAACATGATGGATTCGGCCCCTTCGCATTCATCTTCCATAATACGCTCAAAATACATCGGCTTGCATGTCTGTCCTTCTTCAAGGTCTGTATCGGTATAAGATTCAATATCCTCGAAACCATCGACGGGCTGCCATGTTTCGCCACAGTCGGTGGAATAATCCATAGTGACGGAGGAGTCATAGTATACTCGGAAATCGTAATAGAAACTCATTGTGAGACCGGAGCGGTCTTCAATATCCGAAAGGTCATAAACAGGGGTCACAAGGTAGTTGGCAATCTGCGTAAAGCCGGCCGCATCGCTATCCGATGACGCAAAACCTCCGTCAAAGCCTTCTCCCTCGATTTCAAGACCGGTCTTATTGTCGAAACAGAACTGATTTACAACAGGTGTCTTGTTCTCCATCGACCCTATCTGCCAGTCAACCGGCTTGTCGCCCCTATTAAAGTCTTCGGTATGGGGAAGTTTATATTTCACAGGGGCGCCGACTTTGACATCGACAAATACAACCGGTGACTTGGTGCCGTCGTTGTACTCGCATACTACATTATAACGGTGAACTCCATCAGGAGCAGCATTATCAGCATACGACAGACCTGACTCAACTGAAGCGATTTCTTCGCCGTCACGGGCTATAATCACAGCCTTGAGTTCTGCCGCATCTGGGTCGGTGGGAGCATCCCATGTCAATTTTACGTCATTTCCTTCAACCTCGGAATTGAGGTTACGGACTATAGAGCGGCATCCCACTGTAATCCACTCCTCGACATGCTCCGACTCGCCCTCGGGGTCGAAATACGAGGCATATACTTCCAGTTTGTATGTACCAGGGCTGACACCGGTCAGTTCGAAGGGAAGCTGGTCCTCCGACTGTATCCACGCATATCCGGTTCCGTCAACCGCAACTATGTAGAACTCAGGCAGGAAGTCGCCGCTCACAAAGTCGAAAGTACTCTGGAGCGAATATGTATCGCTGTCTTCATCGTACGAGGAAGTAACTTTGAAGTTTGTCGGAGCTTTGAAATCAGGTTTCACAACTTCTGCAGCAACCGACACAGGCTCTGATTCAACTCCTGCGGCATTTACAGCAGTAACAGAGTATTGCCGATTTCCATATGTTTTTGTCTTGACATCGCTCCATTGAGAGCCGTAGACACCTTTCTTGAGAAGCTGGTCATCAAGATAAACATTATACGATGCAATTGTCTGCGCACCTGCAGAGGGTTCATGGAACTCAATTTCATCAAGCGCCCAGCTGAAATAAAGGCCGTGAAGGGTCTGTGCTGGGTCGCTGTGTGCGACAAATGCCACTTTAAGGGTTTCTTCGGGCTCGCCTATGTAGACAATGGCCTTCTGATATGCCTCGACAGGGAGCATGTCGTAACGCGCATTCCACACATTTTCCCAAGTCTCGCCCCCATCGCGGCTTACCTTGACATAATAGTCGTTCGGAAACGCCTCATCCGCACCGTTTTCAAGAAGAATCGGATTGATGAAAAATTCAAACGAAAGATACGATACGCCTTTTATCTCAGGCGATATAAGCCATTCGTCCTGATGTGCCGAGTTTTCTTCCGACCCCCTGTACATGTCAAAGTTGACATAAGCGCTGTGCTCTCCGGCAAAGATATAATCCTGCCAGTTATCGGTCGACGTATACTGGTCGGTGGGAAACTGAAACCACGTAAAGTGAGGGTCGCGTGTGTTAGTTGTTTTTACACTCCACCCGGCTTCAGCGAACGGAGTCTCAAATCCGTAGGAAGACTTGGTCGCGCCTAAGCGTGCATCATCCCAGCTGAGGTCGACTGTAAGACCCGAAACCTTGGCCTGCAGATTTGCCGGAGCATCGGGCTTCTCTTGTGCTGTCGCAAACATTGCAAAGGCGAGGAAACCCGCAATAAGTAGAAATTTGTGCATAAAGAAATGATAATTAATAAAATAACTGGATAATTGGCACTTTATTATTTTTAAAGTATTCTTTTTGATTGATTGTGTCTGCAAATGTAGTAAATAAATCGAGGAAAATGGCAAATTTATTTTTATATCACCCGTGCGAGGTATCTTTTTTAATGTTTCAGACTTCAAAAGAGTAAAAAAACACAACATATTTTTTCATAAAAAACAGAGCCCCGTGACAGAAGCTCTGTTTTTTATGATTTATCAGTTTTTTCGCGGAGCGAATTTGCGCAGATATTGTCGGACAGCCGACATTGATTTATTGCCCTTCTCGGGCCTTATTGTTGCAAGCAACAAATCGCGCAGCTTCGATGTTCGCGAAGTATCGTTGATTGTCGACGGGTCGTCATAATCCTCGCTGACATAAGTTTTGGCGCTACGCTCTCCACGTAGCACCGCAAGAGCGTTTTCACTCAGAGCTTTCAGTTCATTCTCGCCGGGATAAACGAATATCGGAGCTATGAAATCCACATGGTCGGCGATAAAGTCAGTCACACGCTTGCTGTGGGCAATACCGCCCGTAAGAAGAATCGCGTCCACTTCACCTTTAAGCGCCACGGCCATCGCGCCTATTTCCTTGGCGATGCTGTAGCACATGGCTCGCAGAATGAGCATGGCGTGCAAATCGTGAGCCATTATACGGTCAAGGACTTCGGGAACAGATGTCGTGCCGAGATGAGCGAAAAGACCGCCCTTACCATGCACCTTCTTTATAAGCTCTTCTTCGGTATACTTTCCCGAGAAGCATAGACGGATAAGCGGACCGGGAGGCAGCGAGCCCGAGCGTTCGGGCGATATGGGACCGCAACCGTCGAGTGCATTAGTTGTGTCAATCACACGACCACGACGGTGTGCGCTTACCGTACAGCCACCGCCCATATGGCATACAACAAGATTCAAATCCTCGTATTTCTTGTCTGATTCCTTTGCAAAAAGACGGGCAACAGCCTTTTGGTTGAGTGCATGGAAAATCGACTCTCTCGGCAGCTCGGGCACACCCGAAATACGGGCATAAGGCATCATCTCGTCAACAACAACAGGGTCGGCGATATACGACTTCACACCGATACTGTCTGCTATGTCACGGGCGAGCAGACCGCCGAGATTGGAAGCATGCTGCATGCGTGCGTTAAGCAAGTCATGGCGCAAATCGTCGTTCACTTCATAAACGCCGCTTTCTATAGGACTGATGACACCGCCGCGGCCAACGACAGCCGACAGCTTGTTAACATCTATATTATTATCGGCAAGAGCCTTTAATATCAAGCCCTTGCGCCATTCAAACTGGTCGATGACAGACTTAAAACCTGCCAGCTCCTCGGGGGTATGTGATATGGATGTGGTAAAGAGCTGGTCCTCGTTTTTATATACAGCTATCTTGGTAGATGTCGAACCGGGATTGATTGCCAGGATATTGTATGTCATGGATGCTTGGTTTTGATTATTTCGACTGGAGACATGCGAGAGCTATCGAATAGAGTTTCGTGCTGGGAGTATCGCCGCGCGAAGTGAGTACACAAGGCACTTTTGTACCCACTACAATAGCGGCGATTTCGGCACCGCCGAAGTGCGAGGCCGCCTTGAAAAATACATTGCCCGATTCTATATTGGGGAAGAGCAGGCAGTCAGGGTCTCCGGCCACACGCGAACCCTGCACTTTTTTCTCTTTTGCAACCTCGCTGTAGAGGGCAACGTCGAGCGACAGAGGACCGTCGACCTCTACGTTGCCGAGCTGACCGCGGTCGCCCATCTTGGCCAGAATGGCCGATTCGGTTGACGACAATACCGACGGCAGAACCTGCTCAGAGGGGGCGATACATGCGATTTTGGGTCGCGCTACGCCGAGAGAGTTGGCTATTTTGGTAAGATAGCCAATCAGTATGGTTTTCTGCTTGAAATCGGGCTGCGGAATAACCGCTACGTCCGAAATGCACAGCAGCTTGGGACGGCCGGGGAGCTGCACCACCGACACATGGCTGAGTGTGCCTTTGGGCGGAAAGAGGCCGGCTTCCTTGTTGAGAATGCCGCGCATGTATTTGTCGGTTGACACAAGTCCTTTCATTAGCACGTCGGCCCCCCCGGTGGCGACAAGCGACACGGCGAGCTGCACGCAGCGCACATCGCTTTTCTCTTCGACGATGGCAAAAGCCGACGCATCTATATTGTTTTCTTTGCAGATACGCAGTATTTCGGCCTTGTCGCCGAATACGGTAGGCTCTACGAGACCCTTACACCAGGCTTCGTATACAGCACCGAGGGTATGGGCATCGTTACCGTAGGCAACGGCCAGACGTTTACGGCCACGGAGACGGGCCTCTTCCACAAGTTCTTCAAGTTGCGTTATCATATGGTTTTATAGGTTATAAGGTTTATAGTTCGCGATGTTCGTATTCCGATATTGCCTTGCGCCACTCGTCGGTCACGGGGACAGGGCGCCCAGTTTTTGCATCGACATTCACCATGTGAGTGGTGGCTATGCACTTCACGTTTTTGTTGCTGTCGATAATCCGCTGCTCAAGCACGAGCGACTTCTCGCCGATTGAAGCTACGGCGGTGAACACTTCGAGCCGGTCGTCGATATATGTCGGCTCGCAGAAAGTGCAGTTGATTGTGGCTACTACAGGCACACTCGGCTGCTTCTCAAAATGTCCTCCCATGAACTGCTTGAAATAAAGCAGCTTACCCATGTCGAAGAATTCGATATAGACAGAATTGTTCAGGTGTCCGAAAAGGTCCACGTCGTTGAAACGTATCTGAACGGGTATACGATGATAAAATTCAAATGAAGGTTCGGGTATTTCCATTTTTATCAGTGTATTACGACAGCATCTATCACATGCGTGCCTACGGCTTCATTGAGTTTCTCTACGAGGCGGTCGCGGGCATAGCTCAGCTCCTCTTTGAGAGGTGCGGAAACTATATAGACATGGAGTGTGCAGTCTTTTACATACAGGCGGTTGGTATATGAAGCTATCTGCTGTCCGACTACGCCGGGCCACATCGATTCAACGGTATGGCGCTCCAGCTGAGGCCGCATTCCGGTAGCCTCTATCATCTGGCGGAGAATCTGATTGATTAAAAGCGGCTGACGGCGTTTCATGCTTCTATAGGAGTAAACACACCGCGCTCAACATGCCACAGACGATAGTTTTCGGCAGCCTCGGGTATGTCGGCCACAATCTCGTCGAGATGCTTGCGGTTGGTGTCGGTTATAAAAATCTGTCCGAAAGTGCCCGACGCGCCCACTATATCCATAATGCGGCGTACGCGTCCGGCATCGAGCTTGTCAAATATATCGTCGAGCAGCAGAAGAGGCCTCACACCGAGGGACTCGCGCAGAAGTTCGTACTGAGCGAAACGCAGAGCCGTGGTGAATGTCTTCGTCTGTCCCTGCGATGCAGTGCGGCGGAGAGGCATACTGTCGCTCGTGAATACAATATCGTCGCGGTGCGGCCCCGATGATGTATGCTTGAGGGCAAAATCGCGCCGGCGGTTGTCGCGCAGATGTGCGGCAAGACCTTCGGGATAGTCGGTGTGCGAGTACTCGAGGTCGGCTACTTCGGCGCTGTCACTTATCCTGCTGTAATATGGCTTGAAGATATCACGCAGCTGATTAATCACGGCTTCGCGGCGAAGCGCTATATAGACTCCGGCCATCTCAAGTTGCAGTTCGAGAGCTTCATAAAGGCCTTCGTCAGTACTTTCGTCACGCAACAGACGGTTACGCTGCTCAAGTGCCGAATTATACCGGATGAGCGAGTCGAGATACCGGCTGTCGCTCTGCGATATTATACGGTCGATAAACCGACGGCGTTCAGATGAGTCTCCGGTAGTAAGCTCAATGTCGGCAGGCGAGAGGAGAACAAGGGGAAACGCGCCCATATGCTCGGTAAGGCGCTGATAGGCCTTTCCGCCGCGCTTGAATACCTTACGCACACCCGGGCGGAGACCTGCGGTGATTTCCTCGTCGAGACCGCGGCGAAAGTAATTTCCACGCAAAGAGGCATACTCCTCACCACGGCGAACCATAAGGCCGTCGTTGGCTCCGGTAAAACTTTTGCAATAACTCAGAAAATAGAGAGCATCGAGCATATTGCTCTTGCCCATGCCGTTATCGCCCAGAAGACAGTTGATTTTGGGCGAAAAGTCGAGCTTGGCCTGCTCTATATTCTTGAAATTGCTCAGATACAGTGATTTTACTATCATTTACCGGCAGCTTTGGCATCGGCTCTGTGAAAAGCCTCATTAAAGAAAAGGAGATGATAGAGGGCCGAGTTGCGCCAGTACTCCCATGAATGGTTTCCTGGGCGCGACGAATAGTCATGCGGAACCTTAGCCTCAAGCAGACGTTTGTGAAGATCTTCGTTCACGCCGGCAAAGAAATCGTCGGCTCCGCAGTCAAAGATTATGTTGAGATTTGCGGCTTTGAGCGCGTCGATATTGTTAATCACAGTATGGCTCTCCCACACCTCCCGATTGGAGTCGTAAGCACCGAGCCACGCGTCCATTTTCCAGCTTTTCGGAAAAGGCACTATGTTAACGCCTCCGCTCATGCTTCCGGCATTGCCCCAGATATCGGGGTGCCGCAAGGCCAGCCACAACGAGCCGTGACCGCCCATGCTGAGACCTGTAATGGCACGATGTCCGCGGTCGGGAATAGTGGGGAAATGGCTGTCGATATAGGGCACCACATCACGGGTAATTGCACTTTCCATTTGCATCGAAGCATCTACAGGCGAATCCCAGTACCAGCTGTCGCGTCCGTCGGGAAAGACAAGCACCATGCCATAGCTGTCGGCAAGTTCGGCAAGCCGTGGCTCTTTCGAGCTCCAGTTGGTATAATCGCCCGAGAAGCCGTGGAGCATATATACAGTGGGGAAACGACCACCCTTGAATGCGGAATCGGGAGTATAGACGATAAGTTTCATAGGCGTTGCAAGATATTTAGTCGCCACAGTAATTGTGTCAACCTTCACAGCTGAAGCGCCGAATACCGTCAGGAAAAATATTATATAGAAAAGAAAACTTTTCATGACTGTTGTTTTTAGTTGTTTTTGCTCAATGCAAATTTACGAATTATTTCCGAATAAAACCGCCGCTATCCGTATTTCGCCGCTTTTGCTTATTTTTGCATACACAAAAGACAATTTATGCACGACGATTCAGAATTCTTCGGGCGCACGGCCCTTGTAGCAGGCGATGAAATGATGACGGCACTGGCCGACACGCGTGTGCTTGTATTCGGCGTAGGCGGCGTAGGCTCATGGTGCGTCGAAGCTCTCGCCCGTTCGGCCACCGGCCATATAACAATAGTGGATTCGGATACTGTGGCACCATCGAACATCAACCGCCAGATGCCCGCTTTAGCCTCGACCGTAGGACAGCCCAAAGTGGAGGTGATTGCCCGACGGATTGCAGACATCAATCCTGACGCCACCGTCACGGCCTTGCAAAAACGCTATACTCCCGAGACAGCCAATGAATTCCACATTGAAAGCTATGACTATGTGATTGATGCCATAGACTCTCTGTCCGATAAAGCCGACCTCATACTCCGATGCACTGAGCCTGAAACAGCACCATGCAGAGGCTTTTTCTCATCAATGGGAGCAGCCCGTAAACTCGACCCGTCGAAAATCACAGTCGCTGAATTCTGGAAAGCCGAAGGCTGTCCCCTCGCCCGTGCCTTGCGCACAAGATTCCGCCGCAGCGGCATATTCCCAAAACGTAAATTCAAATGTGTCTTCAGCCCGGAGACAATCGGCCACAGAGCCGCAGGCCCGGCAGGTGTAAATGGCACTTTTGCCCACTCTACAGCGATATTCGGTCTCACCCTCGCATCGCTCGTCATAAAAGACATATACCGTAGATTTGACTGAAAAAGCTCGTTTTTCTCTATAAAAATATTGTAAATCCATGCTTTTTTATTAATTTAGCCCTCATTAAGCAACCAATCCATTGAAAAAACTGAAAACCTAATTATCATATGTTTAAAAATCAACCCAAAGGACTTATTCCTGCCGCGTTGAGCAACATGGGCGAACGCTTCGGATATTATATCATGAACGCAGTGCTGGTGCTCTTTCTTTGCTCTAAATTCGGCTTGAGCGGCGACGAGAGCTCTCTCATTTATTCTTTCTTCTATGCCGGCATCTATATTCTCAGCCTCGTAGGCGGTTTCATAGCCGACAAAACACAGAACTACAAAGGCACAATCATAAGCGGTCTCATCATAATGACTGCGGGTTACGTAATTCTGTCTATTCCTATTCTTGCCACCGAAGGCAATCACACCTGGCTTCTTGCGCTCACCTGCGTATCACTTTTCCTCATTGCATTCGGCAACGGTCTGTTCAAAGGCAATCTGCAGGCCATCGTCGGTCAGCTCTACGACAATCCCCGCTACAGCGCACAGCGTGACTCGGGATTTCAGATTTTCTACGTATTCATCAACATCGGCGGTCTGATAGCTCCTTTCGTAGCTCCTATGCTCCGCAGCTGGTGGCTCGGTGTAAATGACATGGTCTACAACGCCGATTTCCCCGAACTCTGCCACCAGTTCCTAAGTGTCACCAACTCGATGAACACTGAAAACATCGACAACCTCTACGCTGTGGCTACTTCGGCCGGCTATGCCGCAGGCGCCGACCTGCAGGCTTTCTGCACAAAATATCTCGAAGTATTCAACACCGGCATCCACTACTCATTCATCGCATCGGTGGCTGCCATGCTGATATCGCTTGTCATTTTCCTTGTCACAAAGCGCTCTCTCCCCTCGCCTGCTTCTAAGGCAAAAGCACAGACGGTGACCTATACACAGGCCGAAAAGCTTGCCATGGCCAAGGAAATTAAACAGCGTATGGCCGCTCTCTTCGCCGTGCTCGGCATCGTGGTATTCTTCTGGTTCTCTTTCCACCAGAACGGAACTTCCCTCTCGCTTTTCGCCCGCGACTTTGTGAATACCGATACTATTGCCCCTGAAATCTGGCAGGCCGTGAATCCCTTCTTCGTGATTGTGCTCACGCCGCTTGTGATGCTGCTTTTCTCATCGCTCTCACGCCGTGGCCGGGAAATATCCACACCCCGAAAAATAGCTATCGGCATGGGCCTCGCCGCCCTCGCCTATCTATTCCTTACCCTCTACTCCACCATTCAGGGTTATCCCTCCGGCGACGAATTCCGTGCAATGGCAGCTACGGCCAAAGAAGGCCTTAAGGCCGGTCCTTGGGTACTGATAGTGCTTTACTTCTTCCTTACCGTCGCCGAGCTTTTCATCTCACCGCTGGGACTTTCGTTTGTATCCAAGGTAGCGCCCAAACACATGCAGGGCATCTGCCAGGGCCTCTGGCTCGGCGCCACCGCTGTGGGCAACCTCATGCTGTGGGTAGGCCCGCTGATGTACAACAAATGGTCAATCAACTATGCATGGGGCGTATTCTGCATCGTATGTGTTATTTCCATGTCAGTAATGTTCGGCATGGTCAAATGGCTCGAGCGTGTGACCGCCGACGAACCTGCACCCGCTCCCGAACCAATCGAGACAAAAGAAGACAATGTGATTTAAAGGTATCAACGCCTACAAATATCAAGCCCCTGCAACTGTTAGCAAGTCTGCAGGGGCTTCAATTTTTAGCAATTGTCTCGGCAAGCGAATTCATTGTAAGGCACGATTGTCGCGAAATTTCTCCCGGGAGGTTGGCTGAAATAATAAGTAGCCTTCCGGCCTCGCAGAGCTCGAAATCATGCCCCGAAGGCTTATATCGTTCCTCCATAGGCTCATTGACAATCAGAATAAATCTGCCTCCGGCAACTTCGGCATCACTCCGCACTTCCTTCTCGGCTTTCGATATGAAAGGCGACACAAGCACTCCTCCATTAGCAGCCGTATATGTCCATAGCTGTCTTTTCCGCTCCCTCTCATCAGCCGTATCAGCTCTGTGAATCACCACTTGCTCTTTAAAAGGACAATCGAGCAACTGAAAATTTCCATAAGCCTGATAACTATTTCCTCCTATTTTGAGAGCATTTATCCTCCTGAAGTATTCCGGGTGAGACTTCCGCATCGCCAGGCTGTGGGGGTTATCACGTAGATATCTATAGAGTATTTCTAACTGATGCCTGCTCTTTACTATTCTGTCATTGAAGCCCTCTTCAAAAACAATTATATCACGCCTGTCTAATATTTTCCTTATTTCCGAAGTGGAGGAGGATTTTATAGCTTGTATTATATCACCAAAATGCTTCTCAATAGGTTCAGTTACAAATATAAGAATATGCGCATGGTCCGGCATGATAACATACGACAATATTTTCAACTGAGGATGATATGCCGGAGTGATTTCTATCTGTTTCTTTATAATTTCTCCACAGGACGATAATTGTATATATGCATCGTTTGGATTAGTATAGATAAGAGTGCCAAAGGGAGGACAAGAGCCGTTCTTAGAAATAGTTACCATATACACAGCCTTGCCGTAATAATTATGCCATACAGCGCGGCGAAGCTGATTGTGTATGGTATGTTTTAGGTAAGAAGGGGATGGCATAATGGGAATTTACTGAAAGTATGCAGGTTATAAGGCGAGCTCGCCTTATAACTATAATAACTATAAGATTAAAATGTGCTTCCCCATCCTCCGCGGTCGAGGCTGCGGTAATTGACGGCTTCGCTGATATGCTGCGGGCCTATGTTTTCGGCACCGTCAAGGTCGGCTATTGTACGGGCAACCTTGAGTATCCGGTCGTAGGCACGGGCCGACATATCGTTTTTCTCCATGGCCCGCTTGAGAATAGCCATAGCCTCGGGTGTGAGCGCACAATAGCGAGTCTGCAGTTTAGGTGTGATTTGCGCGTTGCAGTGAATGCCGGGTTCACCGGCATAGCGGCGAGCCTGTATCTCACGGGCACGCACTACCCTCTCCCTTATGTCCGCCGATGGCTCACCAGGTCTGCTCTCGGCCAGTTTATCGAATGGCACGGGCATGATTTCAACATGTATATCAATGCGGTCAAGCAAGGGGCCCGATATGCGGCTCATATATCTGGATACCGCCCCGGGAGCACATGTGCATTTTTTAGTCGGATGCGTATAATATCCGCACGGACACGGGTTCATGGATGCCACAAGCATAAAGCCGGCCGGATAATCAACCTGATAACGCGCACGTGAAACGCTTATGAATCTGTCTTCGAGCGGCTGTCGCAATACTTCGAGCACACTGCGTGGAAACTCGGGAAATTCATCGAGAAAGAGAATGCCGTTATGCGCAAGTGAAATCTCTCCAGGAAGGGGATGCGACCCGCCTCCCACCATAGCCACGGGTGAAATGGTGTGATGAGGAGCACGGAAAGGACGCACTGTCATAAGCCTTGAACCACGGGGCAGTTTACCGGCCACAGAGTGTATTTTAGTTGTTTCAAGTGCCTCTCCAAGGGTGAGCGGCGGCATGATTGACGGAAGCCTTTTGGCCATCATCGATTTACCGGAACCGGGAGCGCCGATAAGAAGTATGTTGTGACCGCCTGCGACAGCCACTTCAAAAGCGCGCTTCACATTTTCCTGTCCTTTGACCTCACTGAAATCAAAATCAAAATGACCTGAAGCAGCCGCAAACTCTGCTCGGGTATCCACCACAGTGGGCTGCAATGCGGAGGGATTCTGAAGAAAATCCGATACCTGGCGAAGATTGTATACCCCATACACTTCCAGACGATTGACTACAGCAGCTTCCGTAGCATTGGCCGATGGCACAATTATGCCTTTGAAGCCTCTGGCACGAGCCTCTATAGCCATGGGTAGAACACCTTTTACAGGCATCACGGAGCCATCGAGCGACAGTTCGCCCATTATCATGTATTTGTCAAGCTCCGGAGCAGTTATGAGGCCCGAACCCACAAGCAGACTTACAGCAATAGGCAAATCGTAAGCCGACCCTTCCTTACGCACATCAGCGGGTGCAAGATTGATTACCGTAGAGAGACGGGGCAACTTAAATCCCGACTGTGTAATGGCTGCCCTGACTCGCTCTTGACTTTCTTTTACGGATGTATCAGGCAACCCGACTATGCAGAACATTACACCGGGCTGAAGCACTGTCTCCACAGTCACAGTAATGGCATTGATTCCCTGAAGAGCCGCTGCATAGGTTTTTACAAGCATATTTTATAGTTGTTCTTATTTTAATTGTGCATTGATAAAGGCCTCCGCGCGTCCGGCCGAACGTGTGCGCAGCAATTGTGTGCCTGTAGAGTCGCACACCACGACATATGGAACAGAAGGCAATCCGAGAGATTTCACGGCAATGGATGCCAGCCCTCCTGCCGCCCATCCCTGTTTCCACGAAGCGCTGTCATTACGGGCTGCACGTTTCCAGGCTGTGGTATCGCTGTCGAGCGAGAAGTCTATTATAGCCAGTTTTTTAGAGCTATGTTCCTTGCTCAGTCTGCGCAACGCCGGCAGTATGGAATCGCGACGCACATCACTCTGACGGCTTACACTGATTAGAGTCAGCTCATGCCGAGAGGGATTAAAGTTCTGAAGGGAATCTCTCGAATCAAGATACTTCATAGGGACTACGGGAGCCATGGCGACATCACTCACAAGACGGTCGAGTACATACATGTATCCTTCTGTCAGACTTGAAGGCCGAGCGGAAGGAGATATGAGCGACATCAGCGAATCAGCTTCAGCAGCAGACTCCGAGGCATCATAAGACGTCATAAGCAGAAGCGTAGATACTACATCATCCGGATGTGCTCCTACATAGTCCGCCACAGTTTTATTGGCATCATTACGTAGTTTTTCAGCATTATTGCGCATAAATGCCGACCACCGGGCGCTCTCGTCATTTCCTGAAATATCTACTTTGTAGATATCCTGCGGATTCATATGCACATCATACTCATCACCGTTTTTAACGTAAAGTCTTGCGAGCGGACGATATTCATAATCCATTATCTCAAGCACAGTGGGTTGCGACGCATTGCCGGTAAATTCAAATTTACCCTCGCGTACAGCCGTAATCACGGTTTTGTAGACTCCATCGGCATAATAACCGGCGCGCATGTTCATGGTGGGATTTCCTTCTACTGTACCGTTTACCCTGAACTGGTCGTTCGAAGAACACGCAGCCATGCATACAGCCGCAATAACAGATAATATTAATGAAAGCTTCTTCATTTTTAGAATTCACTGAAGAGTTTCGGCTTTATCAGAAGGCCTATACGTACTGAAGAATGAAATTTGTTGTATTCAAGCAGACCTTCGCCACGTCCGTTATAGAACTGTAGGAAAAGGAACTGATTATCCTGTCGCAGTATACGGTATGAAAGGTCTACAACAGTATTGAAGCTGAAATGTTTTCGTGGAGTGATGGTTATGCCTCCGCTGAATCGGCGGTTGTTGCTTATAAGCTGAAAACCGGCCTGATAAAAACCGCAACAGCTCACTATATCCCTGTTGTTCTCGCCATCGACTATAGGAGCCCAGATTTTGGCATGAAC
This sequence comes from uncultured Muribaculaceae bacterium, assembly GCA_910587355.1. Taxonomy (GTDB): domain Bacteria; phylum Bacteroidota; class Bacteroidia; order Bacteroidales; family Muribaculaceae; genus CAG-873. The sequence continues at coordinate 17,697 of CAJUKF010000031.1, forward strand.
CATGAGATTGTTTGTCACCATCACATTTCCGGCGAGTGCCACCCTGTTCCATGAACGCGACTGAATGGAGTCACGACCGTTGCTCTCATGCTCTATGATGAATGTGAGCTTGCCTATATACCGGTTTTTGACAAAAAGCGGCTTTGTGAGACCTATCCCGGGATTAAAGTTGAGGTCGGTCATAGGCATGGAATTCTCAAGGACATTCCAGAATACTTTTTGGGTATAGAAGAGATAGAGATACGTGCCCCACGGCAAAGTAGCACGGGTAAGACGCTGTGCGACCGATATCTGAAATTTTACATTGGTATTCTTTCGGTTTGCCTTATAGCCTACCGGACCGCCGAATATGAAATAATTATCTTTATATAGCCCGAAATATGGCTGATTCGAAAAATCATGGGTGACACTGTCCTCTTTCAAAGGTACATGGTCTTCGGTAACGAGTACCTGACCCGAAAGACTGCCGAACGATAGAAAAAAGACAAATAAGACAATTATTATCCGTGTACGGTATGTGAGTGGCATATGGTTACTATCTGACAATGCTTTATAATGCAAAGGTAATATTATTTTTTTAATATCGCCAATTTCAGTTTTTCCTGCGTGTAAGTCCCAGAGCCAGAAACGACAGGGAAGCCATATACGGCATACTCCACGAAAGTGAGACGGCGGCTTCTGTCATCGACGAACCCGTGGTGATTATATCATCGACAATGCCTACATTCATTCCTCGCAGTTCATGTGCATCATTCACAGCCATAGTTCCACGTAGATTGGCAGTACGTTTCCGGTAGCTGAGACGTGTCTGCGTGCTATGAGGTTTTAAAGCAATAAGATTGTCGGCCACCGGTATGCCAAGTTCATCACCCATACCGCGGGCAAGTTCTTCTGCCTGATTATACCCTCGCCGGATACGTTTAAAAAAATGCATAGGCATAGGCAGCAATACATCTATGTCGCATACGTGCATAGGGCCGGCTTCTGTATTCTCGGGAAGTCTTTGTTTTAAATCTCGGGCAAAAAGATACCCGAGTTCATAAGCGAGCGATGGTGTATCGCGATATTTTGCCGTACGTATTAATTCCGCATACTGCGATGCAGGGTCGTAATGGAACCACGCCTGTACCATACCGCAGAGAACCGATGCATTGCTTACGGCAGAACGCATGTCGAAAATTTCAGGCCCACGCTCGTGACAGACAGGAAGTTTGATAAGACATGCCGTACACATGGCTTTCTCGTTTTCTTCAAGTCGGCTACCGCACACCGGACATGTTCTCGGCATAATATAGACATCTGTCAATATATCAAGTATTTTTCTAAGTGTCGGCATCTGAAGATGACTTATAAAAAATTTAAAACAAGCATGCTGCTTGCATGAACCGATATTTATCACTATTTTTGAGACCGTATGATAATACTTAGTATATTTCAGACAGTCGAATTCTATATAGTAGCCGCATTCATGGCAGCCGCAGTTGTTGCAGCCGCCTCTATGCCGAGTCGCCGCAGTTCGGCTCGAATGTACACTTACGGTGGCACGCTCCGCACAGACGCCGCTATGTCAGAAGCCGGAATAGTCGCGCAGGTGAATGACTCGGGTGAACTTGTAATCCATCGTTTTGGCCTTGATAATCTCACCACAAGCGGCACTTACAGCATTGCCGTGACAATTATCGGCTTTGACGTGACGATTGAAGAACGTATAACATGCGACCGATTCGAAAATACTCCGGCCACTGCCGCATATGTCAGCCTCGACTGTTTAGGCCCCGAGCGCTATCACTTCCTCTATAAAAGCGAAGCCACGGGACGCAGTGAATCTTTTTCACTCAATATACGTCCGGGCAACCGAATTGACAGACTGCTTATTTGACACCGAACACACCAAGGAAGAAATCTGAAATCCACACGTAGATGATAAGACCTACGAGGTCATTGGAAATCTGTATGAAAGGACCTGTGGCAAGAGCCGGGTTGATATGTATTTTCTCAAGAGTAAGTGGTATCACCGTGCCTACAATCGAAGCGAACATCGTAACTATAAAAAGTGACACCACTACCGACAGGGTGACTGCAAAATCACTCGGCATCATTATAATATTATAGACAAATACCAGAGCCGATATTATCGTAGCGTTAAGAAGGCCTATAAGTACTTCTTTCCCGAGTTGAGTAGCAAAATTCCTGATATCAAGAGAACCGTTGGCAAGACCCTGCACTACAATAGCCGAAGCCTGCACTCCGACATTACCGCCGGTACCGCCTATTATAGGTATAAATAAAGCCAAGGCCGTCACAGCCTGCAGCTGAGCCTCGAACGTACCCAGTATCAAAGATGCAAGAATACCCGACACAATACCTATGAGCAACCATGGAATACGAGCTTTAGTTTGTGCTATCACAGAGTCATCGGCATCCACATCCGAGGAGAGACCCGAAGCAAGCTGATAGTCGCGTTCGCTTGATTCGCGCACCTGGTCCATAACATCATCGACTGTTATTCGTCCAAGCAGACGGCCTATACTGTCGACAACCGGCATAGCCACAAGGTCATATTTCTCAAAATCAAGAGCTACCTCATCAATAGGGGTATCGGCTTTCACGCTTGGCGGCTCCTCCTCCATCACGTGTTTTATTTTCGACACCGAAGGATGAGTCAGCATCATCTTGAGCGGAAGTGTACCCCTGAGTTTGTAATCGTTGTCAACTACATATACGTAGTAAATCTCGTCCATATCTTCGGCCTGCATACGCATCTGCCGTATACATTCGGGCATCGACCAGTTCTCGTTCACCACAATCATCTCGGTGCCCATAAGGCCGCCGGCAGTGTCCTCGTCGTATTTAAGAAGGTCAATGATGTCTCCGGCCTGCTCAACGTCGTCGATATGCGATATGACCTCTTCGCGCTCATCTTTGTCGAGCTGCTGTATAAGGTCTACTGCATCATCGGTTTCGAGGTGGTCGATTTGCTTTGCAATCTCCTCTGCAGGCATCTCGCTGAGTATTTTCAGACGGTCCTCCTCATCGAGTTCCATGAGCACATCGGCCCGCTTCTCTTCATCGAGAAGTTTGAAAAGATAGTCAAAGTCCTCTAAGTCGAGATTATTATACAGCTCCGCTATGTCTGCGGGGTGCATTTCCTCGAGTTCCTCCACAGCACGCTTTTTTTCATTAGCCTCAATGATTTCCTTGATGTGGCTGATGTCTTCGTCGGTATATTCCCTCATGGCTTAATTCATTTTTTACGCATACCGTCGATGCGGCGTGTCAGTTCTATAAATTGCTCCACCGATAGCTGTTCCGGACGCATGTTTGCCAGAGATTCATCATCGGTAAATATGCATCCTGGCGGAAGAAGGGGGCGCAGAGAGTTACGGAGTGTCTTGCGGCGCTGTCCGAAAGCAGTCTTTACGACAGTCTTGAAAAGAGCTTCGTCACAGCCAAGGTCGTTTACATCATTACGCACCATGCGTATCACTCCCGATTTTACTTTTGGAGGCGGATTGAACACATGCTCCGAAACAGTGAAAAGATACTCCACATCATACCATGCCTGCAGAAGCACACTAAGAATGCCGCGGCTTTTCGTGCCGGGCTTTGCAGCAAGACGTTCGGCAACCTCACGCTGAAGCATACCCGAGCAGCAGCGTACTTTATTCTTATAGTCAAGCACCCTGAAAAATATCTGGGAAGATATATTATAAGGATAATTGCCTATGACGCAGAAATCCTCTCCGCCAAAAAGCTCATCAAGATTCATCTGAAGAAAATCGCCTTCGGCAATTCTCGGCTGAGGCTGCGGAAGATGTGTCTTCAGCCATTCCACACTCTCGCTGTCTATCTCGGCGACCGTCACCAGCGAAGCAGGATGTTTTTCAAGAAGAAAACGTGTGAGCACTCCCATACCGGGCCCTACTTCAAGAACAGGAATGTCGACATAAGCGTCAAGGGTCGATGCTATGCGGTCGGCTACATTCAAGTCCGTAAGAAAATGTTGTCCCAGGGCCTTTTTGGGTTTTACTCCTGCCATACGCTCTTCTTTAAAGGGGTTTAACATGCAAAATTAGTATTTTTTTCTGATAATGTTGGCCGCTCCTTTTTTTTATTGAAATTGAAATTTTAGAATGATGCTCTCAAAGTAGACTTTTTAGACACACGTTTGTTATAAATAAGTATTTTTGCACGCTGAAAAAACATTGATATTCTATGAAGAAATCACTTCTATCACTCGCGTTCGGAACATTTGCACTTGGAATCGTAGAATTTGGCATGATGGGCATACTCAGTGATATTGCCCGTGATTTGAATATAAGTATAGTAAAAGGCGGCCATCTCATCTCAGCCTATTCCGCCGGAGTAGCAGTAGGCGCACCCTCTCTAATCTTTCTGCGCAAGCTGCCATTGCGTCGGCTTATGCTCGTTCTGGCTGCTGTGATAGCCATCGGCAATACACTGGTGGCTATATCGCCTAATTACGTATGCCTTCTAGCCGCACGTTTTATATCAGGCTTGCCTCACGGAGCATTCTTCGGAGCCGGCGCCATTGTATGCTCTCGGCTGGCCGACAAAGGAAAAGGCGCTTCGGCAGTGGCAGTGCTTGTTGGAGGCATGACAGTGGCCAATCTGATAGGCGTACCTGCATTTACTTTTCTTTGCCAGATAGTTTCATGGAGGCTTCCTTTCTCATTGGTAGCTTTGTGCGGTCTTATAACATTCATAGCCATTAGATACTGGATACCTGTATTGGCTCCTTTGCCTGATACGGGCATAAAAGGACAGTTCCGTTTTCTGTCAAAGCCTGAACCATGGCTTATATATGCCGGAGTATTCTTCGGACAGGCAAGTGTCTATTGCTGGCTGAGCTATATATCTCCGATAATGACTCAGGTAACACATTTCTCACAGCACTCCATGACTTTTATAATGGTGATAGTAGGCGCGGGCATGGTTTTCGGCAACTGGCTTGCCGGGCGGCTTGCAGACAAATACTCACCCTCACTCGTCACAGCCATTTTTGCCACGATAGTAGCTGTACTCATGCCCATGATATATTTTCTGTCACCTTATAAGATACCTTCTCTTGTTTTCACTTTCCTCGCACCGGCTCTCCTCTTCGGCATCGGAGGACCATTGCAGTATCTGATTGTGCGCTATGCCAAAGGCGGTGAAATGCTCGGAGGCGCCGGCATACAGATTGCTTTCAATGTATCGAACGCAGTGGCGGCCGCAGTCGGAGGGGCAGTGATTAATCATGGTTTTGGAATCGCATCGCCGGCACTCGTCGGCATTCCTTGTGCCCTGATTGGCGCGGCGGCCCTTTTCTCAATGTATCACAAGACCCGGAAACAATCTTCTTCAAAATAAGCTTGTCAACTTTTCAACATCCTTTTTTATTTATTTCTTTATTTAATTAAAAAAATAGGTTTTCCATAAAAATTTTAGGAATAATAATAACGGGTGTTGATAACAGTGATAACTTTTTAAGTGTTTGCTTGATTATATAGGTTATTGAAGTTTTGAATTGCTTTTTATACAGCTTGTCAACATACTAAATTATTGAAAACCAATGAATTTATATAGTTATGAACATTGTGTTGATAACTTGTGATGTAAGTAATTTCATAACTTTGAACGTTGATAAACCATGTTGAAAACGGGAGAAACCGTAGATAAGCATATTGATAATTGAGTGATAAAAAAGAGGGTGGAAAACTTGCAAATTTTCCACCCTCTGCGGCTTAGAAGTTTTTATTGAAATATCAAAAATAGATATGAAAACTTGTTTGGAAGTTTTTCAACAGTTATCAACAGTATTTGTTGACAATCTGTCGAGGTATAAAACCGCATCCGGTCCAAGATTGAAAATGAGGTCGAGCACAGACAGGCGGCCGATGAATCCTAAAGAATCTTCACGAATCTGCCAGTACTGAGGCAAAAAGTCGGAAGCCTTTTCGAAGTCAAAAGAAAGATATGACTTGGCTTTTTCTATTTTATCAACATTCAACACAGGAGTGTTGATAAGGAGTATTTGTCTTACTATTTCATCGGCACGCAGACACAGTTCGGTAACAGTAACTGGCTCGGGTGAGAAAAGCTTCCTGAAACGGTCTATATAAAACTCGAAGAAAGGAGTGCGGCCATAAGCTGATTCAAGCGCAACGGGCATGGTTTCCCACCATCGTCCGTGACTGGAGACTGTGACTTCCTTCCATTTATTCTGTTCTGATTTGTGAGCGACCGGAACGGTAAGACGGAGTATACCGCGGGTGTCGGCGATAGTGAAACGGTGGATGCCTTTGAAACTTTTGTCATATCGCATTTCAGTATCTATAGCGGCACATTTTGCGGCGCTCATCACGGCGTAATATGAAACGGGAGGAAAGAGCAATGCAGGCAAAAGGACGGCTTCCGGAGTGCAGAAACCGTCCTTTGTATTTGTTGACGACATGTTGATTGTATATTTAAATCAACTTATTTATCGGGATTGGGGGAACGGAGAATACGGTCGAATCGTATTTTGCCGTCGAAAAGACCGCGTTCGCGGTCGAAAGATGCAAGCACTATCATCGGAGTGCCGACAATGTGGTCTTCGGGAACAAAACCCCAGAAACGTGAGTCCTGTGAGTTGTCTCGGTTGTCGCCCATCATCCAGTAGTAATCCATTGCGAATGTATATGTGTCGGCGGGTTGGCCGTCAATCATCACGCGTTGGGTAACGGGGTCGAGATAAGCGTCGCTGTGACCTTCGTAATTGCGTATGGCACGCTGATAGATTGTCCAGTTGTCGGGAGTAAGCTCTATTGTAGTTCCTTTGGCCGGGATAAGCAGGCCTTTCTCGCCTCCGTAGTTCGACAAAGTCCAGTCGCCGTTTTCTCCGTAAGGGAATACCATACTTGTGAAGTCGTTTCCTTCAAAGTATGTGACGAGTTTGTTGAACTTTATATAATCCTTTATTTTACCCGAGGCTTTCATTTTCGCAATCATACCGGCAGTGAGCGGCGATATGTAAACACGTGCGTTGTCGGGAGTATTGGGAAGGAACGGTTTCAGATTCACACGCGAGGAAGTACCGGGTTCTATCTCTGATAAATCACTCAGTGAGATGCCGAGTTCCTTGAGGTCGGCATCCGTCATGGGCGATGAGGTGGAGTAGAGGTAGTTGAACTGTACGTTCTTGGGAAATTCCCGAATCTCGCCGTTGATATACAAAGTGTCGTTAACAATCTTCAGACGCTGTCCGGGCAGAGCTACACAACGTTTCACAAAATTCTGTCGGCGGTCTACAGGACGGTAAATAACATCTCCGAATACCGCTTTGTTAGTGTTGACAGCATCGCGGCCATATTGCTTTATCAATAAATCATAATATTGCGGAGTCTCTTCAAATTTTGTGGCTACTGTGTCGCCGGCAGGAAAATTGAATACAACTATATCGCCTTCCTCTACATTACGCAGTCCTTTGAGACGGCGGTATTCTGTAGAAGGATTGTCGAGATATGATTTATGGCCGAAAAGAGTGTTGTGCACCAACGGGAAGTGAACGGGCGTGATAGGCACACGCGGTCCGTAGACAAATTTGTTTACCCAGAGATAATCTCCTGTAAGTAGAGTTTTTTCGAGCGAGCTCGAGGGTATCTGATAGTTCTGGCCCACGAAAGAAAATATGAAGTAGACCAGTATAAGAGCATAGACGATAGCGTCGACCCAGCTCATCACTGAGCGTACAAATTTTGATTTGCTTTTTTTCCACCATGTGAAAGGTATGTAACCGGTGATGTAGATGTCGAAAAGCAGAAGTTCGAACACTGCAAGCCACCAGGTACGCATCCATACCACCCACAGCAGGAATAAGAGGGATACTACGCCGAAGCGTATCCAGCGTGTGGTTTTGGTTTCTCTGATACGGCGTTTGAAGTCGTCGGCAAAGCCTTGTTTTTCCATTGTATTGAAAATTGCTTACATTTTTCAGCTGCCCATGGTGCGGAGCAGTTCGTCGTTGTCGCGTGTGCGCTCCATGCGGTCTTTGATGAACTCCATGGCTTCGATAGAATTTCGGTCGGAGAGGAACCGGCGCAGAATCCACATGCGGTTGAGAGTCTCCGAGCGCAAAAGCAAATCGTCGCGGCGTGTGCTCGAGGCCATTATATCGACCGCAGGGAAAATGCGTTTGTTCGACAGTTTGCGGTCGAGCTGAAGTTCCATATTGCCCGTGCCTTTGAATTCCTCGAAGATGACTTCGTCCATCTTTGAGCTTGTCTCGGTGAGGGCGGTGGCGATGATTGTGAGTGAGCCGCCGCCTTCTATGTTGCGGGCTGCGCCGAAGAAACGTTTGGGTTTCTGAAGGGCGTTAGCGTCGACACCGCCGGAAAGAATCTTGCCGGATGCCGGAGCACATGTATTGTATGCACGGGCCAGTCGGGTGATAGAGTCGAGGAGTATGACTACATCGTGACCGCATTCGACCATGCGCTTGGCCTTTTCGAGAACAATGCCGGCTATTTTCACGTGGCGGTCGGCGGGTTCGTCGAATGTAGAGGCAATCACCTCGGCATTGACGCTGCGCTGCATATCTGTCACTTCCTCGGGACGCTCGTCAATGAGGAGTATCATGATGTATGTCTCGGGGTGATTCTCTGCTATGGCGTTGGCGATGTCTTTAAGAAGAAGTGTCTTACCGGTCTTGGGCGGAGCCACAATCAGGCCGCGCTGTCCTTTGCCTATAGGGGCGAACATGTCGACAACGCGCGTCGACATAGTGCATGAACGTCCGCTTGTGATATCGAATTTTTCGTCGGGGAAAAGAGGTGTCAGATGTTCGAAAGCCACACGGTCGCGTATGAATTCGAGCGAACGGCCGTTGACGCGTTTAACATCGGTGAGGGGGAAGTATTTCTCGCCTTCCTTCGGAGGACGGATAGTAGCCTCGACAACGTCGCCCATACGCAGGCCGTAACTCTTGATTTGCGGCATTGTGACATATACGTCATCGGGCGATGGCAGATAATTGAAGTCGGCGGAACGGAGGAATCCGTAGCCTTCGGGAACTATTTCAAGCACGCCGGTAGCATCGAGAATGCCGTCGAAGTCATATCGGGGCATGGGCGGAAGCTGCTGTTGCTGGTTCTGGCGGTTCTTCTTGTTTTTCTTTCCCTGTCCTTGCTGAGGCTGATTCTGCTGACCCTGACGGTTGGGTTCATTGAGAACTATAGGGGCCGTCTGAGGCGCGGCGGGTTTGGGCTGGTTCTGTGATTCTTCGCGTTCGCGCTGGCTGCGGGGAACGAATTTACGGCCTTCACCACGGGGGAAGAATGCTCCAAGAGATGTTTCACGGGCCGGAGCGAATTTACCGTGCTGATGTTCTTCCGTGTTGTTGTCGCTCTTTTCCTCGCCTTTGATTTCAGTTGCCTGCGAAGTTTCCTGCGTGTTTTCCCGGTTCTCCACAGTTGAAGCGGAAGATTCCGGAACTGTCTCAGTGGCAGTCGATATGATTTCGTCATTTTTCTCAGCTGCCGTAGATTCTGTTTTTTCAGTAAGAACTTCTGCAGACGTGTTGTCGGTCGGTTTTGCATCTGCCGCGACGGTCTGCGCGTTTTTGCGAGGACGGCCGCGACGGCGTTTTTCTATCTGCGGAGTCTCCTCCTGGCCAGAGGTGCTTTCGGCGGCATCCTGTTCTTTTGGAGCTTGTGCCGTTTCGGGCGCAGGAGCGTTTTCAACAGTATTTTCTTTTTTCTTGCGACCGCGTTTCTTAGGCTGTTTGTTGTCGCCGTCGCCCTCCTGTTTGCGGCGGTCGGTAGCGGCTGCAGCGCCTTTTTCAGCCTGGAAATCGAGAAGGTCGTATATAAATTTATCTCTGTCGGAGATATTGTTGTTCTTGAAGCCGATGCCGTCCGCAACAGTCTTGAGCTGTTCGTCGGACATTTCCTGAAGCTCGTGTATCTTATACATTATGGTTGGTAATATGCCGATATGCTATTTTTAGCGGTGTGGACCCAAAAAAGCCGCACACCATTGATTTTTCGGTGTTATTATGGAAAAATTAGCCTTGATTTGTGATGAAGAGCACTTTGCAGATATAAGATGCCTGCCCTTCATATAAAGCAGGAAAGAAAGTGCGATGGGTATTTTTCCCAGAATTGTCTTGAATACGACAGCCACATCGTTTTTTCGACACTGCAAAGTTAATACTCTTTTTTAGTAATAACAAAATTTTGGCCCAAAAGTTGCATTTTGAGATTCTGCGTAGCAATCAGTGCATATTCTGCCGCAATATACTCTCAGAGACGCTCTCCGCGATAAAGGCGCCCAGGCTATTTGTCGGCGGCGATATATTGGAGCAATTGTTCGGCGTGGGTTTTTGTTTTGATGTCCTTGCCGGTGAAAATGGCCCTCACTATGCCTTCTTCGTCTACGAGGAATGTGGTGCGTATGATTCCGACGGTGGTTTTGCCGTACATTTTCTTCTCTCCCCATGCTCCGAGCTGCTGCAGCAGGGCTGTGTCGGTGTCGGCTATTAGTGGAAAAGATAGGGAGTATTTTTCGGCAAATTTAGCCTGATTTTCGGTCTTGTCTTTGCTTACGCCTACAATCATGTAACCTTCGGCGGCGAGTTCGTCTTTGTGGGCTTCGAGCGAGCAGGCCTCGGCCGTACAGCCAGAAGTGTTGGCTTTGGGATATGTGTAAAGCACTAATTTTTTGCCGGCAAAGTCGCTTGCCTTGATTTCGAGTCCGTTCTGGTCTGTGCCGAGAATCTCGGGTATTTTATTTCCGATTTTCATTTTATGTTGTGTTTTGTTTTTGCAAAGATACTAATAAGCTCTGAGCAATGGCGATTTTATATATCATGGGTGCTGAATTTTGCTTATCTTTGCCTCCGTTATGAGAATAAAGTTATTATATGCTCTCCGGATTGCAGTCATAGTGCTTTCTATGACTGCATGCAACAACGATATCTTTATCAAAAAGTTGCTTCTGTCGACAGATTACGCTAAGCTCGGACCTGATTGCCTGAACACACAAATAAAAGTCACCGGTGAAGACTGGGATATTTTTAATGTCTATTTCTATGGGGATGGAGAGAGCATGGCTTGTCCGCCTGCTTCAGATGGAATATATCACATAGAGACTGAATATGCCGATTTATATCTTCGGAAGGGCTCCGATTTTGTAGAAATTGAACTTATAGGTTATGAAGGATTAAATCCGGCGGTGCTTACTTTTGCCATAGCTGACGAGTATGTTTATAAAGAAATTGCCGTCGATATCCTCCCGACCGGCAAGTTTGATATAGAGAATGTAGACATATCGTATATACTTTACTCCTGGGGAGGCTATCCCGACGAAGATTATACTAAGACTATTATCACATACTCCTATCCTCAGGGGCTGAGTGAGCCTGCATCTTTTGTTTTCCCTGAAGTGGAGTCTCTGCCGGTATCTTATTATTTCGAAGGGTTCGGAGATGATATTTTTGTTCAGAGAGTGCTCAACAGCGGCATCAGTGTGCCTATTCCTTCGTATACGTTCCATTCCTCTCCGACTCACGACATATGGTCAATGGCCGGCGAAAAAGCGGCTCTCACAACTATGCTTGCTTCTGCACGCACTGCTTTTGTGCCGCCGATGCCGCCGGCGGTCGAACTGCCTGCCGCCACACCGCTCGCAGTGCGGTTGCTCTGCGACTATGAATCTGTTTCGTTGTCTTGTACAATTAAAGCTTCAAACGTCACTACGGGCAAAGAGGAAACATTTGATTGTAGACTGCGTATGAAGGTGCCGGTCAGATTTAAAACCGAGATAATAACTGAATGATGAAAAGAATTGCTTTCATAATAGTGACCGTATTGTCTGTTTTATGTGTCCGGGCATCCGCTTCTAATGATTCGACTACGGTTGCGCATCGGATAGAATTTTCTTTACGTGGCGCTTATGTATTGCCTTCAAATAATATAGTAAAAGGCGGAAATAGTTTTGATTCCAAAGTAAGGTCGGCATTCAGCGGCTCGGCGGAATATTCGTTCTCGTTCGCACCGTCATCGCATTACGGTCGATACTATCCCTATGCATATCAGGGCGGCGGTATAGGAGTCACGGCATTCAGCAGCTCTAAGGTGACGGGGAATCCGGTCAATATCTATGTGCTGCAGGGGTCGCGCATAGCTTCTTTTTCTGGCCGTCTGTCGCTTGATTATGAATGGAATTTCGGCGTATCGGCAGGATGGAAGAAAATCAGCAACCCTAATGCTATGAGTTCGGATGAAATCAATGGTTTCGGTTCTCATTTCAACGCATATATCAATCTCGGATTCAAGCTCAATTATGAGCTCACTGACAGGATGAGCCTGACTGCCGGTGTCGATTTGTCGCACTTCTCAAATGGCAATACTGATTATCCTAATCCAGGTGTCAATGTGCTCTGGGGCCGTGTGGGGCTGCTGTGGAAACTCGGCGACATTCAGGCACAGCGGCGTGCCGACTGGAGCGGATATGCTCCTCATATTTCCTACGACCTCACAGCCTACGGAGCGTGGCGCAAGAATATTTTCGATGCCTACTACTCCATGCCCGACTTAGGAGAGCAGCTGCGTGTGATTCCGGGGCATTTCGGTGTCGGAGGTTTCAATTTCAATCCTTTATGGCATTTCAATCCTGTTTTTGCTGCCGGAGCTGCCCTTGATTTCCAGTACGACCAAAGCGCCAACTTAAGTCCATATTACGAGCCGTCGACTCCTGTCGATGCTCCACGATTCTACCGGCAGCCATTCAGCCACCGCGTTATGGCCGGTCTTAGCGTAAGGGCCGAACTGCAGATGCCTGTTTTCTCCGTCAATATCGGCATCGGTCACAGTCTGTATGCTCCGGGAGGAGACGACCTCCGCGGGTGGTATCAGCTTTTTACTCTCAAGACATTTGTCACACGCAATCTCTTCGTGAGCACCGGTTACAGGCTTGTGCGGTTCCATACGCCTGGCAATCTCATGCTCGGTCTGGGCTGGCGGTTTAATGCACATTGAAAAAAGGGGCTGTTCAAATTTTGAACGTCCCCCTTTTTCAGTTATGATAATCAGTGCTCTTAATCGGTTTGCTTGTTCTTGGAATTATCATCCATTTTGGCCCAGGAGATGCTTCCTTTGGCATAGAGAAGAGTGTACGAATTCTTATTGTTCGATTCAATGAGAAGATTGCTGAAAATTGAAGCCCCGTCGCTCTCCTGAGGAACAAAGCCGTAAACAGCGTCATGACTGTCATCAGATTTGTTGTCGATGATAATTTCAAGATTATTCTTTCTGATGAGTTTTTTGGCTAAATTTTTTAGCTTGGCTATGGTGTCGGCATTATCACACATGATGACTTCCAGTGATTCCATTTTATTGAATTTTACGCTCATTCCCGAAATATTCGAGACAGAAGCGACCTTGTCGACAAATCGCATTGCCGCCGGACTTACATATGTATAATCGACACCGGGCAGCTCGGCAAGTTCTTTCAGAACGCGTTCTCCGGCAGCAAAGCCCGTCGCGGGAGTGACTGCGGCTACTATCGCAATCACCAATAGAACAAGTTTACGTTTCATATCTCTATTATTTCTTGTTTTTGTTCTTAAAATAGTTGTCCATCATAGCCCAGTCTATAGTCCCGGCTATATAAATCAAAGTATATGAATCTTTTGTAATGGTTTCTACAAGGAGGTGGCTCTTATAAGGAATTTTGGAGCCATCGGCCGGTATGATGCCGTATACTGTGTCGCGGGAGTCTTCTGTATTGTTGGCTGTTATTACTTCAAGTTTGTTTTTCTTGATAAGCATTTTTGCGAAATCTTCAAGTTTTGCAATGCTTTCTGCATTGTCACATTCAATGACTTCGAACGACTTTACTTTTTCTAAACCTATGCCTAAGCCCGAAATGTTTGAGAATGTCACTTTGTTGTCTGACCGGCGCAATATATCAGCGTCTATGTTCGTGTATTTTGTTCCAGACAGGTCAGCGACTTCAGCTAAAAAGCGTTTTTCGGAAGCATAGCCTGTCATTGGTGTGACTGCGGCTACTATCGCAATTACCAGAAAAATAAGTTTACGTTTCATGTTTCTAAAGATTAAGAGTGATTGTAAGAGATGTATGTTCAAGAGTCTTGTTCATTATATCGGTAGCGGCATCGGCATATTTTACACTTGCTTCGACTTTAGTCAGCGAACTGTTGATTTTTTCGAGTATCTGCTGCGTGATTTCGACAACTTCGGCTGAGTCTGTTATTTCACGATACCGGTTTCCGAGCTTCGGCTCGATTTTGTCTGCCGGTTGTTTTCTGTCAACGGATAAAAAATCAGTCGCATGGTGGTGCAAAGCTTTTGTACCGCTGCAGTCAGGAACTACAGGAGAAACTTCGCTGCTTAATGAATTTTCTGCTTCATACAGAGTTCCGACAGATGCCGTCAGCCGATTTTGCAGACATGGGCCTGCTGTTTTCTCTGTCATGAAAATTGCATATACGGAGATAAGGGCAGCTACGACGGCTGCTGCGGCAGCTGCCTTCCAATAAAATAATCGCCTGCGTCGGGCTGAGGTGGCCGCGATTATTCTTCTCTTCAGATTTTCGGGAACTGCCCGGTCTGCTTCTTCGAGTGATGCTAAGACACGGAAGATGGCTGCGTCCACAGCCAAATCTTCGGGAATGTCGTCCGACTCACTGAAGAATTTCTTCAGTGCTGCGATTTCCCGTACGGAAGCTTCGCCCTCATAGTAGCGCGCAAGCAATTGTCGGATTGTATCGATAGTCATGTCTATAAAAATTTGCTGTATAATTCCTTTATCTTTTTGCGTCCGCGGCTTAGCAGCTGCCGTACGTTTACCTCTGTGTAACCCGTGATTGCCGCTATTTCTTCATTTGAGAGATTTTCGAAAGCACTGAGTCTTATCACTTCCTGTTGAGCCACCGGCAATGAAGCTATGATGCGTTCAATAAAATCTCCCGAATCATGGTCGGGCGGATGTCCATCAGAGAGATTAAGTATATCTTCGATATTCTCAGAGCTATGCCGCTTGCGCAGTATATCAATTGCCGATGAGCGCACCGCTGAAATAGCATATCCTTCGGGATTCTCTACCCGGGACAGGGCAGCTCTAAAGTTCCAGATTTTCACCATGGCATCCTGTACAGCATCGGCCGCCTCCGACGAATTCCTGCCGAGAATTGCCGTCGCTGCTCTGAACATATGTCCATAAAGCGGCAGGAATATTTCAGTGAAAATCTTTTCTTGGTTCATTTTACTCGTTTATTCTCTCTACAGTAATTGACGGCTGCATTCGGCTTTTGTGACACATCTGCAGAAGTTTTCTGTATTTTTCTTAAAATGAGTTTGAATTCTTTTCAATCTTATTAATCCAAAATTAATCATCAAATAATGCTCTAAAACAAAAAAACACAATTAATTATTTGGTGGTATAGAAATTTGTCCTTAATTTTGCTTTTGCAAATATTGGCTTTATTGATGCCGATTCGTATAAAGACATGCCAAGAAACCTTTTCGGTATGTTTTGATACCCTCGATTCAATAATTTTGATGTTTGCACGATTGAATCCTACGCCGTTGGCCGGTGAATGACTCAGCCGTGAGTTTTAAGCCGGAGGATGGGCGGGTTCATGAATTAACACATAACTACTTGATTTTTATTTCAATATAGAATCAGGCAGGACTTGGAGAATTACCCTGAGGCGCCTTATGGCAACCGAAGATTCCAGAAAGTGGTACGTGCTGCGCGACCTCAAAAGGCGCAACTCAAATTACCCCGGCTACATCGAGCTGGCCGAAAAAGGCTTCGAAGTATTCACTCCGCTCAAATGGGAAATCTCGGGCCAGCGGATTTTTCCAGTTGGTGAGCGATGATGTCAGGCGTATAGTGTC
>CAJUKF010000032.1 GCA_910587355.1 uncultured Muribaculaceae bacterium
GGAGTGAGGTGCTTTTAGTGGCCAAACTTTCGCACTTCGTTTTTTAATTTAGGTTTTGTCCTTGATTTCTCTCCTCTTCTCACTCCGGAATTTTTATGAACGAAACCGATGTGCCGTATCCGGCCCAGTATCCCAGGCCTCCTTCGATATTCGTAGGGCAGTTCTGTGCGAAAGTAAAGAACAGATTGCCCGACATCGACACCGAGCTTTCGTATGTTTTCCAGAAATCGTAAACCGGACGGCCGAGCGTGCATACTTTCACATACACCTTCTCTCCGGGATAGAAATAATGCGTGAAATCATCCTCGTCGTAAGTCGAATTGTTTGCAACGGTCACCGTATAACCGTTTTCCGCATCATAATCGCTACCGCGGAATGTGCCCATAAAACTGCCGTGATATATTTTGTCCCTGCCGTCCACGCGGACAAATATCTTATACATGCCGTCCGGCTCTATGTTTTTAAAGTGTGCCTTCAGCATATATGCATCGCTTTGTCCATCAGCTTTTTCCGCACGTAGGGATGCTATCGAAGCCCCTGTGTGAATGGTCGATACGGCCTCTACGGTGTCGTTCACGCTCTCTACCAGCAACCGGTACGTGTGACCGGCTTCTCCGCGCAGACGGCTCGTAGTGTAGATGAATGCAGTTGTGTAATTACGGTCGATGTGGCCGTTGAGCAGATAGCGTGTGTCGCCGTCATACACCGACACGCGGCACCATTTTTCCACATAGTCGTCCGTGTCAATTTTGCCCTCTTTCAGTTCGATGGCATGGGCGACAGTCACCACGGGATTGCCTCCGTCTTCAATCCATCCCTCCACGACGAGCGGTGTAGTGTCGATTTCCGGCTCATCCGTAGACTCGCACGATGTGAGCGAGAGCAGGCCGACGAGAATGTATAAAAAGTATATTGAGGAGATTTTCATTTGAAAGTGAGAGTATAAGTAATCGACGGAATCACGGTCTCAAGATACGAACTGCGGTTCTGAATACCTTTGTCTTCCGTGTATGTCGTGTAATAGAAAAGTATATTCTTGTTGAACAGGGCGTTGTAGAGCGATATGTTGATGGCGTGCTCTGTCCTACCACGTTTTTTGAATTTATATGCGGCCGATACGTCGAGGCGGTTGTAGGCCGGCAGGCGCGATGAGTTGTGCGGATAATATTCGCAAATCAGGTTATCGCCTATCATATAGCCGTACTTCGTCCGTGTGTACGGCAGCCCGGTGGCATGGGTGAACGATGCCACGAATGTAAGTCCCATCGCAGGCTCGTACGACAGCGACGCGTTGAGGTCGTGAAGGCGGTCGTGTGCGAACGGAAAATAGTCGTTCCCGAGCTTGTCGAATTTCAGCCGCGCTTTGCCGAGGTTGTAGCCGGCACGGCCGCGGAACTTGCCGAACTGACGCATCAGCATCACCGACACACCGCACGAGTAGCCGTGTCCGTCAAGATAGTCGCTGAGCGGATTGTACGAGCTTCCGGCGAGATTGAGCAGCGAGCTGTGGAATTCGCCGGCATGACGTATCAGCCTGTAATAGGTTCCGAACGAATAATCAATTCCGAGCGCGCCGATGCGCCCTTCGGCTCCTATGTCGAATGAGTGCGTTTCCTGCGGTTTGAAGCGGCGGTCGGCGTTTATCCTGAAGTCGGCCGGCAGCGATGCCGTTGTCTCCTCGACGAGTTTCTCATACTGTATCAGCCGGCCGTATGATGCGAAGACCGACAAATCATGCATAATTTCCCCTCTCAGACTCACTCTCGGCAAAGGCTTCACCGTATTGTATGAGCCGCAATGATAGAGCGACAGCCTCAGTCCGAGGGCCACCGACAGCCTGTCGTGGAGCCTGTGTTTCCAGTTGGCCGCTATGTTCATTTCCGCGGCGTCCGATGCTCCGTGAACTTCGGCCTGCTCGTTTTTGCGGTTATATTGTCCCGACGAGTGTCGTATCGTTATGTCCGATTCGAGAGTGAAATCACCCAAAGGCTTTTCAGCCGACAGTGTGCCCTGCAGCACGTTCGAAGGCAAGTCGATAGTTCGTCCGCCCTCCGTGAGATAGAATTTATTGTTGAAATAGCTTACTCCGAGGTTCACCTCCAGATTGTCGTGATTCCATTTTGCGCCTCCGCATATATTGTGCCAGCCGCATTCGCCGTTTTTCTCGCCTCGTTTGTCGAGGCTCATGTTCAGCCCGTCGCGGCTGAAGAAAAAGTTTATGCCCAAAATATCCTTTTCTCCGGCTTGCCAGCGGAATCCGGCGTTTACATCCGTAAAATCGTATTTCAGAGTGGAAGTATTGAATTTAAGCAGCCCCGGAAACAGCAGATTCAGATATGTCTGTCTCACACCCACTGCAAACGATGACTTGCCTTTGACTATGGGCGCGGCCACTGCGAAGTGGCTCTCGATGATGCCTGCCGCGACAGTGCCCGTAAGCGCCGTGTCGGGAAGCTGGCCGCTTTCGGCTTCGAGCCGTCCTCCGGTGAAATTCTGTTCCGTGGCATCGAAGCGGTCCGAAGCGAAGCGGTAATTCTTATAGTAGGCCGGATTGAACGTGCTGTAAAGCCCGAAGAGATGCAGCGGATTGACAACCCTGATGCCGTCGGTGGTGAAATGGTTGGCTCCGTTGTCCATGCCCTTCACGCTCAGGCTTGCCGACAGCTCGTTGGCTGTAGCGATGGCCGGAAGGCTTCTTATCAGCCCCAATGGGTCGTTAGACCCTAATATCGTCGGCTGTTCCGACAGCAATGCCGATGAGATGTCGATTTCGCCGTTTCCGAGCAGACGCACAACTTTTCTCGGCCCCGTACCCTTGACCACAATTTCGTGCAGCGACGAGGGCGCAACGACAGTATCAGCCGGGGTCTCCGCTTTTGTGCGGAGAACTCCGGCTGATACCATTGTTACGACCATAGCATATGCTATGCATCGCATCATATTATTACTTCTGGCCTGTAATGGTATCGTAAGTATCAACTATGGCGTTGTAATCGTCAATCAATTTCTGGAAAGAAGTCTTGTCGAAATAGTCTGCGAACGAGAACGTTGTCATATCGGGGAAGGTCAGAATAAAATCGTTGATATCCTCGAAATGCTTGATGACACATGTGCCCAGAAGCTGGTCTTCGCTGACAGGCACGCGTACGGGATTCTCCCAGTCGATATCATCATATGATTCTCCTGTCGTACCTTCTTTTACTGCATATTTCGTATAGTACCAGTCGTTGCTGTTGATGTCGTCACGCTGCACGTTAAACAGCATTCCGTCAATCAGCGCACTCCATGAGTACGACTGTTCGCGTTCTGTTACGTCCATCGGCCTTTCGTAGTCAAGTTCGGTGTAGGGATTCCAGACGCAGTAGCCCTGAATCTTGTCGGTCTTGTCGTAGTAGAAAGCGAGGTCGCTGTAGCTGTTGAGCACATTGGCTTTCTCTGCCACGATTTCGCCGTCGGTGTAGCTGACGCTGATTTCCGAGAAGTCAGAATTGTGGCCTGTGATTTTTTGTGCGTAGAAATAATAATTGTCCTTGATGACATTTTCTTCGAGCCATTCGTCTTTTGCAAGCACATCATAAATCTTTGTGATGCCGCTCAGATGTCCTTTGAGCTGAAGCTGGCCCAGAATGTCTACGTCCGATTTCGCACGGATGAAGTGTGCCATAAGAGGATAGGGGTCGCCGTCGTCCAGGCAGTCACCGTATTCGTCGTGTGAATGGCCGGCCTTTTTGATGTCGTCGCGAATCACATCGAAGTCAACAAGGTTCTGGCCCTGGATTGTTGACACTGCATGACAGATGTTCTCGCCTTTTACGGTCACGTCCACACCGTCGGTAATCAGGTTGTTCACTACATTCAGTTTGTTCGTCACCTTGTAGCCGTTGGCTGTGAACTCAATGTCGACATCAATATTGCTCTTGTTGACGAATGCCGATTTCACAACGCCTTCGCCGAGTTTGGTCTGGTCTTTGAGAAGGGTGATTGTGAGGGTTTTCGGCGCCTGGATTGTAAAGTCACCGGCCTCCCAGGTAGAGTAGTCGCTGCTGGCTTCAACGCGGACTGCATAGGTGCCCGAGGTCTTGGCGGCGAAGCGCATCTCGAAGTAGGCTGCCTCGCCGGTCTTTTCCCATGTCTCGGTTGTGGCATTCGCTGTATAGATGCCGGTGTAGTCGGCGAACCTGTAGAGCTCCGCGGCAGCCGCCTTGGCGTTGCGGATTGCGGCGAAATTGCCCTTGCCGATATTGCCGAACGCTTTCAGCATCGATGTGGCGCTGTTGTGTACGTCATAGTATTCACGGGGGACCTCGAAGCCGGACGGAGCCCGATAGATGTATTCATACGACATGTCGTCGTATTGGTCTATGAAGAAGCAGTCGTACATACGCACAATCTCGGCAAGCTCGTTGATGTCGATAATCGAGTTGAGCTTTTCGCCGATTTGAATCAGCTTGTCCTTCTGCGCGTTGGGGGTTATCGCGGTCTCGTCGACTGGGGCTGTGAAAGTGATGTAGTCGATATTGTCGAGGTTGATAGCCTCGTCATAACCGGTAATGGTGAGCGTACGGCCGCCGTTGGAGAAGACCAAATCTTCGGCCACACCGAAATTATATTTCTGTACTTCGTTGCCTTTCTTTACATAGAGGGCTTTCGGAAACGCCATTGCGCCGGCGACTGTCAGAGCAGCCGCAAGAGTTAGTAGAAGTTTTTTCATTTCACAATGGTTTTGAGGGTGTAGGTACCCGATTTCATTATTACGATGCCTTCCTCCATGTCTTCAACTGATATGTTTTCGCCTTTCTTGGCCTCAGGTATCGACACGAGAGTCTTGCCGTCGACCGAGAAAATTTCAAAGAGGCCGTCGCTTGCTATTTTTACGGTTTTCGATTTGGCATCGAAGGTAAAGGTAGGTTCTTCGGCAATAACAGAGGTGACCGATGTGCTTTCAGGAGTGTTGGAGAAATGTGCTTTCTCAAGGTCTGTCTGGCTGATAGTTGTTACTGTGTTGCCCGACGCGTCGAGTACATTCATTTTACCGCCGCTGAAAGTCAGGCGGTCGGCCTTGTTGAGGTTGAACACAACCCAACCGTCGGCTGTCTTGATGTGCAGATAATCGTCGATTGCCGATACAGGGCTCAGCGAACAAACGATAAAGGCAGCCAAAATAATAGGCTTGAGTTTCATAAAGGTTTGAAAATTGTGGTAATATAGTCAAAAATATGTCGCAAATTTAATACTTTTTAATGCAATTTACAACATATTAAGCGCCAATTATTAAACAATTATTTCACACCTTAAATCCTTGTGCGAGCTAAGTCGCTGCAACACAGTTGTATAAATTGCAGTATAAATGCTGCTCAACTGACATCGCGCGTCTATCCTGTAAGCTGTTTTTCGGCCTTGTCCGGCTTTAAATGACAATTTTTGTCACATGTGACTGAAATTGTCATTTGAAATCAGCTATATAAATTTACTTTTGATTATGAGAAGTTTATGATATGTAAATATCAGCGTATGTTTTCTTTAATAAAATAATTCAGAGAAATTAAATCGTTATTTTCGCTGGCAGTTGCATTGTTGACTGATAATTCATATATTTGCAGTGACGATTTGTGTAACAAGTAACATAAATTGTCAGTACATGATTATTAAGCGCCCCTATTATTTGCAAAAGCTCATAGAATGCCGGCATACCCGTATGATAAAAGCGATTACCGGTATACGCCGTTGCGGCAAGTCCTACTTGTTGTTCGAACTGTATTCAACCTGGCTCACAGAGCAAGGTGTACAGGCTGACCATATCATAAAAATTGATTTGGAGGACAGACGCAACAAAGCTTTGCGAAATCCCGACGAGTTGCTGCATCATATCGATTCTCAGACAAAAGACAATGAAATGCACTATGTCATGATTGATGAAGTACAGCTCGTCGATGAGTTTGAAGATGTGCTTAACAGCTATCTCAAAATGCCGAATGTAGATGTATATGCCACCGGAAGTAATGCTAAATTTCTTTCTAAAGATGTAATTACCGCTTTTAGGGGCCGCAGTATTGAAATTAAGGTATATCCTTTGAGTTTTAAGGAATTTTTCTCGGCATGTAACGGTACTAAAGAAAAAGCTTTAGACATATATGCCACTTATGGCGGTATGCCTCAGGTCCTGGAGTTTAACGATGAAGAGTTGAAAAGCGATTATCTTAAGAATCTGTATTCCGAAACCTATATTCGCGATATAAAGGACAGATATTGTATCAAGGATGACGAGGTTCTGGAGAATCTGCTTGATTTCATTTCGTCTTCAATCGGAAGTCTGACAAATCCTTCTAAGCTGGCAAATACTTTCACGTCTTTGAAGAGAGAATCGATTAGCCGTAATACAATCTGCAAATATCTCGAATATATATGCGATTCGTTTCTGGTTGAGAAAGTCTTGCGTTATGATGTAAAAGGGAAAAAATATATCGACACTCCGTATAAATATTATTTTACCGACGTGGGATTAAGAAATGCAAGGCTTAATTTCCGTCAGCTCGAACCTTCGCATGTGATGGAAAACATCATATATAATCAGTTGAGGATTCGCGGATTTAATGTTGATGTTGGTATTGTGCCTGTCGTTAAGAGAACTCCCGACGGCAAGCAGCAAAGGGTTACCCTTGAAATTGATTTTGTTTGTAACAAAGGTAGCCGGAAGTATTACATACAATCGGCTTATCAGATGCTAAATGAAGATAAAATCAGACAGGAAGAAGCCTCGCTGAGACGTGTTGATGACTCCTTTAAGAAAATTATTATTATCGGGCAGGATATTATCCCCCGACGTGACGATGTCGGGATAACAACTATCGGTATTTACGATTTTTTATTGAAAGATAACGCTCTGGAGTTATAAAGTCTTTTATCTCACGCCCTCAATTGCCGGCAGCACAAGGCTTTCCATGACGGTGTAGCCGGGCTGGAGGGGATGAACTCCGTCTTCAGAGTAGCGTGCGTCGAGGCTGCGGCCATCGTCGGCAAGAAGCGAGCTGTAATAGTCCACGTAGGGTGTCCCTGTCTCGGCTGCATAAGCCCGGATGCGTGCGTTCAGAGCTTTGATTTTCTCGGGTGCGTCGGTAATTTCCTTTCTCCAGCGGAACTGCGCTGCCGGAAGAACCGACGTAAGAATCACCTTGATGCCGTTGGCGCGTGCTATTTCGCACATCGACTGTATGTTGCCGAAAGTAAGGTCTTCGTTGTACACATGGCTGTTTTCGGCCACATCGTTTGTGCCGGCGCTCAGCACCACAACGGCGGGATGCAGCTCCACCACATCCTCGCGGAAGCGCGACAGCATATTGTAGGAAGTCTGTCCTCCTATGCCGCGGCCGATAAAATTTGGATGCTCGTTCCAGAATTTAGGACTGCGGCTCGGCCAGTATTCAGTAATCGAATTGCCAAAGAAAACAACACGGTCGCCTTTGTTGGGCATGTCTTTCACGGCGTTATTCGATTCACGGTAAAAACCGTAATTTGCCCAGTCGGGCTGAACTGCAAATGCGCTTACTGTGGCTGCGAGTGTTATTGTCAGGGCTGCAATGATTTTTTTCATGGGGAAAAGTATAGGAATGATAAACAGAGCCTGAAAGCCGGTCGCTTTCAACGCGAATCCAAAGTTATGCAAGTTTTTTGATACAGGCAAGGGCGGCTGGGATTTTTTTGATTTACGGACAGTGAGACGCACGGCGTTTGAGAGGATTGAACCTTCCCTCCGCCCTGCTGTTACCTTTATAGTCACATCATACTTATTATATGGTTCTGCGTTCAATCCGTTTATGGTTCCCGTTTCTGGCACAGGTCTTGTCGCTGGCTGTAACGTCGTGTGTCTATGACCATGAGGATTGTCCTGAGAATCTGTCATTGGATATAGTGAGCGACTGGCAGCTTGCGCCGGATGCCTCTCCGGGCGGAATGGCATATATATTTTTCCCTTACGACGGTTCTGTCCCCTGGAGGTTCGACTTTATCGGTAATTTGGCCGGAAAAGTGACTCTGCCAGTGGGCACTTACAGTTTTCTGAGCTATAACGATGATACTGCCTCCGTGATTTTCTCGGAAGACAGCGGCTATGACGGTTATGAGGCCACTACAGCCGATGCAGACTCCCCTGATGCGTCTTGTCATGGAGAGAGGTCAGGCGATAGAGTATTGCGCACTCCCGATATGCTGTGGGGCTGTGCATATGGTTATGTTGACCTTTGGTACGACGGTGTGCGCCACACCGTACTCGGAACAGATAAATCGGACAGTGGCTCTGTATTTTCTCCAGAATTCATACTCACTGCGCTGCAACGCCCCTTGACGGCACATTATACTTTCCGCATAGAGGATGTCAGAAATCTGTCGGGTGGCCGGTCTATGAGTGCCACACTTTCCGGCATGGCCGGTTCGCTTTCTTTGGCTTCGGGCGTGAAAGGACGCTATCCTTCCTCTCTGTTATTAAAGGTAAAGGGGCTTGATTCTGAAACAATCGGGGGAGATTTTTATACTTTCGGTATTCCGTCGGAGCCCGACGCTCCCAATATACTGAGCCTTTATGTTGTAATAAAAGACGGACGCAGGTTTTGTTATAAGTTTGATGTCAGTCCTCAGGTACGCGACGCTCCCGACCCGATGGAAGTGACATTAATCCTACGCGGTCTGACAATTGAGCCACCGTCCGAAGGTGATGAGACCGGCTTCGATATCACCGTTGATGGCTGGGAGACTGTCATTGTGAACATAAAAGATTAAAATATGTTCTATTTATAAGTTGTTGACAATAATTCAGATAATCCATAAATATTCAATTATATGAAAAAGGAATTTATTATTCTCGGACTGGCTGCATGTATGGGTGTGTTCGGCGGATGTTCGGACAATGAAATACCGCAGAGGGGCGCCGACAGCCGCATAATTTCACTCAGCGCCGTGGTTCCTAATGTTTCCCGTGGAGCATCTACAACGACAGCTTCGATAAAAGACTTCATTGTATATGCCTTTACCGGAGGGTCGGTACTTATGGACGGTGTGAAAGTGACGCGAGAAGGTGCGTCGTGGGTATATTCTCCCGAAGCTTATTGGCCTGTTACGCCGGTGAATTTCTATGCTTTCAGCCCGGAAATCAATATTACGGCCGATATTACCGGAGAAGGAGGCGGTCATATACCGGGATATGTCAACGACGGCAAAAAAGACCTCCTTTATTCAGTACGTACGAATGTAGCACAGCAGGCCGCCCCGGTCTCACTGAACTTCCGTCATGCATTGTCTAAGGTCAGCATACTCATGAGTTCGACCAACCAGCGCATCAATGTCGCAGTAAGTTATATCTCGCTTAAGAATATCTACTACAAAGGTAGTTTCACATTCCCTTCTTCATCCACACTCGCTTCGGCCCCCGATGTAATAGGCTCATGGTCTGAACTGCAAGGAAAGACTGAGATGATGACCTTCGCTGTGATTGGACAGGAAGACGTGATTGAACTTACCCCTGTACCTACCGACTATACCCTTACCAATCTTGACTGCAGTTATGTGATACCTCAGCCTCTGACAGACGTACAGTTGTCGGGAAACGGGTATGCCGGCACATATATCGAAGTAGACTGCGAAATCTTCGACTCGGCTACCGGTGCGAAACTTTGGCCCAATGCCAATACTCCCTCATATATGCTCGTGCCCCATACCGAGACCGGCCGAATTATATATCCGGCTTCTTCAGCAAATGTAAAGGAATATCAGCCCGGCCATGCATACATATACAATATATCAATCAACAACCCCGATGTACTGGATAAAATCGAATTCGATGTCACTGTTGACGATTATTCAATAGACCAGATGTAACACCTCCCTTCAAGACATAAACGTTTTTAATGTGTCCCGGAAGTTGAATCCTCCCACTTCCGGGACACATTTTTTGATATGGGTAAAAGCCGGAGCATGTTTTTGTCTTATCTTTGCAGAAAATTACGATAAAACCAGACTCTCACTTAGATTTTACATGAATAAGAACCGGCTATCCACATTCGCAGCTGTAGCTGCATCGCTTCTTTCGTTGAGCGCCTGCAATAGAGCGGGCGCGCCTGCTCATACCGACACCGACCGTGAGGGGGCTGAAATTTTCTTTGCCGACCCGACAGTTTTTGTTGATAACGGGAAATACTATCTCAGTGGCACTCGCAATCAGGAACCGCTCGGTTTTGCCCTCCTCGAAAGCGACAATCTTCGCGACTGGCATTATGCGCGTCCCGACTCGATGATTCTCCGCAAAGGCGAAGGCGTTTTCGGCGACAAAGGTTTCTGGGCTCCCCAATTCTATAAGCTCGGCGACAAATATCTTTACCTCTACACTGCAAACGAGCAAGTCACCATGGCTCAGGCTGACAGCATAAGCGGACTTTTCACTCAGCAGAATATAGAACCGATTGATGCCTCCGAGAAAAACATCGACCCTTTCCTATTCCGCGATGACGACGGTAAATTTTATCTCTATCACGTACGCTTCAATCACGGCAATTTCCTTTGGGTGGCTGAGTTCAATCCCGAAACCGGACATATTGCAGAGGGCACCCTCCGTCCCGTTTTCAAGAATACCCAGCCGTGGGAGCACACCGGCGCATATCCCAGCGACCCCATTATGGAAGGTCCGACACTCATAAAACTCGACGGCACATATTATCTCTTTTATTCGGCCAACCATTTCATGAGCCCCGACTACGCCGTCGGCTATGCCACAGCCCCCACTCCCCTCGGACCGTGGACGAAGAACGAAGCCAATCCCGTAATCAGCCGTAAGATTGTCGGCGAAAAAGGCTCGGGCCACGGCGATGTGTTCACCGACCGCGACGGCACGCTCCGCTATGTCTACCACGTTCACAACAGCGATTCCGTTGTATCGCCGCGCCGCACACGCATAGTCTCACTGAGGGTCGACAAATCCAAAGGGCAGCCCTATTCAATAACCGCCGACCCCGAATCGGTCATTGTCCCTGTCCGCAAATAATTCGCCGCTTACAGTCAGTTCCGATTAAATTGCCTAATTTTGCAGATGAATATGGAACAGACACTTCCGGCCGAATTTATTGAGATGCTCCGAAGCTACGGCGACGACTACGCCGGGCCGCTTCTGCACGGGCTTTCCGAGCCTCCGCAGGTGAGTGTGCGCGCCAATATCCTCAAAGGTGCGACGCCTCTCCCCGGTGCCGACATCGTGCCGTGGTGTGAGCAGGGTTTCTATCTGCCCGAGCGCCCCGTGTTCGCCGCCGACCCCGCATGGCATCAGGGTCTTTATTACGTTCAGGATGCCTCCTCGATGATTTACGGTGAGGCTGTGAACCGGATAGTTGACCGTTTTTTAAGTAAAGACATTCCTCTTCGATATCTCGATGCCTGTGCCGCGCCCGGCGGCAAGAGTATAGCGGCCCTCGAAGCCCTGCCTCCGCAGTCGCTTGTAGTCTCGAACGAACTCGACCGTCACCGTGCCAATATTCTCGCCGAGAATATGGCTAAGGAAGGCTCGCCGTTTTCGGTAGTCTGCCGCGGGGATGCCTCACGCCTTGCGAAGCTTAAAGATGCTTTCGATATAGTCGCTGTCGACGCTCCCTGCTCGGGCGAAGGCATGATGCGCAAGGAAGCCGAAGCCATCCGCCAATGGTCGCAGGGCCTGATAGCCGACTGCGGCGCCGTACAGCGCGAAATCCTCTCGGCTCTGTGGAACGCTCTCCGTCCCGGCGGCGTTCTCATCTACAGCACATGCACATTCAACCGCACCGAAAACGAGCTCAACGTTGCCTTTATTGCCGAAGAACTCGGCGGCGAAAGCATCGGCCTCGGCCTCGCCGATGACTACAAAGGCATTTTCCCCGGCATAGGCACACCGTATCATTGCTGCCGTCTTGCCCCCGGACATGTCCGAGGCGAAGGTCTGTTTATAGCCGCATTGCGCAAACCCGGCGATGCACCGGCGCAGAAATCATCAAAAAAGACTGCACAAAAGCCCCTGAGCGGCTTTTCGCGGCGTTGCGTCACTGTCCCCGAGTCTTTTGTAGAGCAGACCTCTCCGCAGGGAATCACTCTTCTTCCGGCCGTTCATGCGGCATTTATCTCCGAAATATCCCGTAAAACCGAAATACTCCGTGCCGGTCTGCCCGTCGCCGTCCCCAAGGGCCGCGACTATGTGCCCTGTCACGAACTCGCCCTCTCCGTCGCTCTCAGTTCCTCGTCGTTTCCGCGTATGGACCTCGACTATGCCGGTGCAATGGCATATCTCCGTGGCGAAATCCTTACGAATCTCCCCGACGGGCTCCCTAAAGACTTTGTGCTTGTATGCTACGGCGGACAGCCCCTCGGTTTCGTAAAAAACATAGGCCGGAGGGCCAATAATCTCTATCCCGATGCCTTGCGTCTCCGCCTCAGTCCGCGTTATCTCCCCCCGGAGGCTCCGGCATCATTAATCACCCTTACCCGATGAAAGATTTTTTTGTAGTGCTCCGGCGGTTCGTGCCGCCGTATAAGAAATGTCTCGCGCTGAATATCATCTTCAATATTCTCGCGGCTTTTCTCACGCTTTTCTCCTTCGCTCTGATTATTCCCATTCTTCAGATGCTTTTCCGGATTAATACGGACACATACACATACATGACCCTCGCCGACGGCTCGCTTAAGGAAGTCGCCTTCAACAATTTCTACTATTACACCCAGGAACTTATTGCGCATTACGGTGCCGTGACCACTCTCGCCGTACTCGCAGCCGCACTTGTGGTGATGACAGCAGCCAAAACCGGCGCCACATATCTCAGTTCCTATTTCATCATACCGATGCGTTCGGGCATTGTCCGCGATATCCGCAACTATGTCTACGACAAAATCACCTCCCTGCCCATTGGTTTCTTCACCACTGAGCGCAAGGGCGACGTCATGGCCCGTATGAGCGGCGATGTCGCCGAGGTCGAGAATTCAATCATGGCCTCGCTCGACATGATGTTCAAAAATCCTATCATGATTATCGTCTGCCTCGGCATGATGATAGCCATTTCGTGGCAGCTGACGGTATTCGTGTTCATCCTCCTTCCTTTGGCCGGTCTCGTCATGGGCCGTGTCGGCAAGCGCCTCAAACGCCAGTCGCTCGAAGGACAGAACCAGTGGGGCGTGCTTATGTCGACTATCGAGGAAACTCTCGGCGGCCTCCGCATAATCAAGGCTTTCAACGCCGAGAAAAAAATGGACGACCGATTCCATGCCGAGAATCAGGTATTCTATAATATTTCCAATTCAGTCTCGCGCCGCCAGTCGCTCGCACACCCCATGAGCGAACTTCTCGGCACCACGGCTATCGCCATTATCCTCTGGTTCGGCGGTATGCTCATCCTTTCGGGCAAGACAAGCCTCAATGCCGCCGACTTTATATATTACATGGTGATTTTCTACAACATCATCAATCCTGCCAAAGACCTCTCCAAAGCCGTGTATTCGGTTCAGAAAGGTCTCGCCTCAATGGAGCGTGTCGATAAGATTCTCAATGCCGTCAACCCCATTCAGGACCCGGCTCATCCGCGCGCGCTCCCCGAGGGTATGAAAGCAACGGGCGTGAAATTCGACAACGTATGCTTCTCCTACGACGGCTCCGTGGAGGTCCTTCACGACATCTGTCTCGATATAAAGCCCGGCGCGACCGTGGCCCTCGTCGGGCAGTCAGGCTCCGGCAAGTCTACCGTCGCCGACCTTATTCCGCGTTTCTACGATGTTACTTCCGGCTCCGTCAGTGTCGGCGGCATCGATGTGCGGCAGCTTGGCGTCCACGATTTGCGTTCGCTCATGGGCAATGTCAATCAGGAGGCAATACTTTTCAACGACACTATTTTCAACAACATCGCCTTTGGTGTCGACAACGCCTCGCTCGAGGCTGTGCGCGCAGCTGCACGTGTGGCCAATGCCGACGACTTCATCATGGCTACGGAAAACGGCTATGACACCCTTATCGGCGACCGCGGATGCCGTCTTTCAGGCGGTCAGCGCCAGCGCATATCTATCGCACGCGCCATTCTCAAAAACCCCTCTATTCTCATTCTCGACGAAGCAACTTCCGCCCTCGACAGCGAGAGTGAAACCCTCGTTCAGGAAGCCCTCGACCGCCTCATGCACGGCCGCACCACTCTTGTAATCGCCCACCGTCTCTCCACAATCCGCCGTGCCGACCTCATCTGCGTCATGCACGAAGGCCGCATTGTCGAATCCGGCACGCACGAGCAGCTCCTTGCTCCCGATGCACGCGGCTTCTACCGCCGCCTCGTCGAAATGCAGTCCCTTACCCCGGCGGAGTAAGACCTCATCTCAATGCTGGTTCCTTAACAATTTTAGTCTCGGCGGGTTTGCAACCCGACGCCACAACCCATGACAATAAAAATTGTGTCCGTACCATCAGCTTAAATATTATATTTTAGAAAAACGCGATGTTGCTTAAGTGCACGCCATTATCCCTTCTCCTGCTCTCAGGTATTCTGCTGAATAAACTTTATTTTCGCCATTACCTCGCCTTCCGCTCCCGAGGCCGTACGCACTTGCGCCGAGCCTTGTCCGCAGACATATTCACCCGTGAGCGGATTGATTATGTGGCGTCTATCCGCCGTGTCGTTGCCCGATGTCGTCAGGCATCCGTCTTTTACATTCCCCGGAACGTCGCCCATAGCCATGATTGAACTGTTGCCCAGACTTACGAGCGCGTCGGTAATCCCGTGGTTCGTGAGGAGCGGCTTTATGCGGTCAATCGCATAGCCCTTTATGAATCCCGATAGGTCGAGTACAATGCCGCTGCGGTGAAGAGTGCATGTCCTCTCCGCTTCCGATAGCTCGACATTAGATATAGTATCCGCTGTATGCCCGGGTGTATTTACCGTAATATCAAATAATCCCCCCGTAGTGCTGTGGTAGTGCAGGGCAAGACGCAGCATATCGAATAGGTCGTCTGAAAGCTTCACAGGCATACCCACAGATGCTTTGCATAGCCGTGAAATCTCGCTGTCAGACTCGAATCGGTTTCCCGCTTGTTCAAGCCGCAATAAAAGCGCCCTCACCGCTTCTGCCGTTTCAAGAAGCGATGAGGGTGCCGTGTCTTTCTTGCGCAGCAGCAAATCGACGCGTGTGTGCATGGCTTCAAACCATGCGTAGAGGGCTGTCGAGCCGTCGGGGAGCTGTCGCGACTGGTGCTGCACTATGTTAGTTTACAGTTCTTTGATTTTGATGTTCTTGAACCACACCTCGTTGCCGTGGTCCTGAAGCAGTATGTAGCCCTGCGGCCAGTTGCCGAAATTGGGCCAGTTGCGGTATTTGCTGTAGGCTACCAGAGCATCCCACTCCTGGTTGTTGCGCTCGTATTCAAGCAGTTTTTCGCCGTTGAGCCAGTGCTCCACGTGGTTGCCGCGGACAATCACTGTCGCCGTGTTGAAATTGTTGATGTCGAACGGTTTCTTTTCCGGTGCAGGAATCAGGTCGTAGAGCGAGCCGAGCTTGCGGTTGCCCTTCACGCCGAGTTTGGCGTCCGGGTGGCGTAAATCGTCCAGAATCTGGAATTCGCATCCGATTGCCGAACCGGCTCCTTTGTTGAGCGACGGGTCTACGAAATACTTGATGCCGCTGTTGGCTCCTTCGGTGATTTTGAAGTCGACCGACAGTATGAAATCTTTATAAGTGCGTGTGGTCACTATGTCGCCGCCGTTGGTGCTTTCGCCGCCATCGGCAGGCATCACTTTAAGAATGCCGTCCTCAATCACCCATCCTTTCTGAGGGAATCCGTCGAGTTTGGCACCGCGCCAGCCGGTGCTGTCCTTGCCGTTGAAAAGCAGCTGCCAGCCGTCGGCAATCTCCTGCTCGGAAAGCGTGTTGTCAATTACGTTGACTTCGGGGGCGGTTGTAGGCGTGAGGTTGGCGGCTACGTCATCGGTGCAAATCCTTATGTCGCGCCATGCCACTTCCTTGCCCTCGTCTTCTTTGGGCACGGCATGCACCTGAAGCGCAATGAAGCCTTCGGGGGTCATGTTGTCCCAAAGATTTGCGCAGGGCACGCCGTTCACCCATGTGCGGATGCTGTTGCCGTAGGCCTCGATGCGCACTTTATTCCACTCGCCCTGCTTGAAAGCCTTGCGCGCTGCCGGATTCTTGGTGAGCGGATAGAGCCAGCCGCGGCGCGATTCATCGTAAATGCCGCCAGACCATGCTCTGTCCGACGGGTCGATTTCGAACTGGTATCCATGGACTACGCCCTTGCGGTAGTTCTTAAGGCTCTGGCTACGCAGCTGCACGCCCGAGTTGAGCTTCGGGTCAACTTTGAATTCAAACTCCAGAATGAAGTCGCCGTAATTCTTGTCCGTGCGCAGAAAAGTGTTCGGAGTACCGCTCTTCGATGTGCCTACAATAGCGCCGTCGCGCACCGTGTAATTGGCTTTGCCGTTGACGCGGCTCCACCCGTTTAGATTTTTACCGTTAAACAGCGGCTTCCAGTTTTCGGCCGTTACAGCCGATGTGCACAGAGCCGCTGCAACAGCAAGCATTATAAATTTCTTATTCATGGTGATTATAAAGATTAATCAAAAATATTCAAGCTCCTCGCACCGGTCAGTAGGGACGCGATTAATCGCGTCCGCGAGATAAAATTCGCCCTCTCGCCCTCTCACACGAGCTTGTAGAACTCTTCCCAGCCTTCGCGCGGCGGCATACCCGAGAGCATGGCGTTCGCAAACGCGTTGTTGGTGAACTGCTTCGTGCGTGCGTCGAAATAAAGCTTAGTATTGAGGCGCTGTGCTATCACGCCCAGACAGAATACCTGACTGAGCACACCGTTGATTTCGAAAGGCGAACGGGTCTTCTCGGTTCCCTGACATGCACGGAGGAAATTCACGTAGTGGTTCGAGGGGCTTTTCGGCACTTCGGGCAGGCGGCTCTGTATGTCGCGTGCGTTGGCCGACGGAATCATGCTCAGGGTCGACCCGTGGCTGCCGCCCTTGAAGGTGAGGTCGCGGCTGTAGATGATTTTGCCCGGGTTGAGTTTTGTCACGGCAGCTCCCTGGTTTGTGGGAGGCACATCCGGATTGTACTCAGATGCTCCGTAGTTGTCGGGCAGCGGCGGCAGATTGTCGAGACCGTCATACCATGTGATGTCGCACGGAGGCATACTGCCGCGTGCCGGGAATCGGAAGCGTATTGTCGATGAGAAGGGGTAGAAATAGCTGTTGTGGCCCAGCGCATAGTCCATGCTTACCTCGTAGGGCAGGCCGAGTTCCAGGAATTCGTGGGCTGTGTCGAGCAGATGTGCGCCCCAGTCGCCTAACGCGCCCATACCGTAGTCGTACCAGCAGCGCCAGTTGCCCTGATGATAGCGGTCGGAGTAGCCGTGATATACCGACGGACCCGTCCACACGTCCCAGTTGATGTCCTTGTTGGGCATCGGCTCGTTTGTGGGCATCTGAAGCATCGAGGCATCGTATTTGTGCCAACGGCGCGAGTTGTTCATGTGGGCTGTAATGGCGGTCACGTCTTTTATTATGCCAGCGTCTTTCCATGCCTTGAACTGGAAGTAATTTGCTTCCGAGTGACCCTGGTTGCCGACTTGGGTGGCAAGTTCGGGATGCCGCCGTGCCATTTCCATCATCAGTTCACCTTCGAGGAATGTGCGGCACATCGGTTTCTCCACATATACGTGCTTGCCGTTGGAAAGTGCGAGCATGGCAATCGGGAAGTGCATGTGGTCGGGTATGGAGATGCACACTGCGTCGAAGTCTCCCGAAGCTTTGTCGAAAAGCTCGCGGAAGTCGCGGAAACGACGTGCCCGCGGATACATGTTCATCACCTTCTGTGTGTGGTTGGCTCCCATGTCGATGTCGCACAGCGCCACTACGTCGACCATGCCCGTTTTGGCGAACTCCGATATGTTCTGTTCGCCGCGGTTGCCGATGCCTATGTAGGCTATTTTCACTTTATCTGTCTTGACCGAGGCGGATTGTGCCGAGGTAAGAGTGGAGGCGAATGTTTTCATTCCGCCCATAGCCATGCCGGCTGCCGACACGCCTAATGTTTTGAGAAAATCTCTTCTTGTTGCCATGGTATGTGGATTATATCAGACAGCCTCGGCTGCCGTTTGTTTGCTTGTCTTTTTAGTCGTGTGTCTCACAACACTCCGTATTCCGTAGAAGCACAGACGGAGCAGTACCGTGAGGGCATACAGCGCCAGTGCGAAAATAAGCACATAGAAAAAGGTGGAATACAGTTCACTCCAGGGTGCGTCATAGCTGATAATAGCCCATACGTTAAGTGCGAAAGCAATGATGAGACAGATGCAGAGTATGCAGAGCTCGGTGATTTGTCTCCGGCGTGTTAATACGATATCTTTCATCATGATAGGAGTTCTTTGTTGAGTTTTGTGCCGTAAGGCGCGTAGTCGATTTTATATTGCTCCGGGAAGGCAAGTACTTCGCCTTTTTCAATTGCTTCGAAGCCCCACAGGGCGAGCAGGCTTGCATAGTAGCCTTCCTCGGCAATCCGGGCCGGCTGGCGCCCCGTAATCACAGCCTCGATGAACGCGTCGGTGTTGAGCGACGTGCCGTCGGTCTTGGGCCGTTCGCCCAGTATGTACTGGCCTTTGTTCACGTTGGCGCTCTCGGGAGCCCAGCTTGTGCCGGCGAACGGTATCTCGTCGAAAAGCTTGTTTTCCCACGTGTTGAGCATCTGGAGGAAAGCGGGAGCCGGAGCCGTCTGCTCGAAGAAATACTTGCCGGTTTCAGGCTCGACGGTGCCGAGGTTGCCTAATATTTTCTCCTCGAGTCCGTAGAACTTGTTCGAAATCACCGAGCCGTAGTTCAGCGTCTCGCCGGTGTTGAACGAGTAGATGCAGTGTACGTTATCGTGAACCTCGCGTCCGTCTTTCCAGAAAGTGATGCCGCCGTGACCCATTACGCGGTCGGGCAGCTTCTGCATGGCCCAGGTGCCGACCTGAATCTGGTGGCAGCCCAACTCCGTCATCAGGCCCTTCGACGACGCTTTGTAGAGGCGCCAGTTAATCAGTCGCTCGAGTTCGGGCGACGGCACTTCTCGCCGCCAGTCGCCGTTGCGGTTCCAGTAGGCTTCAACGTGCGAAATCTTGCCGAAATTGCCGCGGTGGACGAGGTCCATCACCTGGATGTATCTCGGGTCGAAAAGACGCTGCTGGCCTGTAAAGAATATCCGGCCGGTCTCAAGATGCTTCTGATACATGTTGAAGCACTCCTCCATGGTGTAGCCGATTGTCTTCTCGCAGTATACATGCTTGCCTGCGTCGAAGGCATCCATTACAATCTGATAGTGAGTGTTCAGCGGCGTGGCCACCACTACCGCGTCCACATTCTTGTCCGACAGAAGAGCCCGGTAGTCTTTGTATGTTTTGGCGTCGGGGGCAATTTTGAGTGCCGACTGAAGCGACGGCTCGTATATGTCGGCCATCGCCACGATTTTGGCTTTGGGATTACTGGCTATGAAGCTCATCAGGAACTGCCCGCGTGAGCCGGGGCCTATCACCCCTATACGGCAGAGTTCCGATGAAGTGTGGTCCAGTTCTCCGAACGCCGACAGCCACGGGCTTGTCGCCGCAAGTATCCCGGCTCCGGCCACTCCGAGCTGTCGGAGGAAATCGCGCCGGTTTATTTTCTTTTCATCCATGATTTATAAGGTGCAGTGTGCTCACAGGAAGATACTGCAGAGGGTATTAGAGATTAGAATTCAGGTAGGGCAATTGCCATTGGCAACATCTGTGTAATTTACAGCTACAAAAGTAAGGTATTTTTTTCAAAATGCCCCCACCGCACACAAAAAAATCATCGGAGCTCTCTGAGAACTCCGAGTTATCCTCCAAGTCTCACAGCATCGTTATTCCAGTCTCGTCGGGTTTGTAACCCGACGCCTCCAATATGATACACTTTCTCAATTGATTGGCAGGGACGTAATTCAATGCTGTTTACTAACGATTCTTTAAACTTCACGCCAAGACAGAAAATAATAGATAAAAACAGCTACACCAGTCTAAATCACTGTTTCCCAATAAGTAGGGGCGCGATTAATCGCGCCCGCGAAACAGAATGTATCTTTTGTGGAATAAATAGGTATTCTGTCTCACCGCATCGTTATTTCAATATTCCGGAATTGACACCCGATACCTGAGAAGCTTCATTGCCTCGTTGAATCTTCTTTCCGAAGCCGAAAGTATATGTGACTGACAATCGCGCCAAAGCGTGGTCATTGATTGAGTAGGTCTGTTCGATTCTATCGTAATATCGGCTGTGCATGATGCTTTCCTCGCTTTTCCAGTTCCAGCGTGCGAAATTGGCGAACTGTAGTTGCAGATTCCATGAAGAATTAGACCATCCGGCTGCTATGCGGTAGTATGATTTTGTTTTCATCCAGGTCCCGACCATACACCCATCGGGATAACCTTGCGTAGAATAATACAATCCTGAGAAATTCCAGTTGTCAAGATAACAGGTTGCCTGAAACGCACAGTTGACATTCGTCTTGTCAAGATTATAAGGCTCTCCGTTATGGACGGATTTCCCCGTCAGTTGGGATGTAAGCTGGAGTTTACCCTCGAACAGGCGTAATGTTGCATACGCGCCGTAAGTCCATTGCGAATAGCCGCCGCCCGGTTGTTTGATTGTACGCAAAATGCCGGTTTCCGTTGGCACGTAATCATAAACATACCGGTTATCCACAATCCATGTCGATGCAAAGGCTGAGAGACTGAAAACATTACTCGGAATAAATGAATAATTCAGTCCTGCATCATAGCTGCCATAGGAAATGAGGTCGGGGTTGCCGGTATAACTCATCAGGGGATTGCTTTGGATAATAGCTGATGAACGGTAACTCGACGAGGGTATTGACTTCATGTGATGAAATTCTCCGCGGACTGAATGCCGGTCATTCGGAGAATACTGAAGAGAAAAATCGACCCACGGGGCTCCCGAATCATCTTTGTAATCAAGATATTTCTGTCTGTCCCAGTGATATCCGACGCCTGCCATTCCGTAAAACTTACCTTTCGTAACACTGTATTGCACTCCGGGGCCGACACGATATGTCCGGGCATTGTCTTTTGTAGAAGACGTACCGGAATAATCTGTTCGGTTGGAATTAATTATAGTTTGTAACATGGCATTTAGAGAACCCCATTTGCCAAAAGAATGAGTGTAAGTCAGATTCCCGCTGAACTGATGAGAGTTGTCTTTGGCGGCATTGTAAAATTCTCCCGCAGTTTCCTCTGCATACAGGCTGCTTGTATTGGTGTGGGAATAAGCATATCTTGGTGAGAATGTTATGGCGTTTTTGTCGTTCAGGATAAAACTCCAATATCCGTTATAGGAAAGGGAGTTGACGCGGTTGGCCGAAGTTTGTGAATAATCGATGCGGTCAGATATGGCAGGTTTATATTCAACAAAGCCGGAACTGTTATCATTCGGCGAATGGTCGAAACTTGCCCCGAGAACGTTCTGAATGGTAATTTTTTCAGAGGAATAGAGAGCCTTGAATGTAGGCCAGCATAGGTTTTTGCGCAGTTTGCCATTGCTTTGAATGGAATTGCGCCCAAACGTACCGGCACCGCCGTCTGTCTGCGGCAAACGGAA
Organism: uncultured Muribaculaceae bacterium; assembly: GCA_910587355.1. GTDB lineage: Bacteria > Bacteroidota > Bacteroidia > Bacteroidales > Muribaculaceae > CAG-873. Next base: position 21,657 of record CAJUKF010000032.1, read on the forward strand.
TGTTTCGTAAACATCTCCTCCGGTGTGTTTCTGGCTGAGATAGAAATAGCCCGCAGCAATATCAAATGTCATGCGTTTGTATTGCAATTTGCTGTAAAGACTTATCTGCCCCGCATTGCTTGTATTCTCCCAGCCGTGAGCCTTTATGTAGCCGCCATATTCATATTTCTGCATCACGAAATTAACCACATGGGCTTTCCCCTGAAAACGCGGGTCTGAGGGGAAATCATAATACTCAACTTTCTTAACATCCTGCATTCGCATTCCCTGTAAATCTTCTTTTGATGCCGGCAGAAAATCTATAAATACATCTATGCTTTTCCCCGCTAAATCCGTTATATCATCATTTGCTGAAATCTTTATTTGAGGAATTGCCATACGATTCAACAAATCTGTGGCAGTCTGAGATGCGTTTTTTTGCTTTGATGTAGGTATATAGGTCGATACTTCCGCTCCAAGTCGTTGGTTGCGAGCCTCGACTACTACTTCGTTAAGCACCTGTGCCTTGATTGAATCGGGCTCAGTTGACTGCGCCATTGCGCTACCGGCAAGAAGCAGAGATACCCACAGTATATTCAGTCTATTATTCATATGATTATCAGATTTTTTCTGGCCGCAAAGTTAGCCATAAGACACTACTTTGCTCTCAACAAATGTTGAAGAGTTCTGATATTGATTAAGATTTTCTTAATCTGCTCAAATGAGTGGGAGTGATATTGAGGAAAGAAGCTATATCTTTCAAAGAAAATAGCGAAAAAATATTATCGTATCTGGTAATCAGTTCGTCATATCTCTCTTGCGCCGATTTAGTATGAAGATTGATATATCGGTTATATGTAGTATCAAACAAGGCCACATTGGTCTCGGCAATAATCCTATAAAGCTCCTCGTCTGACTTCATGCGCATACCTGTCTCTCTCGCTGATATGCAGTATATCTCGCAAGGTGTAACGGCGACTATTGAAATACGTGATTTTCTGCCATAAAGAGAGAAAGGGAAATCGGCGACAAACTCACCGGCAAATTCTAACCCGACAACCTTCTCTAAGCCATTGGCTGTGTACGCCACATATTTCAGAGAGCCGGACTTTATATATCCGATGTATCGTGCTGTCTGTCCTTGCTCAGCAAAGAATTCGCCTTTCTCATAATGGCGCAATTCTCCTTCGTTAATACATAGGTCGCGCCAAAAATCATGGTCGATATTCTCGTAATAAGTGTTGAAGTTAGACGTACTCACAAACAGTTGCTGTAAATTATTCCAATTACAAGATACGCATGACGCTTCTGATTTGCAAGGTCATGCAGCACAAAAGCCTGCAAGTGCGAAGGTAGCTAATATTGATTCAACTGCTGAAATCGTTAACATATTTTAGCACCAATCTGTGAAACCATTGAAAACAAAAATCGTCTTCATAATGAATTCACTCCTGTCCGGACACATAGAACACTCTAATAATCTCAATCTAATGAAAACATTTCACAAAATCCTTACGCTTGTGATGGCTCTGTGTGCAATCACATGTGCTGCAAAAGAAAACGGTATTGTAGTCAGACAACAGAAAGTGGGCTCCTTCAGCTCGATTGAAGCCGAATGCGTCGATGTGTATATAACCATAGGCGAACCGAAGAACAATTTTACAGTGACGGCTTCGCCTGAAATCCTTGATAAGTTTTCGGCAACTCTCACCGATGGTGTCCTCCGCCTCTCCTGCGTTAAGAAATCATCAGGCAAATCCAATCTTCTTTCGGGTCTGTTCAAGGATAGTAAAAAGCCCGTCGTCAAAATCACAGTTCCGTCGCTCGACGGAATCAACGCCGGTCTATGCTCGCGAATCATTGTAGATAGTGCTATGACTGCCGGTAATATGGAGTTGTCATGCGAAACTTCGTCGATGGTGAAAATTCCGGCACTCACTGCCACAGGCATCATCAATATTAATGTTGGAATGAGTTCTGCTGTTGATGTGGAATCTCTTTCCGCAAAAAGCGTGGCCCTTCATTGTACTACCAGTTCAAAAATTCAGGTCGGCACTATAAATTCGGAAAATCTTGATGCCCGTGCTGAAGCCGGAGGTAAAATCAATGCTCTTTCCGGAAAAGTCATTTTTGCCGATTTTGAAAAGGGAATCGATGGTCTGTTGAATTTTGACGGTGTCGCTGTCGTTTCCGCCGGTTTTAACAATTACACCTTACGCTAAAATGCCGTTTTAACATTTAGCATGTAACAAAACGGGGGCTTTCTGCGTCATGTATATGTTGACAGAAGTCTAAAACCTCTAATAATCTCAATAATATGAAAATCATGCGACAACTGCTCCCGCTTGTTATGATGTTCTTTGCATTCTCTTGCGTGGCTAAAGAAAACACTCTTGTTACCAAACAATTAAGTGTAGGCTCGTTCGATGCTGTAAAGGCTGAGTGTGTCGACCTTCAGGTAACTGTAGGAGCCGCTACAGGCACTCTTTCCGTTACTGCCACTCCAGAAGTTCTCGAGCATTTCTCTGCCCGTGTCTCTGGCAATATCCTAAAAATCACATGCTTGCGAAACGGTTCCGACAATTTTTTGAAGAAGTTTTTCAAAAACAATAAAAAACCTGTCGTCAAAATCACAGTACCCGCACTCCGTGAAATCGATGCTCAACTAAGTGCTACAGTCGTGGTGGACAATGTGTTGACAGTCTCTGATATAGAGGTGTCTTGCGAGACTTCCTCTTTGGTGAAACTCGCAGGAATTACAGCTACTGGCGCCGTCGAGCTCAAATCGGAAACAAGTTCCACAATCAGTGTGGACGCTCTCTCGGCCCGTACCCTTGAGGCCGATTGTGAAACGAGTGCTACAATCGCCATCGGCACTCTGAAAGCCAGTGTCGCCGACCTGCAGACTGAGACTGCTTCGGTTCTGAAAATCAATGCTATAGATGTTGATAAGCTGGAAGCTGATGCCGAGACCGCTTCTACAATCAGAGCCCTCGCAGGTACTGTCAAATACGGCGAATTCAGCGCCGAAACCGCCTCTCAGGTCAATTTCGAAAGTGTAAGCATTGCCGGCGGTTCGTCCGAGAGCAACACAGCCGGCAAAGTAAAGGCTAAATACGGCACTCGCTGAATATTAGCTATCTGATATATAGACTTACTTGAAATTCTCCGCGGCCAGACGGATAGCATAGAACATGCGCTCGTCGGCTACGGAGAGTTCTTTATGGCGGCGGGCCATCATCCGTCGGGCAATCTCGAAGAATTTTGTCATAGATACATCGGTGAAGCCGTTGGAAGCGCCTCCTTCGCTGAACGACGGCACGAAATTACGCGGGAATCCCGAGCCGTGCACATTCACGCCCACGCCAATCACCGTGGCCGTGTTGAACATTGTGTTGATGCCGGCTTTGGAGTGGTCTCCCATTATTAAACCGCAGAATTGCAGGCCGGTACGCTCGAAATGCGCTGTGGAATAATTCCATAGCCGTATGGGCGAATAGTCGTTTTTGAGATTCGATGCCACGCATCCGGCGCCGAGATTGCACCATTCGCCGATGACGGCATTTCCCAAAAAGCCATCATGGGCCTTGTTCGAATATCCCTGCATGACCACGTTGTTGAGTTCTCCGCCCACTTTACAATAGGGGCCGAGCGTGGTGCCGGGATATATTTTTGTGCCCATGTTCACCACCGCATGCTCACAGAGGGCAATAGGTCCGCGGAGCATTGAGCCCTCCATGATTTCGGCATCGCGGCCTACATATATCGGGCCTGCGGTGGTGTTGAGAAATGCTCCTTCTACGCACGCGCCTTCTTCGATGAATATTTTCGCAGGGTCGCCTATTATTGTGTTTGTGGCGCTGAGCTGTATTGAATTGCGTCCGGCGGTGATGCGGGCGAAATCGGCATGTATGGCATCGCTGTTGAGCATGAATATGTCGTAAAGGTGGTGCACGGCGCATACATGGCCCGTATATTCCACCTTCTCTGTGGCATCCTTGCCGAAATGGGCTATTTCTTCATCTCCGCACATCATTTTTTGTCCCGGTTGTAAAGCTGCAACTGCTTTGGCAAGAGCTTCGTCGGGAATGATATGTCCGGCCACGTAAAGAGCGGTGGCATCATCGGAAGAGGGAAATATTTCGGTAAGATAGTCGGCTGCCGGGCTCCACATGTATTCGCCCGGCAACAAGGCCTGCCATTTTTCGGCAATTGTGTCGATGCCTATGCGGAGCGCGCCCACCGGACGAGTATAAGACATGGGAAGAAGGTCGCAACGCACACTGGCGTCGTCATATATTATCATTTTCATAGGTGTCAAGTTATTTTTTGTGTTTGCAAAAATAATCATTTTGCTTCAAAAAGGTCCTTTTATACCACTAAAAATGTGGTGACGGAGTTGCAATGTATGAAAAGTTTGATTAAATTTGTGGCACTTAACCTAAAATACCGACACAATGGCAAAAGTATATGGAGCTGTGACTATCGACAGCGCCCGTTGTAAGGGCTGCAACCTGTGTGTTGTGGCATGCCCGTGCAAAGTGCTGGCTTTGCAGCCAAAAGAGGTAAACGACCGCGGCTATCACTTTGCATACGCCGCCAATCCCGAAGCCTGCATAGGATGCGCCGCCTGCGCCACCGTATGTCCCGATGCATGCTTTGAAGTATACCGCGTTGTAGACCGCGATAATTAATCTCTCACCAACATCTTATAGATATGGAAGAAGAAGTAAGATTGATGAAGGGCAACGAGGCTATAGCCCATGCCGTCATCCGTTATGGTGCCGACGGCTATTTCGGCTATCCCATCACCCCGCAGTCGGAAGTACTCGAGACGCTTTCCGAGCTCCGTCCCTGGGAGACCACCGGCATGGTGGTGCTTCAGGCCGAGAGCGAGGTTGCAGCAATAAATATGGTATACGGCGGTGCCTCCACCGGCAAAGCCGTGATGACATCGTCGTCATCTCCGGGTGTAAGTCTCAAACAGGAAGGTATCAGCTACCTTGCCGCTTCCGAGCTACCCGCTCTTATACTCAATGTGATGCGTGGCGGCCCCGGTCTGGGTACAATACAGCCCTCGCAGTCCGATTATTTCCAGGCCACAAAGGGCGGCGGTCACGGCGACTATCATCTGATAGTGCTCGCGCCGTCTACAGTGCAGGAAATGGCCGATTTCGTAGGTCTCGGTTTTGATTTGGCATTTAAATACCGCACTCCCTCACTGATTCTCGCCGACGGCATCGTGGGCCAGATGATGGAGAAAGTGGTGCTTCCGCCTCAGCGTCCGCGACGCAGCGAAGAGGAGGTACGCCGGCAGTGCCCGTGGGCCGCTACAGGCCGTGGTACCCGCAAACACCGCAATGTGATTACCTCGCTTGAACTCGACTCCGCCAAAATGGAGGAGAACAATCACCGTTTTCAGGCCACCTACCGCCGCATAGAGGAAAACGAGGTACGCTTTCAGGAATATTATACCGACGATGCCGAGTATCTGATTGTAGCCTTCGGCTCGGTAGCCCGTATCTGCCTCAAGGCCATTGAAGACGCCCGTGAGAAAGGTATCCGTATAGGCTTGCTCCGGCCGATTACCCTGTGGCCCTTCCCCTATAAGGAAATATCGCGTCTGGCCGGTCAAGTGAAAGGCGTGCTCACTGTTGAGCTCAATGCCGGCCAAATGGTAGAGGATGTACGCCTTGCTGTCGAAGGCCGCGTACCCGTAACCCACTACGGCCGCATGGGCGGCATTGTTCCCAATCCCGGCGAAGTGCTCGAAGCCCTTCACCGCGACTTTAATGTCGAACTCTAAAAACTGTGACAATGAAACCCGAAGATATCATAAGGCCTGAAAATAAAGTCTACAGCCGTCCGCGACTGCTTACCGAAAACTATACCCACTATTGTCCGGGCTGCAGCCACGGCGTAGTTCACCGCCTTGTCGCCGAGATTCTCGATGAAATGGGCGTAGAGGAAAAGACCGTGGGCGTCGCTCCCGTAGGATGCGCCGTATTCGCATACAATTATATCGATGTCGACTGGATAGAAGCGGCACACGGCCGTGCGCCAGCTGTTGCTACGGCTGCTTCGCGTCTCAATCCCGATAACCTCGTATTCACCTATCAGGGCGACGGTGACCTCGCCGCAATTGGTACAGCCGAGACTATTCACGCCTGCAACCGCGGCGAGAATATCACAATTATATTCATCAACAACGCCATTTACGGCATGACCGGCGGCCAGATGGCCCCCACCACACTCCTCGGTCAGAAAACAGCCACCACCCCTTACGGTCGCCGCGCCGACCTCAACGGCTATCCCCTCGTGATAAGCCCGCTTCTGGCACAGCTTGCCGGCACATGCTACGTGACCCGTCAGTCGGTGCACACTCCTGCGTCCGTCCGCAAGACAAAAGCCGCTATCCGCAAGGCTTTCGAGAATACACTCGCTAAAAAGGGTACATCGGTAGTCGAGATTGTATCGACATGTAATTCGGGCTGGAAACTCTCGCCCGAGGATTCTAACAAATGGATGGCCGAACACATGTTCGAGCAGTATCCGCTTGGTGACCTCAAAAACGAATAAGACTATGAAAGAAGAAATCGTAATAGCCGGTTTTGGCGGCCAGGGCGTCCTCTCCATGGGCAAGATACTGGCTTATGCAGGCCTTATGGACAACCTCGAAGTCACCTGGATGCCTTCGTACGGCCCCGAACAGCGCGGCGGTACGGCCAATGTCACCGTCATCCTTTCCGACAGCCCCATCAGTTCGCCCGTGCTTGATACATACGACACGGCCGTCGTGCTCAACCAGCAGAGTCTCGATAAATTTGAACCGAAGGTAAAACCCGGCGGCACTCTGATTTACGACCCATCGGGCATTCACCGTCTGCCCGAACGCTCCGATATCACCGTAGTTTCAGTCGATGCGATGACAGCGGCCATTGAGCTTAAGAATTCCAAGACTTACAATATGATTCTGCTCGGCGCTCTCCTGAAGAAGCGTCCGGTTGTTGAAATCGATGCTGTGCTCCGCGGTCTCAAAAAGACCCTTCCCGAGCGTCATCATCATCTGATTCCACTCAATGAGCAGGCCCTCCGCAAAGGTATGGAACTTGCTTGACAAGAAAAGAGACCAAAGCAAAAAACGCCCCGATTCATCACGAGTCGGGGCGTTTTTTCAAGTTAGTTGTGGCGAACTCGTCGCCTATGTGTTCTTGCTAAGCTCTTTTTGTATTATTACTGATTTTAAGACTTGAAAAAAAGTCTATGGTTTAAAAGCAATTTCCTGATTTAACCTTTGTTAACTTTGGAAATCAGATGGCCGTCAGCAAGAAGTTCTCCACGGCGTACCATAAGCGCGATATGGTCGGCCACTGCATCGAATGTGGACGGATAATAGGGCCGGAGCGAACGGGTATCGAGCCATCGGCACGGTGCAATCATATCGAAGAAACGGTCGAGGCGTTTCTCGAACGCAGTCGGGTCGAATGGCTTCACTGTGGAGCGCCGTGCGCGACATACATCGCACTTGCCGCAGTCATCAGAGCCTTTTTCACCGAAATATGCGAGCATACGGCTGACGCGGCACGATGTGTCACCGAAGACATAGTCTGTCATGGCTCCGATGCGCTTTTTTAAGGCTTCGCGGCGGTCTTCGTATATTTCATGCGGGATAAGGAGCTGCGACCCGGGCACGCGGTTGGCCGTGAATACGACATATGGCGTGCACCGGCGCGGTATAAAGGAAATCAGATGCTCGCGGCGCCATTTGCACAGGATATCGTACACTTTCTGCGGCACAACACCGCATTCTGCGGCAATCTGCGATTCGTTGATGAACACAAGTTCTGTGAACAGGCCGGGGTAATGCCGGAGCATGTAATTCAGCACAGCGTCTTCAAGCGGAGTGAATTCGAGGCTGTAGAGTGCGTCGCGAGGCACTATAATCATGGCCTGTGCCTCGATGTCGAGTTCGTCGACATAGTCAATATACTCCGACCGGCCAAGAATGCCTATGGCACTCATCACCTGAGCTTCGGGCATATGGTAACGGGCACACATTACCGAGGGGTTGAAATCGAAGACGGCGCTGAACCCTTCGCCCATGGGTACGTCGAGGAAGCGGCAGATTTCGTCGTATGTGTGCCGTATGAATTCCTTGTCGGGAAAGGCGGTTGATACTCGCCGTGCGAGAGTAGCCTTGTCGCGTTCGGATGCGAGCATCACGGCCAGGGAAGGCAATCCGTCCCGGCCCGCACGACCCGCCTCCTGATAGTATTCTTCGAGAGTGGTCGGAATGTCGTAATGCACCACAAGCCGCACGTCGGGTTTGTCAATGCCCATGCCAAAGGCTGTCGTGGCCACCATTATGCGTGCGGCGCCCGACTGCCAGCTGTCCTGCCGTTTCGTTTTTTCATGAGTCTCCAGTCCGGCATGATAATAAAGTGCGCTGAATCCTTCACGTCCGAGAAGTGCCGCGAGGTCGGAAGTACGCTGCCGCGAACGTGTATATACAATAGTCGAGCCGGTTGTGGCGCGTAATATGTCAAGCAGTTTTCCGTATTTGTCTTCTGTGTGCCGTATGAGAAATGATATGTTGTCTCGTGTGAAGCTGAGGGAAAAGCGGTTTTCGTTTTTCATGCCGAGCCGCATGGCTATGTCGCTTACAACCTCCGGTGTAGCCGATGCCGTAAGAGCAAGTAAGGGAACGGCAGGATAACACTCTCTGAGCGATTGCAGACACATGTAAGAGGGGCGGAAATCGTAGCCCCACTGCGATATGCAGTGAGCTTCATCGACCACGAAAAGGCTTGTGTCAATGGAGTCGAGCAGACTCAGAAAACGGTCGGTGGCAATGCGTTCCGGTGCGACATACAGCAATTTCACACGGCCTTGACGGCAGCGTTCGTAGGCATAGTCGGTTTCGGCACGGTTCATGCCCGAGTGCAGGCATGCCGCCTTTATGTGGCGTCGCCTGAGATTGTCGACCTGGTCTTTCATCAGCGAAATCAGAGGTGTCACCACAATTGTGAGACCCGGCAGCATCAGGGCCGGAACCTGAAATGTGATTGATTTTCCACCGCCGGTAGGGAGCAGACCTATGGTGTCGTGTCCGGCGAGCACTGATGCTATGATTTCGGCCTGCATGGGCCTGAAGCCATCATAGCCCCAGTAGCGCTGAAGGATGTCGACGGGAGTAAGAGGCGACGGCTCGCAGGCTTCGCCGCAGTCGCTGTCGTCGCTGAAATCGTAGAAGCCGTAGGGTTCGTCGGTCATCAGCTCAATTCTTCGCCTACTCGGATTTGCTTCACCATAAGCTGGATGGAAGAAGACGAATTTGGGTGCTTGTTCTCTTCGATGGTGTAGCAGATGTTGAACGGACGCCCCGAGTGGATATGCTCGAAGTACGAGGCCATATTGAAGGCGATGCCGTTGATGACGCGGCCCGATGTGTCGTCGACAAGTTCGAGCTTTATGTGCTCGAGATTCCGGCCAACCAGACGGCTTGTGCCGAAGTCTTTCACGCGACGTGTGCAGAATGTGGGGATTCTGTTGCCGGGACCGAAAGGTGTGAAGAGCCGCAGAATGGATACGAACTCGGGGGTGATTTCGGAGAAGGAGAGGAATGCGTCGATGTCAATCTGGGGCGTAAGCTGTTCGGGAAGTATGTTGGCGGCAACATATTCTTCGAAGCGGCGTGTGAATTCCGCGATGTTTTCCTCGCGGAGCGACAGGCCTACGGCGTAAGTGTGGCCTCCGAAGTTTTCGAGCAAATCGCGGGTCGACTCCACCGCTTTGTAGATGTCGAAATTCTGTACCGAACGTGACGAGCCGGTGGCGAGGCCGTTGGAGAGCGTGAGTACCACCGACGGTTTGTAATACAGCTCTGTAAGACGCGAGGCCACAATGCCGATGATTCCTTTGTGCCAGTCTTTGTTATAGATTACAATCGATTTCTTGGGCGAATGCATTTCGCCGCGCTGCTCCAGAATGGCGTTGGCTTCCTCAGTGATGCGTTTGTCGAGTTCCTTGCGGTCTTTGTTGTACTGGTCTATTTCGAGCGAGCGGCGGTTGGCTTCCTTGGCATCGCGCGACACAAGAAGCTCGACGGCTTCGCTGCCGCTCTGCATGCGTCCCGACGCATTGATTCTCGGTCCGATTTTGAAAACGACATCGTTTATGGTTATTTCCTTGCCGCCGAGACCGCATGTGCGGATTATGGCGCGCAGGCCCATGTTGGGATTGGTGTTGAGGCGTTTCAGTCCCATGTATGCCAGCACACGGTTTTCGCCGACCATAGGCACTATGTCGGCGGCGATGCTCACTGCCACGAGGTCGAGCATACACTCGAGCTCGGCGGTGGCGATGCCGTTGCTGATAGAGAAGGCCTGCATGAATTTATAGCCTACGCCGCAACCCGACAAATGAGGACACGGATAGGTGGAATTCGGAAGCTTGGGATTGAGAATTGCCGCTGCCGGCGGAAGCTCGGCGTCGGGTACATGGTGGTCGCAGATTATGAAATCTATTCCCTGTTCGGCGGCATATTTTATCTCGTCAATCGCCTTGATGCCGCAGTCGAGGATTATGACGAGTTTCACGCCCTGCTCGGCAATCATGTCGATTATTTTGCGTGATATGCCGTAGCCTTCCTCATAGCGTGTGGGTATGTAGAAGTCAAGTTCGGAGTAAAAATTCTGAAGATAACGGTACACGAGTGCGACAGCCGTGGTGCCGTCCACATCGTAATCTCCGTAGATGAGAATCTTCTCTTTGGCACCCATGGCACGGTTGAGCCTTTCGACGGCCTTGTCCATGTCGGGCATCAGAAAGGGGTCGTGGAGGTCGCGCAGCGAAGGGTGAAAGAACCGCTCCGCGGCTTCGATGGTAGTAATGCCGCGTTGTATGAGCAAATCGCTTACAGGCGGACAGTTGGCAAAACGACGCGCCAGCTCTGCGCCGAGCTGCTGCTCTTCGCGGCTGATTGTGGGATAATTCCATTTGCGTGTCATATGCCTCGTCGTTCAGAGATGCAAAATTAGCGATTTTCTCCTTAAAATCAAAGATGTATAGAGTTAAATAAGTCATGCTGTTTAAATTTTATATTATGAGAATCATCTAATTGTTAATTTAGTAGATGACAAAAATTAATATTATGCTGTTAAACATCTAAATTTCAGCT
>CAJUKF010000033.1 GCA_910587355.1 uncultured Muribaculaceae bacterium
CTCGGAAGGCGTTATCTCGCGGCCGCCGGCTGAAATTGCCGCCAGAATCAGGAACTGTGTGATTAACTTTCGCATAATTATTTGAATTTCTATCTGATATGGCAGTATTCCATGCACCGTAATGTCTGCCGCAGGGCCGTTATGATTTATTCCTTTCTCGGCACGGGCGGATAGTCGATTGTATAGTGCAGGCCGCGTGATTCGCGGCGTTCTTTTGCCTGTCGCATGATAAGGTAGCCGACATTGATTATATTGCGCAACTCACATATTTCACGCGATGCCTTCGAGCACTTGAAAAGGCGCTCAGTCTCCTCGTAAAGTATGTCAAGACGGTTCCATGCACGGTCGAGTCGCAGATTCGAACGTACGATGCCCACATATGTGCCCATAATCTGGTTTACCTCGCGGATGCTCTGTGTGATGAGCACCATTTCTTCGGGATGACGTGTGCCTTCGTCGTTCCAGTCGGGCACATCTGTGCGGTTGGCAATCGACGGCTCTTCTTTCATGGCATGCTTCGCCGCGGCATCGGCGTAGACCACTGCCTCGATAAGCGAATTCGATGCCAGTCGGTTGCCGCCGTGCAGGCCGGTGCACGAACACTCGCCCAAAGCATAGAGATGTCGGATTGACGACTCGCCGTTGAGGTCAACACGGATACCGCCGCAGAGATAGTGCGCCGCGGGCGCCACGGGAATATAGTCCTTTGTGATATCGATGCCGAGCGAGAGACATTTCTTGTAGATGTTCGGGAAATGTTTCTTTGTCTCCTCCGGGTCTTTGTGGGTGACATCGAGATACACGTGGTCGTCGCCGTAGAGCTTCATTTCCGAGTCAATCGCACGTGCCACGATATCACGCGGTGCAAGCGACAGGCGCGGGTCGTATTTGTGCATGAACTCCTCGCCCTTGAGATTACGCAGCACACCGCCGTAGCCTCGCATGGCCTCGGTGATAAGGAACGAAGGACGGTCGCCGGGGTGAAAAAGCGCAGTGGGATGGAACTGAATGAACTCCATGTCGGCCACGGTGCCTTTGGCACGGTATACCATGGCAATGCCATCGCCGGTGGCAATAAGCGGATTTGTGGTGGTCTGGTAGACGGCGCCTACGCCGCCTGTGGCCATGACAGTAATTTTCGACAGGAAGGTATCGACCCGGCCGGCCTGCATGTCGAGCACATATGCGCCATAGCAGGTGATATCAGGAGTGCGGCGGGTGACAATCTTGCCCAGATGATGCTGAGTGATGATTTCTATAGCGAAGTGATTCTCGTAAACATCGATGTGGGGATGAGCCTTCACAGCACGGATAAGGCTCTCCTGTATTTCGAAGCCGGTATTGTCGGCATGGTGCAGAATGCGGAATTCGCTGTGGCCGCCTTCGCGGTGCAAATCGAAGGTGCCGTCGGCCTTGCGGTCGAAGTTCACGCCCCAGTCAAGCAACTGCTTGATTTGCGAGGGTGCGTTGCGCACCACTTTCTCGACAGCCTTGGGGTCGCTGAGCCAGTCGCCCGCAACCATTGTGTCGTGTATGTGTTTCTCAAAGTCATCAACTTCAAGGTTCGTAACCGACGCCACACCGCCCTGAGCCAATGCTGTATTGGCTTCTTCGAGGGTGGTCTTGCATACCAGCGCGACCCGCACGCCCTCGCGGGCCACCTTAAGGGCGAAACTCATGCCGGCGATGCCGGAGCCGATTACAAGATAGTCGTATTCGTATTTCATAACAAAATTTTTTGCTTCTGCTGATTCCATCGATTGGTTATCAGTGGCAAAATTACGCAAAATTTTGCCCCATTGAACTTTTTGCCGCAAAAAAAAAGCGCAATTTGAACCGGGTATCAGCAATCAGGATATACCGATGAAGCCTGTAAAATCATGTCGGATTACTGGGGCGCCATGCTCGACCTGAGAGCAACCACTTTCTGGGAGGATTTGGATTACAATGATGTCGCCAAAGCCGGCCGAATCGACGGCTTCGTCCCTGAAGGAACTTACGACATCCATGCCGACGGCGGAGCGTACTGTTACAAAGGTCTGCGCCTCAGCCTGTGCCACGGCTGGGCATCGGGTCCTACATCGTGGCTCACTGCCAATGTACTTGGAGTACGGCCTGTCGCTCCCGGATGTGAAGTAATTGAAATCAATCCCTGTCTGGGCAGGCTCTCATGGGCAAAAGGCACTTTCCCCACTCCTAAAGGTCTGGTGGAAATAAGCGTGACAAAGGATTCCGCAGGCAAAGACATCGCCGAAGTGAAAGCTCCGCAGGGTGTAAAAGTTATAAACAGAAAATCTTTATGATGCATAAATAATATGGTTTGAAAATACACGGGAGCGGGTCTGAGACCCGCTCCCGTGTATTTTCATGACGCCACGCGCCGGTTATCTGTATTATTTCTTGTATTCATTCATCTTGCCCGTAAGCAGATTCTGATATCTCTCAGGGTCGTTTATCAGCTGCAGGGCCGACTGATAATCCTTGTTGATTGGTGTCATGGAGCGGAAATAAGAGCCGTCCTCATATAAGTCGCGGCAAAGAAGGCCTTTGATTATGGCGAGAACAAGAGGCTTGGAGCGCTCCCACTGTTCTTCGTTGAACTCGACCTTATCGGCTTTGCCTGCTTCGATAAGCTTATCTATCAGTTCCTGAGGCACAGTGAAGCGGTTATAGAAGTCTTCCTCTGTGGGATATGTCTTGCGCAGAGTGGCACGGTTGGCATCGACATAGTTCACCGACACGCGGTTTACAATTCCTTTTGCGACGAGGTCGCGGTAGTAAACGCTGTAGTATGATGTGTCGGCCGGAACGAATACGTCGGGGATGATGCCGCCGCCACCGTAAACGGGACGTTTGTAGCGCAGTGTCTCATATTTGAGCGAATCGGGACGCGCGATGCTGTCGGCGCTCCAGAGTTCACCGTCCTGATAACGGTTGAGAAGTTCGAGCTGATATTCCTCGCTGTGGCCTTTATCATAATGCTTCTGTATGCAGCGGCCCGAAGGGGTATAATAGCGCGATACGGTGAGACGTATCATCGAGCCGTCGGGGAAGGGGAACGGACGCTGTACGAGACCCTTACCGAAGGTACGGCGTCCTACTACAAGCGCTCGGTCATTGTCCTGAAGGGCTCCCGCGAGGATTTCAGCAGCGGACGCCGAATTCTGATTGGCCATGACTACAATTCGTCCGTCGAGGAAATCACCGGATTTCTCTGTAGCGTAGGTAAAGGGCTCAGTGGCGCGTCCGGCAGTACTTACCACCGGAGTGCCTTTGGGGAGGAACTCGGAGGCAAGCTCGAAAGCAGCCCCGAGATAGCCGCCGCCGTTGTCGCTTACGTCGAGTATAAGATTCTTCATGCCTTTTTTACGCAGCTTGGCAATGGCATCCTGCACCTCCTTTGCCGTACTCTCTGCAAAGCGGGTGATGCGTATGTAGCCGGTGGTGGGGTCGGACATGAAAGTCTCGTCGACACTATAGATAGGTATGTCGTCGCGAGTCACTGCAAAATCAATCAGTTCAGGACCACGTTTTACCTTAAGACGCGCTACCGAACCCTTGGGTCCGCGGAGTTGCTTCATCACATCGGTGTTTTTCATCTTCTTGCCTGCAATGACAGTATCGTTGGAAGCCACGATGCGGTCGCCGGCGAGTATGCCTACTTTTTCCGACGGACCGCCCGGCACCGTCTGTATCACATAGACCGTATCCTGCTGCATGGTGAACTGCACGCCGATGCCGCTGAACTTGCCGTTGAGCGGCTCGGTGAATTCCTTGGTCTCTGCCGGTGTCGAATATGCCGAGTGCGGGTCAAGCGTGTTCAGCATGGCTTTGATTGCCTCGGTGACTATGGTGTCGTTGTCCACGTTCTCCACATAATAATTCTCGATAATCGCGCGTGCGGCATTGAGTTTCTGCGCAGGCTCTATCTGAATAGGCATCTGCTGCGGGCGCTGGGCCGAAGCGGCAAATGCAAGTAATGCAATCAGCGGAAGTATAAGACTTTTCATAGAAGCTATGTTTTATGCTGTTATTGGGGTAAGAAGGCCGAAACGTCGTGGCCATAGGCAGCAAGTTCTCGAACGACCGATGACGAAACGGCAGAGAGCTCGGGGCTGCTAAATAATATAACGGTTTCGAGGCCCGAAAGTTGGCGGTTGATATCGGCCATATCGCGTTCGTATTCGAAATCCTTAACCGAGCGGACACCACGGAGAAGAAACTGTGCGCCGAGCGAACGGGCGAAGTCTACAGTAAGGCAGGTGTAGACGGCCACTTCCACTCTGGGGTCATCGGCATAAAGGCGCCGGATTGCAGTGGCGCTGTCGGCCGCACGCGTCTGGGCACCGGGTTTGGATGCGTTCACTCCTATAGCTATGACGATGTGGTCGAAAAGCTCGAGTCCGCGGCGCACTATGTCGTCATGACCGCGTGTAAATGGGTCGAAGGAACCGGCAAATACAGCCGTACGCCCCTCAGAACCGGTCAATTTCTGTATCATCTTCTATGACGAGATTGTCTATGATAAAATTCTGACGCTCCATGGTATTTTTGCCCATGTAGAACTCCAGTACCTCGGCCACACCGTCTTCCTTGCGAAGACTTACACGGTCAATGCGCATGTCGGGACCGATAAAGCCTCGGAATTCCTCAGGAGAAATTTCACCGAGACCTTTGAATCGTGTGATTTCGGAGTTGTCACCGAACCGACGGATAGCCTCAACCCGCTCCTCGTCAGTGTAGCAATATACCGTATCGTCGGGATTGTCACCCTTTTTGGCCTTGGCAGTGCGTTTGGCAGTCTTTTTGTTACGGACTCGGAAAAGCGGTGTCTGGAGCACATACACATGACCTTTTTTAATCAGGTCGGGGAAATACTGCAGGAAGAATGTAATCATGAGCAGACGTATGTGCATACCGTCGACATCGGCATCAGTGGCGATAATCACCTTGTTGTAGCGCAGTCCCTCGATGCCGTCCTCTATGTTGAGGGCCGCCTGAAGCAGACTGAACTCCTCATTGGTATACAATTCTTTCTTGGTAGCGCCGTAGGTATTGAGGGGCTTGCCACGGAGCTTGAACACAGCCTGTGTCTCCACATTGCGCACTTTCTCAATCGAACCGCCGGCCGAGTCGCCCTCGGTAATGAAAATCGACGAGGCTTCCTTTTTCTCATCGTTGCCGCGAGTATCGTTGAGATGCACCCGGCAGTCGTTGAGCTTGCGGTTGTAGAGGCTCACCTTCTTGGCTGTTTCGCGTGCTTTCTTGGCGACGCCTGCCATTGCCTTGCGGTCGCGCTCGCTCTCCTGTACTTTTTTGAGAACTATATCGGCTACCTCAAGGTTGCGGTGCAGATAGTTGTCGAGCTCCTTGCGGATAAAATCGCCTATGTATTTGGCGATTGTCACACCGTCGGGCGACATCTCACGAGAGCCGAGACGCGTCTTTGTCTGCGATTCGAACACCGGCTCCTCAACCTTCACGGCCACGGCGGCAACCATGCCGTTGCGTATGTCGGAGTACTCGAAGTTGCGGTTGAAATAATCCTTGATAGTTCGGCTCACAGCTTCCTTGAAAGCGCTCAGATGCGTGCCGCCCTGTGTGGTATGCTGCCCGTTGACGAATGAGTAATATTCCTCGCCGTACTGGTTCACATGTGTTATTGCCACCTCTATATCCTGTCCCTTGAGATGTATGATAGGATACAAAGGTGTCTGAGTCATGTTTTCCTTGAGCAAATCGAGCAGACCGTGACGCGACAGACAACGTGTGCCGTTGAAATTGATTGCAAGGCCGGTGTTGAGGAATGTATAGTTTTTGAGCAGGGGAATTATGAATTCCTCGCGGAAGGCATAGCCCTTGAAAATATCGGACGAGGGAGTGAAGCGCACGAGGGTGCCGTTTGGCTCGTCGGTGTCTTCGATTTCACTTTCCTCGATTAGCGAACCCATACTGTATAGGGCTCGCTTGCACTTGCCGTCGCGGAAAGCAGTAATTTCAAACGATGTGGAAAGCGCGTTGACAGCCTTTATGCCCACGCCGTTGAGGCCGACGGACTTTTTGAACGCCGCCGAATCATATTTCGCGCCGGTGTTCATCTTCGACGATACGTCGATAAGCTTGCCGAGAGGTATGCCGCGGCCGTAGTCGCGTACAGTGGCCGACACGGCATCGACATCAACTGCAATTACTTTGCCGAAACCCATCATATACTCGTCAATCGAGTTGTCGAGCACCTCCTTGAGCAGCACGTATATGCCGTCGTCACTGTTGGTGCCGTCGCCGAGCTTGCCTATATACATGCCGGGGCGCCGCTGTATATGCTCTTTCCAGTCGAGGGTCTGTATATCGTCCTCACTATATTCGGCATTCAGCTGCTGAGGTGTATCGTCAAAGAGGATGTCGTCTTCCTGTTCGCTCATAATATCGGATTATTGGTTGCATTCGGCCAAAAAGGCCCGGGCGGTATCAATGTCACCTGCATGGTCGACATCTACGATTTTGGAGAAAGGATATGCCTTCAGGCGCAGTCCTTCGGCCACTAAAGTACGCTGATAGCCGCGAAGACTGTGCACACCGCGCTCACGGCAGCGGGCAAGCACTTTGTTGCATTCAGGCGTGATGCCGTAGATGCCGCCGGATATATAAAAATCGTTGGGCGAGGGCTCGTCGCGGAAAGCAGTGATGTATCCTTCGGCATCGGTGTCGACATACAGGGGTTTTTCATCATCGATGAAATCTGTGACGGGGAAAAGGCCATCGTCCGACATATTGGCAGCGAAGTCACGGATGAATTTGTTCCACTCGTCGCGCGAGAACACAGAGTCGACCGTGGAGAGCACTGTCTTGCCGCGGTCGAAGGCATGTGACACCTCATAAACACTTTCCATAGACCCGCTTGTATCTTTCTGTATGATTTCCACCGGAAAAGCAAGTCCGGAAACGATACTTTCGAGATACTGCCGCACGTCGTTCATGCTGTTGTTGATTATTATAGTGAGCGACTCGGGTTCGTATGAGGCAAAAAGGTCGATGAGACGTCCAATCATAGGTTTGCCTTCAAGCTCTACAAGCGGCTTAGGAAGTGCCACACCCTCATGAACCATGCGCGACCCTTCGCCGGCGGCAACTATGGCGTAATGCATATTGTTAATGTCCTTGTTTTATTCTTTAGGAGCAGCCGATGCCGCAGCGACGGCATCGCGCTCGGGTTTACCTGACTTTTCTTTTTCGAGATGCTGATGACGCAACGGATGACTGTAAGCCTCATCGTAATTGATACGGTGGCGGTATATGTCGATAGCCGTATAGAGCGCGCAGCGCATCGACTCGGGATTTGCCTCGTTCTTGCACGCTATGTCATAGCCGGTGCCATGGTCGGGTGAAGTGCGTACCACAGGGAGTCCGGCAGTAAAATTCACTCCTGAATCCATGGCAAGCGTCTTGAACGGGGTGAGGCCCTGGTCGTGATACATGGCAAGCACACCGTCGAAAGCCGTGTAGTTGCCGCTTCCGAAGAAGCCGTCGGATGCGTACGGACCAAAAGCGAGTATACGCTCGTCGCGGGCCTCTTTGATTGCAGGGATAATGATGTCTTTCTCCTCACTCCCAAGCAGACCGTCCTCTCCGGCATGCGGATTAAGCGACAGCACGGCGATACGCGGTGACTGTACGCCGAAATCGCGGCGAAGCGAGCGGTCGAACTGCTTGAGCTTCTCAACAATAGCCTCTTTGGTAACAGCCTCGGCTACCTTGGCAAACGGAGTATGGGTTGTAAGCAAAGCCACGCGGAGCTTGTCGGCGCACATTATCATAAGGGCCTTACAGGGAGCGTCATCAGTATTGAACGAGGTCTCAAGGTACTCTGTATGGCCCGGGAAGTTGAAAGAGCTGCTCTGTATGGTATGTTTGTTGATAGGAGCTGTGACCAGTACATCTATATCACCGGCACGGAGGTCGGCGACAGCGGCCTCAAGGGCTGCAAGTGCGGCGGCTCCGGCTTCTTCCGATGCCGTGCCGGGGTCAACTTTGAGGTCTTCGCCTACAACATTGATTATATTATAGGCGCCGTCTTTGGCTTCAGCTGCTGTGTCTATGCGGTTGAACTGCACCTGAGGCAGCTCCATGGCCTTGCGGTAAAACGATGCTACTTTGCCCGAACCGTAAACTACGACTGTGCAGAGGTCGGCGATACGGGTATCCTCAAGCATCTTGAGCATCACTTCGTAGCCTATGCCGTTGGTGTCTCCGTGGGTGATACCCACCTTTATTTTTCTGTTGTTCATTTCTTTCAGTTGTTTGACTGTTTCTTTCCTGCGAGCATACCGCAGGCGGCATCGATGTCCTCGCCGCGCGAAGCTCGTATGGTGGCGACAACCCCAAGTTCGTTGAGACGGTCGCGGAAACGCTCCATTACGGCGCGGTCGCTCGGCCGTCCCTCAAAACCGGGAGTGCGGTGAAAACGGATAAGATTGACACGCGCATCGGTGCCCTTGAGCTCCCGGGCAAGGGCATCGGCATGGCGCTCGTCATCGTTTATACCGGCGAACATGGTGTACTCCACCGAGAGACGGCGCTGATGCGCGAAATCGTAGTCACGGAGCATAGGCAGTATATCGCGCATCGGAAATGCCTTTTCCACGGGCATGAGACGCTCGCGCTCGAGAGCGAACGGCGAATGCACGCTTATCGCCATATGCACCTGGGTGCGGTCGAGCAACAGGCGCACGCCTTCGGGCTTGCCGATAGTCGACACCGTTATGCGCCGCGGACTCCATGCCATGCCCCACGGCGAAGTCAGTATGTCGATGGCTCCGAGCACTGCCTCTATATTGTCGGTAGGCTCGCCCATTCCCATAAATACTATGTTGGTGAGCGATTCGCTCTCAGGAATGGAAAGTATCTGGTTGATGATTGCGCCGGTGTCAAGATTGCCCTGCCATCCGCCCTGGCCCGTCATGCAGAAACGGCAGCCCATGCGGCAGCCGGCCTGCGACGACACACACAGCGTAGCACGGTCTTTGTCGGGAATATATACGGCCTCTATATCGCGTCCTCTGACACCTTCGAAGAGGTATTTCACAGTGCCGTCGGTGCTTCGGGCTTCGAGTTTAGGTTCCTCGCGCCCCACATAGTAACCCTCGGCATCCATGCGCGCACGTGCGTTTTTAGACAAATCTGTCATCTGCCCGATTGACACGGCACGCTTCACATAGAGCCACGATGCAATCTGACGTGCAGCAAAGGACCTGAGACCAACTGCAGCCGCCACAGCGCCGAGTTGCTCCGGATTCATTCCGAGAAGTTTTTTCGAAGGGTCGCGGTCCATTGGGTTCAGTCCATCAGAGGTGCTATGGCCGAGAATGCTCTCGCAGCCGAAACACCGTTATACAGTATTGAATACACAGCATTCGCAATCGGCATATCCACGCCGCAACGCTCGTTTATGTCATGGATGCACTTTGCGCCGTAGTAGCCCTCGGCAGTCTGCTCCATTTCCATTCTGGCCGCTTTCACCGAGTAGCCGCGCCCAATCATCGAACCGAAGTTGTGATTGCGTGAGAAGCGCGAATACGCTGTGACGAGCAAATCGCCTAAATAGACGGAATCGCATATATGACGCGGACGGGGCGATACGGCGTCGAGGAAGCGTTCCATTTCACGGATTGCGTTAGAGATGAGAATGGCGGTCATGTTGTCGCCGATTTTCATGCCGTGAAGAATGCCGGCGGCAATAGCATATACGTTTTTGAGTACGGCGGCATACTCTATGCCGTCAACATCGCTCGAAGGAATGGTGTGGTTGTGCTTGCCGTTGAGACAGGGGGCCACAAGTTCGGCATTGTGTATGTCGGTGCACCCCACTGTGAGATAAGCGGGACGGTCGAGCGCCACTTCCTCGGCATGACAGGGACCGGATATGACCAGTGTACGGTCGCGGGATACACCGAACCGCTCTATCATATAATCTGTAATCAGCTGATTGCTGTCAGGCACGATGCCCTTCACCGCCGATATAATGCTTTTATTCGATATATCGACTTTGATTTTATCGATATGGTCTTTGAAATACGGCGATGGCATCACCAGCAGCAGAGTGTCGGCTACGGTACAGACTTCGTTGATATCGCTCGAAAAATTGATTCGTTCGATGTCGAAAATCACATCGGTGAGATATGCGGGGTTGTGCCTCAGGCGCTTGAAATCATCAATACGGTCATCGCGCCGCATATACCATGTGATGGTATCGCAGTTCTGGAGCAGCAGCTTGGCCAGCGCTGTGGCCCAGCTGCCGCCGCCCATCACGGCTATATGACCCGGAAAAAGATATTTTGCCATGGCAGAGGATTTAGAATATACAGCCTCAGGCTTTTGCTGCCTCGACCCATGCCTCCACGCCGTCGGCACCGGGGCTGGTGAGTCCGAGTTTGTTTTTCTTGTTTATGCCGCAGATATCCTGGAAGAGTTTGTTGGGTTTGGCCTCGGCGAGAGCGGCCACTGTATTGATGCCTGTCTTGCGGAGCGGGCCAACCCACTCTGCGGGCACACCGAGCGCTGTGAACGCTTCGTCGCTGTCGCGTTTCTCCACTTTTTCGGGGCGCATCTGGGGGAAGAGAAGCACTTCCTGAATAGCCGACTGGCCGGTCATGAGCATCACAAGACGGTCCATGCCGATACCCATACCCGATGTGGGAGGCATACCGTACTCGAGCGCACGGATGAAGTCTGCGTCGATAATCATGGCCTCGTCGTCGCCTTTCTCGCTCAGTCGCATCTGCTCCACAAAGCGCTCGTACTGGTCAATCGGGTCGTTGAGTTCCGAGTAGGCGTTTGCAAGTTCCTTGCCGTTCACCATAAGCTCGAAGCGCTCGGTGAGCTCTGGATTGTCGCGGTGACGCTTGGTAAGGGGCGACATCTCAATAGGATAATCGATGATGAATGTAGGCTGTATATAGGTTCCCTCGCATGTCTCGCCGAAAATTTCGTCAATCAGCTTGCCTTTGCCCATAGTCTCGTCGACTTCGACACCGAGCTTCTTAGCTGCGGCACGCAGCTCGTCCTCGCTCATGCCGGTGATGTCTACGCCGGTATGCTCTTTGATGGCCTGGGCCATGGTCACACGGGGGAAAGGAGCCTTGAAACTGATTATGTTGTCGCCGACTTTCACCTCTGTGGTGCCGTTCACGTCCAGACAGATTTTCTCAAGCATTCGCTCAGTGAAATCCATCATCCAGTTGTAGTCCTTGTAGGAGACATAAATCTCCATGCATGTGAACTCGGGGTTGTGAGTGCGGTCCATACCCTCGTTGCGGAAGTTCTTCGAGAACTCGTATACGCCTTCAAAACCGCCCACTATAAGACGCTTCAGGTAAAGCTCGTCGGCGATGCGGAGATAGAGGGGTATGTCGAGGGCATTGTGGTGTGTAATGAACGGACGGGCCGAAGCGCCGCCGGGAATCGACTGAAGTATGGGAGTCTCCACTTCGATATAGCCGGCGTTGTTGAAGTACTCGCGCATCGAAGTGTAGACCTTGGTGCGTTTGAGAAAGATTTCCTTCACTCCGTCGTTGACAATAAGGTCGACGTAGCGGCGGCGGTAGCGAAGCTCGGGGTCGTCGAAGGCATCGTATTTCACGCCGTCCTTCATCTTGACAATCGGCAGGGGACGGAGGCTCTTGCTGAGCACAGTGAGCTCCTGTGCGTGTACAGAAATCTCGCCTGTCTGAGTGCGGAACACATAACCGCGTACGCCGATGAAATCGCCGATATCGAGAAGCTTCTTGAACACTATGTTATAGAGGTCCTTGTTCTCGCCGGGGCAGATATCGTCGCGTGAGATATAAATCTGAATGCGGCCGCGGGCATCCTGAAGCTCTACGAACGAAGCCTTGCCCATAATACGGCGGCTCATGATACGGCCGGCCACCGACACCTCGCGGCGTTCGCCGTCTTCGGTGAAATTAGCCTTGATTTCATCGCTGTGTCCGCTTACCGGATACTCGGCGGCAGGATAGGGCTCTATGCCCATACGGCGAAGCTCCGCCATACTGTTACGGCGAAGCACTTCTTGTTCACTCAGTTCTCGTGGGTTCATATATAGTCTATATCTTTTATATACAATGGTTTATACCGGAAGCCCCGAAGCACTCCCGGCCGACCGGGCGCTATGCCCGCTAATCTATGGCAAAGTTACGGTTTTTATGCCGTTTCCACAAATTTTTAATTAAAAGCGCTTTGAAATCACTTCCTTTCAGCTTAGTACCTGCACAGAATTACATAATATCACCACAATAGCTATTTACTAAGGAAAAAACGATAGCCTCCGAATGCGCGTGCAGGCATCTCACTGTTCGGTACAAGCTTTTTCTTCCCGTTTTCCCCTCATTCGCATTTAATTTTTTCATTTCCCGAGTGATAAGGTTCACGAAAAATACATAAATTTGCATCGGGCGTTTTGCCGGATGAACGGAAGGCTTACTCCCCGGACTGACGCGGCGGTGATAAACAGCCGGTTTGCGCTGTCTCTGTTATATGAATATCATGAAAAAATAATTTGTCATCATGGACGAATCTTTAAATCAATGCTTGAAAACGTGCTCGAAAGAAAGTTCGATTCCTTACTTTGCTCTTCTCTATTCGGCTTACAACCTTTTCATGAGTCTTCTCTCTCATAATGATGTGAACAAGAAGATTGAGAAATTGAAGAAAGAAGCAGAAAAAGATACTTTTGACCGTGATAAGTATGAACTCGAGTGCGACTATCTCCGGCGCTCTTATGCTCAGAATATTGCTTTTCAGATTGAGACTAACAGCCGTCAGTTTGCAAATTTGCGCGAACAGCAGGCCTTCAAGTTTTTCTGTGAGCGCTTCTGGCAAAGTCAGTTCTCGATGACAATCAACAGTCTCGACACTCCGCGGGCCGAACTTCTGGCGAATTCCGCTCCGGAAAACATTAAGCTTCAGTTGCTTGTGGCATGGACCCCGGCATTGCAGCAGGCGGCAAGTTCTTTCGGAATGCAGCTGAAAGACAACTATGTGCGTGTATGCAAGGACCTTCGCGACAGAGTAAAATCTACTCCGGCAGGCAATAGCGTGTACTCTACGTCGTTTATCAGCGGCTGGCTCCAGCAGAGCCGCAGCACGCTCAGCGATGTGATGAATCTGTACTATGTCATGCAGGGAATTCCGAGCGTGGTGCTCTTTCTTGACGAATCCGACGGACGGCTGATGGTCGACGTGGCCACCTGGTCGCTCAGGACGGGCAACAACAATTTCACCGTATGCCGCTGTTTCGGCTGCAAGCCGGCGGCTGCCGGCAACTATGCCGCTGCCTGCGACCTCCTTTATGGCTCGGCTGCCTTTGCCGGCGATATAGCGAAAAGTATGCTCTCAGGCAAGAAGTTCGGCATGAGTTCCACTCTCGGCACCCTTATCGAATTGCCTCAAATCCGTAAGGAAGTAATGGATGCTTACTCCGCGGTTGAAAAAACTTTGTTGAATACTGATTTCAAATACCTCATGAAATAGTATGGACCCGATTACAATAGCTCTCATTGCCATAGGCTTCAACTTCATCAGCAGTATGGTGAGCAAATCCGCCGCCAATAAACTCGAAGAGTATAAAAAGGCGGCGCAGAAGAACGCTCAGGAACAAATGCTCGAGATGTCGCGCCGTTTATATTGCGAGCGTCTCGAATCCGAACGCGAACTGCATAGGTTCTTGCTTGAACAGCAGCGAAAAGGCAATGCCGAAAACCTCAGTATAATAGCCGAACAGATTGAGGCCTACACCAAGTGGCCGCTGAACGTGTCGCCGATTGCGCTCCGCGGCTCTTCATCGCTGCTGCCCGACGAAATGATTGAGACTGACGGCCGTCAGCCCTGTTTTCTGCTCGTGGCACCGGGTGCGGATAAAGAACTGAACGGGTCGTTGAATGAACTGCAGGAACTTGTTTTTGAGTTCACCTCAAATTATCTAACTGCGGCAAGAGGCCATAACGTGATTCTGCTCAAGGACTGCTGGGCAAACTCTCTTAAAGAATGCGACGAGATTGAGGCTCGCAACATCCATTCGTTTATAAAGGACGTTCCGATGATTGTTGTCTCTCCTTCAGGCTCTGCGCAGGGCGAGGTAAGTTTCGGCTTGTCGATGTGGAATATCTTCGACCGGAATTGCGGCCATGCGCTGTCATATTCTTTCGGTGAGACCGTCAAGTTTAAAAACGTCAATAATCTTAAGTCTCTTGCGGACGATTTATGTGCGTACCTCACATACATTTCCGACTGCTACGGCTGGGTGCATTACCGTGAGGTGCCTCAGCTTCTGACGCTTGTCTCCGCCGGTGCATTGAATCTGAACGAAGAGGTTATCGGTGCTTATTACGGCGCATATGTTAAGCTGCTCCGTGATATGACCGACAACGGCCTGCTAAGCAAACTCGACGAAAGTGAGGCTATCCTTGATTATTGCCGTGCTGTCGACGGGCCGTTGCACGCTCAGCAGGCTTTTGCCGCGTCGGGTTTTATCGACGATAGCACGAATCCGGCAATACTTTTGTTGCCGCAGGATGTGCAGGCTATGGTATGGGAATATGTATGCGACAGTTCCGAAGTTAGCGGACTTCTGCCGCAGGCTTCATTGCGTGAGTTGCAATGTGAATGTCTGCGTCGAAATTGGCTTGAAGCATTTGGCCGTCGTACACCTTTCAGTTCCAAAATTTGTTATTCCGACATGTTTAACAATTATGTCGACAGATACCGTAGGCAGATTGTGAGTCTTGGTGCCGACATAAAGAAACAGGGAATTGAAAAAATGCGTGCGATTACAGATTTCGTTGATTTGCGCGACACTCTCCGTCCTTTGCTAAAAAAAGAGGGTACGGAAAGATTCAAAAACGAGATATATCCGCTTATGATTGATGATTTGATTCCGTCAATCGTGAAATCGCATAAAAAATACACAAATGAGCTGGTGTTTGAATCGGCGAAAGACCTGAATCGTTTCATGCTTGATGTCGATGATTTTTCAGATGTTGGCTTGAAAATGGCCGCAGATATTCATTCCGAGTTTGTAGAGTCAATTCAAAAAACTAATCTCAAAGAGATTGTAAAGAAAGAGTCGTTATACCTGAGAGTGGATTTCTGGGCGAGTAAAGTCGCTCAGGATTGGATTGAATATGTTTTTCTTCACCACGATGTTGTTCATTCTGACGTTGGAACAAGCGTAGCCAAAAAGGAAGACAAATTGTATTTCGACGATTTAAAAAGCACGGTAAGTAACAACCTCCGTTCTATAGCCAAGAGTCTTCTCAACTTAGATGATGATTCTCCTACTTTCTCATCCTCACAGCGGCAAATCATCTGATGACTCGTTTTTTGACTATGTTGTCATGAGCCCGAGTTTCTGATTATATCTTAAAAACATCTAATTTACTGTAAAAATGGATGCTACATTCGACCCTACACAATTTCATCCCACCTTTTTAGGTGATGACCAGCATACTCTGCCGACCGATACTTTTCATAGATACACTATGGATTCATTTCTTCAGTCGGCACATGAATACGGACTGCCTTCCGATGTGATTAATTCAGCCGTGGTAAGCGCATACGGTTTTTTCGGTCTTGCACCTTCTCCTGTAGTCGAAGGCCTCGGCACTCATGTCAATCTCGGTAATCCCACGACTATGTACGACGATTCGATGTGCATCGACCGAAATGAACTTATGCATTACGGTGTGCACGACAAAGACACTCTGTCGCTGATTGCCACGCATGAGGTAGCTCACCAGCTCACACAGCTCATGTATGCGCAGGGACAGATTTCTCCATGGCAGTCCGAGCTTATTTCGGATAAATGGATGGGATTCCGTGCCGCTGCCGAGGGTCTTGACATTGAAAAAGTTATTCACACATTCGACGGCCTCGGGGACTGTGAAACGCATCCCGGACAGGATTTGCGCGAGCGACATATGCGTCAGGCCTACGACACATACAACAATTTGAGCCGCAATGGCGTCGACCTTAATTTCAACGTGCTCATGGATACGGCGATGTCACAGATAAACGCCGACACCGATATCCGTCCGCGCGAGATTGTCGCTCAGCAGAATGCCCTGGCTAACGGTGGAAATGTCATGTCGTATTCATGGACGCAGTCCGAAATCGATTCGCATATCAGAGAAGCGCAAGATAAAATCGATTTTAACAAAAGTGTCATCAGGGAAAACGAAAAAATCAAGGCCGACAGAATCAGTCACGGCCTTCCCCATGCCTTGAGCGACAGCAACATCAACGGAGCGAAATTTGAGCTGGAAAAAGCTAAAAAGGACCTCGAAAACTGGAAGAACACAAAACCTGCAAAAAACTGACATACTCTTTGCGCATCACTAAAGCGTAACGACAACGCGTAAAAGGGCCTGGAGCCTTTGTCATACCGCAGAAAAATAGTAATTTTGCCATATGAAAACAATTACGCGCTTTGTGGTGTCCGCGGTTTTGCCGTCTGTGCTGTCGCTATATGCGTCTGCACTCGAGCTGACATGTGCTCCGGGGACACTCAGCGGTATGGTGGCTGAGCCGTCTGCCGTGACAGAACTTGTGCTCAAAGGTCAGGCCGATGCTTCCGATTTACTTTATATAGGGTCGGAAATGCCATCTCTCCGACGCCTCGATTTGTCGGGCTGCATTGTCTCCGATGGCATCCCCGCCGGGGCATTCGCCGGCACAAAGCTCGCTGCGGTTGTCTTCCCGCAGAGCGGTCGTTTTACTGTGGGTGATTTCGCTTTCGCCGGCACACGGCTGCAGAATGTTGATATTCCTGAAACCGTCTCTGCGCTCGGCACGGGAGCTTTTGCCGGCTGTCCGGAGCTTGAAACAGCAACCGTCAGAGGAACTTCAACGGAGGGTTATACTTTCGCCAATTGTTCCGCACTGAAAAAGGTGACTCTCGTAGATATTGCGACGATAGCCAATGGCGATTTTGCCGATTGCCCGTCGCTTGCCACTGTCGAAGGCAGTCACGCCTGTATCTCGATTGGTGCGTCGGCCTTCCGTGGAGCTGTTTCGCTCGCCGCTTTTGATTTCGGCGACCGCTTGCGCTCATTGGGCGCTTCGTCATATTCAGGCAGTGGTCTTAGGGAAGTGTCTTTGGCCGGCTGTCCCTTACTTGACGTCGTTGGAGAGAGAGCTTTTGCAGATTCCAGGGCGCTTACATCATTTTCAGTCTCCGACAAGGCCCGTATAGGGCGGGGCGCGCTCATGGGTTGCACAGCACTCGAGCATCTCTCAATGGGCTCCGCTAACAATGTGCCCGATTATTTCGCTACTGGCGCCGGGTCTCTGAAGTCGGTGGAGCTGCCGTCAGAAGCGGCCTCACTGGGCCGTTATGCCCTCAAAGGTGCGTCTTCGGTGACCGCTGTCAATCTTCCTGAAGGCATATCCTTGCTCAACGACCATGCCATGGACGGCATGACTTCCCTCAAAAGCATCTCGGCTGAAGATGTCGCGGTTGTTCCGGCTCTTGGAGAAGGAGTATTTGAGGGTATTGAGCAGGCTGAGGTACTTCTCACTGTAGGCGACGGTATGGTTGACGACTTTTCTGCCGCTCCGGTGTGGCAGGATTTTATGATTCTCGGAAAATCGGGTGTCTCCGTCCCCGATACCCCGCATACGCATAGTATTCGCGGACGCTTCAACGGCAAGATACTCGAAATCGAGACCGACGGAGACGAAATATCATGCGTCGAGCTTTTTGATGCCGCAGGGCGCTTCCTCATGTCATTGAAAGTTTCGGGTACGACGGCATACGCAGATACCTCGTCGTCCGATACAAATCTTTATATTGTTCGTTGCACCACAGCATCCTCTGCTGTGGCAATACTAAAATTAGCCCGTTAACAGATGGGAAAAAACAAACTCCGTAAATTCGCCGAGCTGGAGAATAATCCGCTCGTTCTTCAATATCCTTTCGGCCGTGTGCGCGATGGCGGTTTTCCGCTTCGCGGCCGCTGGCACGAAGATTTTTTTCATAACGAAAACCCTATAGTTCTCGAGCTCGGCTGCGGCAAAGGCGAGTACACCGTAGGACTTGGCCGCCGTTTCCCCGACAAGAATTTCATAGGCATCGACATCAAGGGTGCACGCATCTGGAGCGGTGCCACTGCCGCTATGCGCGACGACATGAAGAATGTGGCGTTTATACGTACGTCTATCGAGTTGCTTGATAAATTTTTTGCCCCGGGCGAGGTGTCGGAAATATGGATTACGTTTCCCGACCCGCAGATGAAGAAAGTGAACAAGCGCCTCACCGGCACGCGCTTCGTCGAAATGTACCGCCGTGTGCTCGCTCCCGGAGGTCTGATTCATCTTAAGACCGACAGTCCCTTCCTTTATAATTACACCACGATGATGGTGACGCACAACGGCCTTGAGGTGCTTCAGTCGACAGCCGACCTCTACGCAACTCTCTCGCCTGAAGACCCCATACTCAACATCCGCACGCATTACGAGCAACAGTGGCTCAGTCGCGGTCTTACCATAAAGTATGTTTTGTTCCGTCCAGGCACCGAGCCCTCTCTTCAGGAGCCCCCGGGTGCCGACGAACTCGAGCCCGACACCTACCGAAGCTATTCGCGCGGACATGTGCCCGGCGAGGAGGAAATACATGGCGGAGCGGATAATTGAGGCTCCTCATTTGTTATTCTACAGAATTGAAACCCTAAAAGCTATGACATTATATCCTTCCCTTATAACCGATGCACTGGCCACAGTGCGCTATCCCGGTACCGGCAAGAGCATCATTGAGATGAATATGCTCGAAGACGATATTCGCATCAACGGTAACCACGTCTCGTTCACACTCATTTTCGACAAGCCCACCGACCCCTTCATGGCATCGCTGCTCAAGACAGCCGAGGCTGCAATACACATGAAAGCGCCCGAGGCCGAAGTCGAAATCAGGACGGCCACACGCAAGGCCGCTCCCGTAGTTGAGAAAGAGCCCGTGCTCCCCGGTGTGAAGAATATTGTCGCCGTGTCGTCGGGCAAAGGCGGTGTCGGCAAATCGACTGTCGCTGCCAACCTTGCCGTGGCACTCGCCGCCGAGGGCTATAAGGTAGGATTGCTCGATGCAGATATTTTCGGCCCGTCAATTCCTAAAATGTTCGGTGTGGAAAGCGAAGAGCTCTATATGCACGAGGTCAACGGTAAAAACCTCATTATCCCTGCCGAGGCATATGGTGTGAAAGTACTCTCTATCGGTTTCCTCATCGACCCTGCGAGCGCTGCCGTATGGCGTGGCGCCATGGCATCAAATGCACTTAAACAGCTTATAGAGCAGGCCGACTGGGGCGAGCTTGATTATTTTCTCATTGACATGCCTCCCGGCACAAGCGACATTCACCTTACGCTCGTGCAGACCCTCGGTCTCACCGGTGCCCTTGTGGTAACTACGCCTCAGAAAGTTGCTTTGGCCGATGCCCGGAAAGGCATAGCCATGTTCCGCGACGAAAAAATCAATGTTCCCGTGCTCGGAATTATCGACAATATGGCATGGTTTACGCCCGAGAAGCATCCCGACGAGCGTTATTTCCTCTTCGGCGACGATAAGAATGTCGACGCTCTTGCTGCCGAATACGGCGTGCCCGTATTGGCGCGTATCCCCCTGGTGGCTTCGGTCGGCGAGCATTCCGATTCGGGCCGTCCCATTGTGCTCGAGCCTACCATGTCGGCGCAGTCGTTCGTTCATCTCGCCCATGAGGTTGTCGAGGCTGTCGACCGTCGCAACAACGAGCTTCCCCCTACTGAAAAAGTACACATGAAATGAAATACATCCTCATCCTCAACGGACCCAACCTCAATCTGCTCGGACAGCGCGAACCCGGCATCTACGGGACCGAGACTCTCGAAACAATCCTCGAAGGTCTCCGAATCCGTTTTGCCGAGATAGATTTGCGTCACGAGCAGCATAACGGCGAGGGCGAGCTTATCGACACTCTCCATGCCGCCGGCTTCGACCCCGACTGCATCGGCATAGTGTTCAATGCCGGTGCCTATACCCATTATTCCTATGCCATCGCCGATGCAATCGCTGCCATTCCGGCACCCGTCGTTGAAGTTCATATGAGCAATGTGCAGGCCCGCGAGGAATTCCGTCACCGTTCGGTCATTGCCCCCGTATGCTGCGGCACCGTGGCCGGGTTCGGAGCTGACTCTTACAGGCTCGGCATCGAGGCCCTGCTCAGCAGGCATTAATTCGTTTGTCGGATGAAAAAGGTATCGGACACACAGGGTATGCTCATAGGCATGGACGGCAAGCGTGCTGTGCTCAACAACACCGGTCTGGGCAACTACAGCCGCTATGCGGTCAATATTCTCTCGCTCGCATACCCCGGTGCGCGCTTCCGGCTCTATTCGCCCGAATTCAGGGAGAACGACAGGCTTAAGCCTCTGCTCGACCGTGAAAATGTCGGGCTGTTCGTGCCGTCGCGGCATCCCGATATGGGACTTACGCGCTCGTTCTGGCGCACTGTCGATTTGCCCGTGCAGCTTAAGAAAGACGACGTGGCGGTTTACCACGGACTCAGCAACGAGCTCCCTCTTACTATTAAAGATGTCTGTCCGGCTGTCGTCACCATTCACGACCTCATATGGCGGCGCTGTCCGGACGACTACAGCGCCATTGACCGCAGGCTTTATGATTTCAAATACGGCCGCTCTGCACGGATTGCATCGCGCGTGATTGCTATCAGCGAGTGTACAAAGCGCGACCTTATGAGCGACTACGGGATTCCCGAAGATAAAATTGATGTAATCTATCAGGGCATCGACCCTGTATTCTCTCTTGCCGTCGGCACCACTAAGCGAATGGAGGTGAGGGAGAAATATAAGTTGCCCGAGCGTTATATAATATCGGTCGGCACTGTACAGCCGCGTAAGAATCAGCTTCTTACTGTGCGCGCTCTCGCCGAGCTCCCCGAACGGGTCAAGCTCGTGATTGTCGGCTCTATGAAAGGCTCATATGCCGACGGTGTGCGCCGCGAGATAGAGCGCCTCGGCCTCTCCGACCGCGTCATGCATTTGCAGAATGTGCCCTTGGCCGACCTCCCGGCGCTTTATGCCTGTGCCGAGGTGTCGCTGTATACTTCGCGTTACGAGGGTTTCGGACTTCCTGTAGTTGAATCCCTCACTGTCGGAACTCCCGTTGTGGCCTGCACAGGCTCGTGTCTTGAGGAAGCCGGTGGCGAAGGGGCCGTTTACGTTCATCCCGACGATGTCGGTGCCTGTGCCGACGCTGTGCGGCATCTGCTCGACAGTGTTGTCTTCCACGATAAGAAAGCCGGCCTCGGCAAGCGTCATGTTAAGCGGTTCTCGGCCGAAAACTTTGCACGTGAGACTATGGCATGTTATAAAAAGGCAATAATCAGTCATTTGTCATGAAAGAAGAAACAAAACCCACTCTGCTTGTCGTTGGCGCCGGCGGTTTTATCGGCGGTTTTATCGCTGCCGAGGGGCTGCGCCGCGGTTTCGATGTGTATGCAGCTGTGCGTGAGAGTACTTCGCGCCGTTATCTCACCGACCCGGCCTTGAAATTTGTCGTGCTCGACTACGACAACCCTCAGGCACTCTCCGATGCACTGAAGCAGTCGGCTCCCTCGCCGCGTGGCTGGGATTATATAATTTACAATCTCGGTGCGACAAAGGCTGTGAACTTCGCCGATTTCAACCGCGTGAATTTTATATATCTGCGCAATTTCGTGTCAGCTCTTCTCAGGCTGGAAATGGCTCCCGACAAATTTCTCTATATGAGTTCGCTCAGCGCTCTCGGTCCTTATGACGAAAAGACGGGCCGTCCGGCCGACTGCAAGACCATGCCACATCCTAACACACGCTACGGGCTCTCCAAAATCAAGGCCGAGACTTTCCTGGAGACTACTCCGCAGCTACCGTGGATTATCTTCCGTCCCACCGGCGTATACGGCCCTCACGAGCGCGATTACCTCATGATGATTGAGTGCATCGACCGCCACTTCGATTTCAGTGTCGGTTTCAGGCCGCAGATGCTCACGTTTATTTATGTCGAAGACCTTGTAGGTGCCATGTACGACGCTCTTGCTTCGGACAATACCGTGCACCACAAATATATAATCAGCGAGCCGCGCGCCTATACTCAGAAAGAGTTCCGGGCTATCGTCGGCCGCGCTCTCGGCGGTAAATGGGTCATACCCGTAAAGCTGCCTCTCTGGACTACTTACATAGCATCGTATGTGGCCGAGAAAATCGGCGTGCTCAAAGCCGAGGCTTCGACGCTCAACCGCGACAAGTTCCGCATAATGCGTCAGCGCAACTGGCAGTGCTCGGTCGACGATGCCGTGCGCGACTTCGGTTTCCATGCCGACTATCCTCTCGAGCGCGGCATTGCCTGCACTGTCGAGGCTTATCTGAAAAATAAAAATACAAAGAAATGAGCATAATCGAAACTCCTCCGAGCCTCGTGCCGTGGTGGACGCGTGCAGCAATAATCATCGCCGCTCTGCCAGTGCTCGCATATCCCTGGATGCTCGCGGCTGCGCGCGAAGCCAATGCCGGAGTGGATACATGGCTGTGGTTTTATCCCGTCTATGTGCTCTTCAGTGCTATCTGCGAGTGGCGCAGCGCCTCCCGTCGTCCCGAAGTGACATGGATTCTCGTAGTGCTCATGCTCCTTACTCACGCTGCCATGTGGGTGCTCGTCCTCAATCCCGGTGATGCCGCCGGCATGGATGCCGTGACGCTTAATACACAATATAACTGACCTATGTTCACCGAAGACGACTACATAGAGGCCCACATCGACGCCGAGCCCGCAGAGTTGCATCGTCTTTACCGGCAGACGCATCTGCACCGTCTATATCCCCGTATGTGCACCGACCATATCCAGGGACGGCTGCTGGTGATGCTTACGCGTCTCATAAAGCCGGACCGCGTCCTCGAACTCGGCACTTTTACCGGCTATTCGGCTCTCTGTTTTGCCGAAGGCATGGACAATCGCGGTCATGTCGACACTGTCGAAGTCGATGCCGAACATGCCGATGAGCTCCGAGAGCTCTTTGCCGGCAGGCCGGTGACACTTCATGTAGGCGATGCCGAAGAGCTGCTTCCGTCCTTGCTTGAGGCTAACGACTATAATCTTGTATTTGTCGATGCCAACAAGCGGCGCTATGTGCAGTATTATCAGCTCCTGCGACGCTATCTTAAGCCCGGAGCCGTAATTCTTGCCGACAACACCCTCTGGGCCGACAAAGTGCTCAACCCCGACGCTCACGACCCTCAGACCGAGGGCATACGCATGTTCAACGACCTCGTCACCGCCGACCCCGGCGTCGAAAAAGTAATCATCCCCGTCCGAGACGGCCTCACCGTCATTCGCGTAAAATAATACTGAAATATAATTTTTATGGAGAAAAATAAGACTTACAGTTCGGCTTATAACGGAGATGACTCGATTTCGTTATTCCTGACCTTTTGCATAGAACAATACGCCCATTTAAAAGGAATTCTTGGAGCTAAATCCATGAAGATACT
This sequence comes from uncultured Muribaculaceae bacterium, assembly GCA_910587355.1. Taxonomy (GTDB): domain Bacteria; phylum Bacteroidota; class Bacteroidia; order Bacteroidales; family Muribaculaceae; genus CAG-873. The sequence continues at coordinate 23,563 of CAJUKF010000033.1, forward strand.
TTCTGATGCAGGCATTCTTGAATATTTAAGCAAGCATTACGAAACGCTTCATACTGAAAGTATACAGTGGATTCTTAACGATATTGATAAACTTGTCGACTCTAAAGTCCTTGTCAAATGAAAACTGTGTTATATCATGGTAGCTCTGAAATAATTGTCAGTCCTGAAATCAGAGAGCCTAACAGAACTCTGGATTTTGGGAAAGGTTTTTATCTTACCACTTCCCGTGAGCAGGCCGAACGTCTTGTTCGTAACCGTATGACAACAGTTTGGCCTAAAGGTTTTGTAAATTCATATTCGTTTGATAAGGACATCCTGAAGGAATCTCTAAAAATCAAGTCTTTCGGAGACGCAAACGATGAATGGGTTGATTTCGTTATGAAAAACCGTATGATGCAAGGCTTCGAACATGACTACGACATTGTTATCGGACCGGTGGCCGACGATAAGGTTTACGCTCAGTTTTCATTGTTTGAAGGAGGTATCATTAGCAAGGAAACACTTGTTGCGGAGCTGAAAACATATAAACTGGCAGACCAATATCTTTTTCATACAGAAAAATCACTTAAATTTTTAGAGTTTATAACTCATTATGAAGTGATATAAACATATTTATTCGTTATGATAGATATCACTGCTGACAATCTGTATCTGATACTCCCTTATAAAGTGAGTCAGTTGGCTATGCTTTACGCTAAAAATTTTGACGTAGACATCATCGATGCCATAAGGGCTATCTACAATTCAAATACATATCGCGATTTGGCGAGGGAGGAAACGAAACTCTGGCACTACGGACCTGTGGCGCTCATGGAGTACTACATGGAAAATAAATAAAAAATATTGTGACAAATTGTAAGAGGCGGCCGGCAGAAATGTCGGCCGCCTCCATGTGTTTGTGGTATTTCTTTGGATTTTGATGAAATTTCAATACAATTTGCCACAAAGTATAAATTTATTAAGAATTTTTGTTTTAAAATAATTAAAATCACTAACTTTGTGACCGAATAGCAAAAACCTAATTAAAGTATAAATCAAGAACTAAGTTATCATGTCCGAGTCAAAGAAAATATTTCTGACAGAAACCGACATTCCCCGTGCATGGTTCAATATCATACCTTCCATGCCCGAGAAACCGGCTCCTATGCTCAACCCCGCCACAAAGAAACCGCTGACGGCCGAAGACCTCTTCCCTCTTTTCTCTGAAGAGGCATCACGACAGGAAATGAATACCACCGATTCGTGGATTGAAATACCCGATGAAGTACGCGATTTATATAAAATCTGGCGACCGACACCCTTGGTACGTGCCCGTGGCCTTGAAAAAGCTCTTGGCACTGCCTGCCACATATATTTCAAAAATGAAAGTGTGAGTCCGGTAGGCTCCCACAAGCTTAATTCAGCCATACCTCAGGCATATTACTGCAAACAGCAGGGGGTGACGAACATCACCACTGAGACCGGCGCCGGGCAATGGGGAGCGGCATTGTCGCTTGCTACCAGAATGTTTGGCATCGACCTCGCCGTATATATGGTGAAAATCTCCTATAATCAAAAACCTTACCGCCGCTCTATAATGCAGACTTACGGAGCCGAAGTTATCGCCTCCCCGAGTATGTCGACCAAGGCCGGTCGAAAAATAATCACCGAACATCCCAATTATCAGGGTTCTCTCGGCACAGCTATCAGCGAGGCCGTAGAGCTGGCTATGTCTACTCCAAACTGCAAGTACGCACTGGGGTCTGTGCTCAACCATGTGGCACTGCATCAGACGGTAATCGGCCTCGAAGCCGAGAAACAGATGGAAATAGCCGGCGAATATCCCGATGTGGTGATAGGATGTTTCGGCGGCGGCTCCAATTTTTCAGGAATCTCATTTCCCTTCCTCCGTCATAATCTCAGCGGCGAGCGTCACAGCCGTTTCATCGCCGCCGAGCCTATGGCCTGTCCTAAACTGACGAGAGGCGCCATGCGCTACGACTACGGTGACGAGGCCGGCTATACACCTCTGATTCCAATGCTTACCCTCGGTCATAATTTCGAACCGGCGAACATCCATGCCGGAGGTCTGCGATATCATGGTGCCGGAGCAGTGGTAAGCAGTCTGAAAGAAAACGGCCTGATTGATGCCGTTGATATTCCGCAGCTCGAATCTTTCGAGGCTGCGACAGTCTTTGCAAAGAGCGAAGGCATCATTCCGGCCCCCGAATCGGCTCATGCCATTGCCGCTGCTATCCGCGAGGCACGTGCCTCCGACGAGGCCGGCACGCCCAAGACCATTCTTTTCAACCTCTCGGGCCACGGTCTGATTGATATGGCGTCGTACGACCGCTACTTCGCAGGCGACCTTGCCAATTACACAGTCTCCGACGAGCAGATTGCCGCAAATGTCGAGACGCTTCCCGAAGTCTGATGGCGTGCCCTTCTACTATCTGAAGATATAAACATTACTGATAATCTCTGCCGGGCCGAGGTGTTGACAAGACCTCGGCCCGTTTTTTGTGATTTGCTTAAGAATTCCGATTAGTGGAGGGGTACATACAAAACAAATCTTCTCCGGCAGTTGTTTTAAACTAAAATATACCCTCTATGAAAATGATTAGGAAACTCTTTCTCCTTCTGCCAGCAATCATGCTTTCGCTGTGCATTGTGGCTTGTAACGACGATGATGATGACGATTTCGCCGGCGTGAAAAATTTCAACGACCTTCCCAGGCAGGCCCAGGCTTTCCTCAATGATTATTTCTCGACATACAATATATCGTCTATTACCATGTCGGACAACGGCTATGAAGTTAATTTCGACAACGGCACAGAAGTCGATTTTAATGCTCAGGGCATATGGACGGATATTGACGCAGGACTTGGCTATTATGTGCCTTTTGAAATAGTGCCGCTTGGAATCTCGTCATATCTCAGCACGAATTTTCCCACTCAGAATATAACGGAAATATCCCGCACCGTAACCGGAGGATATATCGTTGAACTGACCAATGATGCCGAACTTATATTCGATATCAACGGTGATTTTCTCGGTTACGATTGACAGCCGATTTCTTCAGTCACTTTTGATAATCTCCTTGCCGCAACTCCAATGTGAGTGTGCGGCATATTTTTTCGTGCCGCACAATCATATAGACGAGCAAGGCGTTGAGCACTGTCAGCTCGAATATGAAATATAGCCAGGGCATCCCTGCGAACAACGAGATAAACAAGACAATGCACCGCCAGTTGAACGACAGTATATTGGTATATTTCATCAGCGGAAGGCTTAGGCGGCAGAATTTGTGACGGAAGCTTTCGGGATAGCGTCCGTCAGGGAAGCCCTGGCGCAGTTCACGGCGCAATGTCTGCATGGCCGGCGACATCACTTCCTGATTAGCCGTGTAATTGGCATAGAAATAAAGCACGAGTTTACGCCAGAAGTTGCCTTTCCACGGCATCTGGTGGTATTTCGCCCGTAAATCGTCGGTGCTGTCAAGCTCCGAGCCGTCCTCGCCCTTGAGGAAGTAGAGGTGGAACTGGCGGTAGTAGTCGGCCATGGCGGCCTGTTTCGCATGGCAGAGACCGGCTGTGGCCGCTATGAGCCATATCAGCCACGGATGTGCCATGAAAAACGGCGACGTGACATTCTCGCGCAGGCAGATGCACAGATAAATCGTGAAAAACCATATGTCGCCGCTCACGCCGTCGAGTATGCGACCGAGCGGCGAATACTGTTTTGTCATGCGGGCAAGCTGTCCGTCGGCGCTGTCGAATGAGTTGGCCCACACAAGCAGTAACATTCCTATGACGTTTATCCACAGTTCATTGAAATAAAATGCAATGCCTGCACCGATGCCGAGAAATATCGAGGCTATGGTAATGGCGTTGGGAGTCACACCGAGTTTTTTTGCCAGACGAGCCCATGCATAGCCTATCGGACGGTAAAAAAACAAATCGATATGTTCTTCGGTGTCAAGACTTTTGAGTGAATCTTTATATGAACTGCTTGCCATGGCTGTTTTTTTACTTGTATTTGCGCAAATCGTAAGTCTTCTCGCGCAGATAGGCGCCGAGTTCGGCGGGATTTGAGCCGTGCGCGGCCTGTTCTTCAACGGAAACAGGCTTGCCGACGCTCACATGTATGGTAGTGCCGCACTTGCGGAATACCTCCGAGGGCAGACGCAGCGAGCGTGCCGGCCAGCAGATATGACCTAAGAGATTGAAAAACCAACTGTTGGTGCCGTGGAAGTATATGGGTATCACTGGCACTTTGGCACGGTAGATAATCTGAAGTATCGAATCCTGCCACGGGCGGTCCTGAAGCCCGTCGTGGAGTGTCGTCTTGCTCATGGCGCCGGCCGGGAAAAATCCTATGGGCTCACCGTTGCGCAGCTGCGATATGGCCTGACGTATGCCGGCGACGGACACGGCGCGTTTGGCAGGGTCGCTGCTCGCCGACTGGTCTACGGCTATGAAGTTGGGGCGCATGGCTGTGATTTTATTGAGAATCATATTCACCATTACGCGGTATTCCGGCCTGTACTGGCCTATGAGGTAAATCAAGGCAATACCGTCGAGAGCTCCGAACGGATGGTTGCTCACAGTGATGAAAGCTCCCTCCGGAAGATTGTCAAGCACTTCCTGACCATCGATGCGGAGTCTGATTTTAAATTCGTCGAAAAGCAGACGCTTGCAGAATTCCGGACCCGGGGTATCGCAGCAGTTGCGGTGCACGCGGTTCACTTTGTCCACTGCCAGAAGGCGGAGCACCCAGTTGGCGATTTTGGGATGTCCGTCAAGCGCCGGAATCATCTGCCGCAAGTCGTCGTAGTTGAGAACGTCGGGGCGTATTTCGTATTGTGAGTAATCTCTCATTTCTTTGGAGTGATATATGCCGTATACCGGTCGATGAACCGGCTGAAGGCTGGTATTTTCATGAAGCCGTATTCAAAGAGAGCCGTTCCGGCAAATGCCGTGGCTATGCCCAAGAGTACGTCGATGATATAATGATGCGAGGTATAAACTGCCGTGAACCATATGCCGAGGGTCACAATGCCGAGTATCACTTTCCATATCAGGGGCGATTGGGTGCGGAAAGCATAAATCAGCGCCACCAGCGTATATGCCGAGTGCAGCGACGGCACGGCGGCGAACACATTGGAGTTGCGTGCGTAGAGGGCATCGAAAATGCCGAGACCTGTCATTGCGTCGAAGCGGCCGAGGCCGGCGGTCTCGCCGTGGGTGCCGGGAATCGCTTCAAAGCCGTACGAAGCCACATACCACGGCGGTGCGGCCGGATGAATATAGTAAATGGTGAATCCGAGCAGATTCACGAGCAGAAATACTATCGAGAAATGTAAATATCCCTTACGTTTGCCGCTGAAATACAGCCATAGCCCATAGATTATAGGCAGCGGAACCCAGCAGAGATAGAATATACCGGCAAGGAAATCCATCGCAGGCGTGTTGTGGAGCGCGAAGAATTCGTTCGGCGTGAGCCTTACGCCCTCGGCAGCGGCTATTCCGAAAAGACTCTTCTCGGTGTTATACAGCCCCTCCACGTCGACCGGATTGACTTCATAGTTGGGTACGATGTTCATCCAGTCGTACGATATGCCGAATATTATGAACGGCAGCAGGGCTATAATCAGCCTGCGTGTGGAGCCGCAGATGAAAAACAGTGCGAAAATCAGCACTGCCAGAAACACATGCTCCACCCTGAATCCCACGAACAGCGCTGTAACGACAAGCCATATGGCAAGCCCGGCGGCGCACCACAGAGCCTCACGGGCAGCTGGCAGTTTGCGTTCGGCCGTCATGCTTCAGCGGTTTTCGCGGTCTTTGGCTATGAGCTGGCGCTTTGCATAGCCCAGACGCGCAAATGTGGTGAGATTGGCGAATATGGCGATGATGCCCATTGCGCTTATGAGGATGATGTTCGGGTCGAATTCCGACAGAGGGCTGATATTCACGCCTGTGATGCCGGTGGCAAGAGCGGAGACAGCTGTCACTACTACTCGCTCGGGGCGCTGCATGAAGCCGATTTTGCATTCTACTCCCAGGCCTTCGGCGCGTGCGCGTGTGTAGCTCACCATTATGCTGCCTACCATGGCGAGGAAAGTGATAATAACGCCGCTAATCGAGCCGCAGCAGAAGAGAAAATATGTTATGCCGCCGAGAGTCAGCATCTCGCAGTAACGGTCGAGCACGGAGTCGTACATGGCGCCGAAAGAAGAAGCCATGTTGCCAAGTCGTGCCACCTGACCGTCAAGCATGTCGAAGAGCGAGAAACCTATAATCATCGCTCCGGCCCATATCAGCAGGCTCCAGTCGAGTATGCCTTCAGTCGACAGCTTGATACCGGCCCACATCATGACAGCGGCGGCTGCAGCATTGCCCAGGAATCCTACGGTCGTCACCATGTTCGGGGTCACGCCCATACGTATTAGCAGTCTTACAAAAGGATTGATAACCACATATATCCCCTGCTGCAGCCCGTTGCGGGCTTCCTTGGCTTTTTCTTTTACGTTTGCAGACATTATTGTGTGATGAATTTATTTTTCGTTGTTGGAAACTGTTTTTTCTTTATTGCCGCCTAAGACAGCGGTGATATATTTGTCGAATGGCATCGGACGGTATACCACATAGCGCTGCAGGGCGAAGTTCCAGAACCATGACACCATCAGGCTCACAAAGAGGCGTGTGCCGATGAAGTATACATTCTGATTGAAGCCAAGCGACTGCAGCCACTGCCAGTTCGACACTACATTGTAGAGCGCTTCGGTGCCGTAGCTGTTGAGCAGAAGGCTGCCCGTCCATACAAAGGCATATTTCACGACTACGGCGCGCCAGTCGACGCCTTGCGCGCGGAATGTGAATTTATAATTGATTATGCAGTTGATTACGCCTCCGCAGAAAGCTCCGCACGCAGTGGCCCAGAACGAGTCGAGCCCGGCGAGGGCGAAGAGGCAGAAGCATACTATGTAGTCGGTCCAGCTCGCGCACTGCGACGATACTATCGAGCGCAGATACGTGATTATAAGTGAATTGCTCTTAAGGAGCGTATCGCCGATTTCTTTAAGCGATTTCATGGGCGGGGAATACAAACAGGTAATTGATACATAAGATGATTATGGCCGAATAGATGCCGGCCACGACATCGTCGGCCATCATGCCGTAGCCTCTCGGCAGTCGCTCGGTGACGCGGATGCCTAATGGCTTGAATATATCGAAGAAGCGGAAGAGTGCGAATGCCACCACAATCTCCCACCAAGGGCACAGAGCCACGCCTGCTACCGGTATCAGTGCTATCCACTGTCCGACGGTTTCGTCTATACATGCCACCACAGGGTCCTGGCCCCAGTATTTCTCGGCCTCGGAACTTGCCCACACGCCTACGATGCAAAATACCACCGATGCGGCGATAGTGACCCACACACAGGCTGCGGGCGACGCCCACAGATACAGTGGCAGCCACAGTATGATGCCCACGAGAGCTCCCCATGTACCGGGGGCCACAGGCAGAAACCCTGCGCCGAGCGACGTGGATATGAGGCGAGGGAGGAGAGGAAAGCGTTTGGTTGACCCTTCGGGCAGTTTGGTTGATTTACGGTATGGGGTTGACATGGTTCAGATGCCTTTCAGCTTTTTTCGGATTGACGACATCACCAGCCGCGCTATGACGGGAGCCGCTTCGGTGCGGCACGGAGCGAAACTGGGCCAGTCGTTGAAACTTACTATGACAGGAGTGCCCTCCGGAGTAATGATGCAGTCGCCTCCGTAGATTTTTATATCGAGTGTGTCGGCGGCTCTTGCGCAGAGCGAGCGTATTGCCTGTATGTCGAACGGCGGCGCCGACACATTACGCATCGACGACCCTTCAAAGCCATATTTGGCAAGCGTATCTTCCTGAGGAAGAACGCACAGAAAAAAATCAGTTCCCGCTACTCCGTAAAACTTCACGAGACGTCCTTCTACATGGCGGCTTATCACGGCGCGCTGAATACCGCGGAGGAAGAACTCCTGAAGCACCTCCTGTGCTTCTTCTGCATGGCGCACAAAAGTCACATCCTCTTTATGCATCGTGGGAGCGTCGCCGCGTTTAATCCAGCAGCGACTGATTTTCAATCTGTTGAGGGCTGCGCGTACTCCTTCGTTGGTACTTGCGGCTATGCTTTCGGGAAAAGCGATTTCCGAACCCGTGAAGATACGCATCATGCGCTCACGGGTGCAGTTCTCGATGCCGTAGCCCGAATTTATCACAAGGGCACCGGCATCTTCCAGCTCCTGTAAACGCTCAACGGAGCGCTTCTCGCGGCACATTGCCAGTATGAAACGCTCGTTTACCGCGCCGGAGCAGAATTCCTCCTCGCTGTAGATATTCACTACGCAGCCTCGCTTTCTCAGCTGTTCGGCTACGCTGTTGAAGATGGCCGCATCGTGGCCGATATGGTTAGGAGAGAACGCGCCCGAGCGCATTATCCCAGCTATCGTTATTTCAGCCATTGCAGAATTAATCGTTCATGATTGAAATGCAAATTTAGTAATTTATATCCGTCGCGCAAAAAAAAACGACACTTTGTCACCTTCGCAGATTAAACAGGCAAGTGCGAAATTAGGAAAAATGTTTGAAGAATTGTAT
>CAJUKF010000034.1 GCA_910587355.1 uncultured Muribaculaceae bacterium
AACACTATGCTCCGACATCATCGCTCACCAACCGGAAAAATCCGCTGACCCAAAAACTCGGTGCAAACACCGACGTCGAGGGTCGCTTCGTTATCAAGAACGTTCCTGAAACAGCTAAGTTCCTTCGCGTGAGCTATGTAGGCATGAATTCCGCTGAAGTGGAAATCACTCCAGGCACTATCACGATTATGCTTAGCCTCAACACCCAGCTGCTCGACGAGGTTGTCGTTACAGCTATGGGTATCTCGCGTTCCGAGAAATCACTCGGTTATTCGGCCACGCAGGTAAGCGGTGCCGAAATCGAGCAGGCGCAGACCAACAATGCCATGCAGGCACTGCAGGGTAAAGTAGCAGGCCTTCAGATTCAGGAGACCGGCTCGGCTCCGGGTGCCGCTCCCAACGTAAACATCCGCGGTCTGGGTTCAATCAACGGCTCCAACCAGCCGCTCTATGTAGTCGACGGTGTGCCTCTGCAGACCGATGCCGTAGGTAGCCAGGGTGCCGCTATCGCAACTTCGGGTATCACCAACATCAACCCCGACGACATCGCTTCTATGACTGTGCTCAAGGGTGCGGCTGCTACATCGCTCTATGGCTCGCGTGCAGCAAACGGCGTTATTATCATCACCACCAAGAACGGCTCAGGCATGGACGGCCGCAACTTCTCAATTACCTACAGCGGAAATGTGGAAGCTTCGCGCGTATCGCTCCTCCCCGACATGCAGAATCGCTGGGGTCAGGGCTGGAACGGCGGTCAGACATATATTGAAAACGGTTCGTGGGGTCCCGAGCTCGACGGAAGCCGTCAGGTCTACGGTCCTGTCTGGAACTACTCTCAGCGCATACACGACTTCACAGCCAAGAAGAACAACGTTCGTGATTTCTTCGATACAGGCTGGTCGCAGAAGCACAACATAGCTCTGAGCGGCACAAGCAAGAGCCGCGAGATGACATATTACCTCTCTTACGGTTACACCGGCACAAACGGTGTGATTCCTACCGACCAGGACAGCTATCGCCGCAATACTCTCTCCTTCCGCGGTACATATCAGCCCGAGAAGTGGATTAAGGTGAGCTCCTCTCTCAACTTTGCCAACTACCGCACCAAGGCCGTTGCTTCGTATCAGGGTACTTCGGTGATTGACGGTCTGCTTGAGATGCCGCGCGACATATCCATCGTCGACCTCAAGGACCTCAGTGTTCCGTTCAATACCCCGGAGGCTTATCTTACGCCTTACGGTATCACCAACCCGTACTGGGCTTTAAAAAACAATATGAACGAGACTAACGGCAAGCAGGTGTTCGGCAAAGTGCAGGTCGACATCATGCCCTGGCAGGGTATTACTGTCACCTATCGCGGCGGTCTCGACTATTCGGATTACGACAACAAAATCGGCAATCCCAAAATCAGCCTCGACGACTTCTATATCACCGATGATATGGGCTATGCTCCCAGCAACATGAATCAGGAGGGCTATGTGTACACAAGGTATCGCCGCAGTCATGAAATCAACCACGATATCCTCGCCAACTATGCCGGCAGCTTCCTCGAGAGCCGTCTCAGTCTCGATGCCACTATCGGCATGAACATCAACGAACGTGCCTACACTTATATGGAAGGCCAGGCCGACGATTTGGCTATCAACACTGATTTCTGGCAGCTCAGCAACGGCTCGAAAATCACCACCCTCGGCGAAGCACAGATGAAACGCCGCATGGTTGGCGCTTTCGGTTACATTTCGCTCGGCTGGAACGAATTCGCCTACCTCGACATTACAGCCCGTAACGACTGGTCGTCGACGCTGCCCAAAGGCAGCCGCTCGTTCTTCTATCCGGGTGTAACCGGCAGTTTCATCTTCACTAAGTTCATTCCTAAGAACGACATCCTCTCCTTCGGCAAGGTGCGTCTCGCCTATGGCAAGACGGGCAACGACGCCGACCCGTATTACACCATTACCAATTACGAGCAGGCGACCACCGACGCATATTATGTGCTCGATGTGCTCAAATTCCCTCTCAACGGCGTTAATGCCTACATGGCTTCAAGAACCGCTGGTGCGAATACACTGCGTCCCGAAATGACATCTGAGTTTGAGGCCGGTCTTAACCTCAAGTTCTTCAACGGACGCATTGACATCGACGCTGCGTTCTACAACCGCGAGACAAAAGACCAGATTTTCCGCCTCCCCGTTGACCCGGCCACCGGTTATTCGCAGCAGGTAATCAACTTCGGTAAAATCCGCAACCGGGGTGTCGAGCTCATGCTAAACACAGTGCCGGTGGTTACTCCCGATTTCCGCTGGGAACTCGGTTTCAACATGGCAATCAACCGCAACAAAGTGCTCTCGATGCCTGCCGAACTCGATGGCGGCAAGGTGAATATCTATAACTTCTCGGCCGGTAACGATGCCGTGTACATGTACGCTGAAAAAGGAAGGGCGCTCGGCGAATTCTACACCTATCTGCCCCAGTACGTCACCGACAAGAACAGCCCCGACTACGGCAAGCCGATTGTCGATGCCGCAGGCCAGCCCGTGCTCGGCACCGAAATCGAGGATACCGGTTTCAACATGAACCACAAGTGGACCGGCGGTATTACCACTGCCATATCTTATAAAGGAGTGACACTCAGCGCAGCTCTCGATATCCGCGTCGGCGGCAAGATGTTCTCGCGTACGAAGAACCTCATGCAGTTCACAGGCAACGGCAAGGTCACCGAGTACAACGAGCGCCGGCCGTTCGTAATTCCCAACTCAGTCGTTGACAACGGTGACGGCACCTACACGCCCAATAACACACCTATCTATCTTCTCGACAGCAGTTTCCAGAATTATTTCAACAACTACGGCTGGGGCCACGGCGGTCTCTCCTACCTCATTGACCGCTCCTACACCAAACTCCGCAACATTTCCCTTACCTGGGCATTGCCTTCGAAGTGGTGCAGAGCCATGTACCTCAGCGCTATCGACATCACCGCTTACTGCAACAACGCTTTCATCTGGACCGCCAAAGACAACCGTTATGTCGACCCCGAGTCGACTACCGTCACCCGCTACGGCGACCTCGCATACGGTTTCGGCGAGCTCTATTCCAATCCTTCGCAGCGCACCTTCGGTGTAAATCTCAAAGTTAAATTCTAAAAGGAATGCAAGCTATGAAAAAATTCATATATACGGCCGTGGTGGCGCTCTCGCTGGCTTTCACCTCCTGCGGCGACTATCTCGACGTAAATGAGTCGCCCAACTCGCCAAGCGTCGACGCACTTAATCCCAGCCTTATTTTCCCGGGTGCCGAGATGGCCCTCTGTAACGTATATGGCGACTATCTGCGTATAACCGGCGGATACTTCTCGCAGCAGTACGCACAGTATTTCGGCACAAGCAACTATGTGGATTACTCCCAGTTCCGCCAGAGCGCCGTACGCTGCGACCGAGCTTACACACAGCTCTCGATGCGCTGCATCAGCAATATGGAGACAGTGCGTCAGATGGCCACCAAGAACAGCGAATGGGGCACTTATCTTGCCGCTACTGTGATTCGTGCAATCGCTTACGAGTCAATGGTCGACTGCTGGGGCGAAATCCCCTACTCCGAGTCTCTCGACATAAACAATACTTCGCCTAAATACGACAGCGGCAAAGACATCTATGCCGGTATCATCGCCGAACTCGACGCGGCGCTCGAAAAAGCCACTCCGGCCGACCAGGTATGCACCAATATGCTTTATCCCGACGAAGTCGCCGACAAATGGATTGCGCTTGCAAATGCTGTCAAGCTGCGTATGCTCATGCGCGAAAGCGATGCCGTGGATGTGAAGAGCCAGATTGCAGCTCTTATTGCCGAAGACAACTTTCCCACAGAGGACGTGGCATGGCAGGGCTTCTGGGGCAATTCGTCAAGTTCGCAGAATCCGTACTACACCGAGGAATTCATGGCCGGACAGCAGAAGAACGTTATTCTCAATCTTGCCCTCTGCAACACCATGCAGGGCAGCGACGACCCCCGTATCGAAGCTTTCTTCGAGCCCAACTCAGCAAAGAAAGAGTACACCGGCGGTGTATCGGGCACAAACTTCGCCACTACTTCTTCATACAAGGCAGCCTACTGGTGCCGTCCGCGTATCAGCAACAACAGTCCTGTGTACATCATCACCGTTTCCGAAATCGAGTTCTTTAAGGCTGAGTATGAGGCTCGCTACGGTTCTGCCGCCGCAGCTCAGGAGCATTACAAAGCCGCTATCGAGGCTTCTTTTGCAACGGCTGGTGTCGACGCTCCGATTACGTCCGTACTGACTGTGTATCCTTACGACCAGACAAATTACCGCCGTTGCATCGGCATTCAGAAGTGGGTTGCCCTCAGCGGCGTGAATAACTTCGAGGCATACTGCGAGCTGCGCCGTCTGCGTTATCCCGCTTTCGGCAGCGTCACAGGCGATGAGATTTACAACGTGGCCACCGATGCCTACAATCCTTCGGCACTGCAGCCCGGCGAGCTTTACACGCCTATCACTGTGAATACCAAAGTCGGTTCAAACCAGCTCATTCAGCGCTGGCCTTATCCTGAAAGCTCGGCCAACCGCAACCAGAACGCCCCCGACTTCCCCGGTGAGACGGTGCCTGTTTTCTGGGCCGTTAAATGAGCCTGTTTTCCCGATTTATCCAACATTAAAAAACGAAGACAGAAATGAAAAAATATATTTCCGCACTTCTCGGAGCCTGCATGATGATGGCCTTTGCCACTTCGTGCAGCAAGGATACCGAGGGCTTGACCGGCATCACATACTATCCCGTATTTGAGCTTCAGGGAAATGACAACATTGTGATTACTGCCGGTGTACCCTACAGCGATGCCGGTGCCACAGCCGTTATGGAAGGCAAGGATGTCACCGACCAAATAAAAATATCGACCAGGCTCGACTTCACCGACCCCAAGCCGGGGTACTACACCATAGACTACCTTATCATCAATGCCGACGGTATTCCCGGCAGCATTTCGCGCAGTGTGGTTGTGTCAGCTCCCGGCGACAAGGCCTCGGGTTTCTACACCGTCATGCCCGACAGTTTCCGCAACACGGGCAGCATCACATATTTCGGCGGTTTCCCTCTGGTTGTCTATGGCGACGGCTCGGGCGTATATCATGTGTCCGACCTCCTCGGAGGCTGGTATCAGTATCGTGCCGGCTATGGCGTTAAATACGCTCTGACCGGTCAGATATCCATTGATGCCGACGGCAATATATCTCTTATCAGCAGCTTCCTCGAAGGCTGGGGCGACAGTGCCGATGAAATGGCCAACGGAAGCTTCGATGCAGAAACCGGAACATTGAAATGGGAGGTGACATACGCCGGAATGCTTTTCTCCGTCGTGGCCGCTCGGGATTAAAAAATGTGTCAGCTACACAACCTTTCAGTCACTTCTAAAAAAACTACGAACATGATAAAGAATCTCAGATATCTGCTGATGGCACTCGTCGTATTTGCCTTCAGCTCCTGCGAGAAAGAAGAAATAGGCAGCACAAACACTGTGGCCGTTGCCGGCGAGTGGATGGTGCAAGTCGACGTTGTCGATGCCTCGGGCGATGTCGCCTACGAAGACCCCTACGGTTTAGGATACGTGCCTATGCTTACTTACAACACCAATGCCGACAACGGCAAGGAAATGTATGTGAGCGACATAGGCAATTTCTGGCTTTTCACCGTCAAAGTTCCCTGCGACGTGAACGCCCGTACTTTCGGCAGCAGTACTCCCGCGCCCAACGAAGCATATGACGAGCGTGGCAATCTGTACGATATAGATGTTACCGTAGACAAGGGCAAAATCATCGAAAAAGGTACCATGTCGCCCTCCGGGCGTCCTGTCGATTCTATTGAATTCTATGTCTCATTCAGCGACGACGAAAACTTTCCATCCGGCTACCGCTATTATGTGCACGGTTACCGTCGCACCGGTCTCAACGGCGGTGCTGAATAAACTGCACCAGATTAATATGTATATATAGACACTGGCGGGCCTCTGCAGCGTGATGTTGCGGAGGCCCATTTTTTAATGCAAGATGAAGAATTGGGTAGGACTTTGAAATTTAAATGATGCAAAGCATCATGCAAGATGTACGGACGTGCCTTTGGCACGTATCAAATGTGCGATTTACAATGGGTATTTGATTATGGTACAATTCCCTGCTTTTTCAGAAACACATAGCGCATTTTCTTCATGTGCTCCTTTTTTCTCTCCTGCGCTTTCTCTATGAAAGCGACTAATGCTTTTGAAGGATGTTCTATTCTGATAGCTGTTGTCGTTTCCATACAGTCTCTGGTTTTGTAGTTGTTTTTATCGAAGACAAATTTACAACATTAATTTTTCTGTATCAATTAAAACTGGGGATTTGATTTTCAAGGCTGCGATATTTTCACTTTTCAGAGAATAAAATTAGCAAGGGTGAAAAAATAATTTTGTTGAGTAGAGAATTTTTTCATACTTTTGTAAAAATTTGGTATGAAATGGCAAAGGATTTCGCCGAGCAACTGAGCCGTATCGGCCATAAGGCTGAACTGCTTGTTACGCGCTACTCCACGCTCAAAGAGCACAACGCCCGATTGCGGCAGCAGGTGCTCGAGCTGCAGGCCACCCTGAGAGCTCACGAGGCCCTCATCGAGAAGCAGCGCATTGAGCTTGAGCATCTGCGTATTTCTTCTGCAATAGCTCCCGATACTGCCACTGCGCGCGAAGCCAGAGCCACTCTTGCCGAATTAGTGCGGGAAATCGACGTTTGTATCGCAGATTTGATGAAAGACGTCTGAATACCCGGCCCTGCAAGATGAAACAGCAGAACGAACATAGGATAACAATCA
The DNA here is from genome assembly GCA_910587355.1 of uncultured Muribaculaceae bacterium. Lineage (GTDB taxonomy): Bacteria > Bacteroidota > Bacteroidia > Bacteroidales > Muribaculaceae > CAG-873. The sequence continues at coordinate 6,849 of CAJUKF010000034.1, forward strand.
AAATAGCCGACGCGGACCCGTTCAAGCTCCCCGTCAAGGAGGACGAAGAGTCGTTCTACAGACATGTGATTGAACAGATTAACGCTAACGTGAATAAATTCCTGTACGGCCCCAACGCCGACACTCCGTCGGTGGCTTTGGCCAAAGTGACACTCTATTATGGCACTTTGCTTTACCGGCAGGCAAATTTGATTAACAATCAGGCCGAGATGCTTCAGGCTTTCGAGGAAAAAATCGACAAGCTCCTCGAAGGTACCGACTGAGCTTCCGCCCCGACAGGCAGGCCCGGACTTATATCAGGCAGAATTCTCCGTCACGCCCCGCGCGTCGAGAATTATAAACCGCACTTTTGCCCCTGCGCAGCTCACGGCTGCCCGGGTGTGGGAGTGCCTATTTTTTAATATATATATCACATTAAACGATATATGACATTTTTAATTTACATCGCCGTCGCCGTAATTGCAGCCGTAGCAGCAGTAAGCGTATATGTGTTCGTGCAGCGGAAGACGGCATCCTCAAGGGCAAAGGCGATTCTGGCCGATGCCGAGCGTGAGGCCGAAGACCTTAAGCGCGACAAAGTGCTCGAAGGCCGTGAAGAAGCACTCAAAATCACATCTGATGCCGAGAAACAGGCTCAGCAGAAGATGTCGAAACTGCAGTCAATCGAAGCAAAGATGAAGCAGCGCGAGCTGCAGCTCAATCAGCAGCAGAGCGAGAACCAGCGTACACGAAACGAGCTTGAGACAGCGCGTCAGAACCTTGACGCCCAGCAGAACGTCATCAACCAGCGTCAGGCTCAGCTCGACGACATGCACCATCAGGCGCAGGATTTGCTCGAGCATATCTCCGGCCTCTCGTCGGAGGAAGCAAAAGAAAAGCTCATTCAGAGCCTCAAGGACGAGGCGCGCACCGCTGCCGCATCGTATATCAACGACATCATGGACGATGCCAAGCTCACCGCCAACAAAGAAGCCAAGCGCATCGTAGTCCAGTCGATTCAGCGTGTGGCCACCGAGACGGCGATTGAGAACTCCGTGACCGTATTCCATATCGACTCTGATGAAATCAAGGGCCGCATCATCGGCCGCGAGGGCCGCAATATCCGTGCGCTCGAGGCGGCTACAGGCATTGAAATCATCGTGGACGATACCCCCGAGGCCATTGTGCTCTCTGGCTTCGACCCCGTGCGCCGCGAGGTAGCCCGTCTGGCGCTCCATCAGCTTGTTGCCGACGGACGTATCCACCCCGCCCGCATCGAGGAAGTTGTCGCGAAGGTGCGCAAGCAGCTCGAACAGGAAATAATCGAGACCGGCCAGCGCACTGCAATCGACCTCGGCATCCACGGACTCCACCCCGAACTCATACGCCTTATCGGCAAGATGAAATACCGCTCGAGCTACGGACAGAATCTGCTTCAGCACTCGCGCGAGACCGCTAATCTCTGCGCCGTCATGGCATCGGAACTCGGTCTCAATCCCAAGAAAGCCCGTCGCGCCGGTCTTCTCCACGATATAGGCAAGGTGCCCGACGAAGAACCCGAGTTGCCGCACGCACTCTTAGGCATGAAGCTCGCCGAGAAGTATAAGGAAAAACCCGAAATCTGCAACGCCATAGGCGCTCACCACGACGAAGTGGAGCAGACATCGCTCCTCGCGCCGATTGTACAGGTCTGCGATGCCATATCGGGCGCACGTCCCGGCGCACGCCGCGAAATCGTCGAGGCTTACATCAAGCGTCTCAACGACCTCGAGCAGCTTGCAATGAGCTATCCCGGTGTAATCAAGACCTATGCAATCCAGGCCGGCCGTGAACTCCGAGTTATTGTCGGAGCCGATAAAATCGACGATGCCGAGACCGAAAAGCTGTCGTCGGAAATCGCACGCCGTATCCAGGATGAGATGACATATCCCGGACAGGTGAAAATCACCGTTATCCGCGAGACACGCTCTGTAAGCTTTGCCAAATAAGCCATGGCACGCAAGAATAAACAGCGTCCGGCTTCCGAAAACGGAGAGGCCGCTCCCGGCGTAACCCCCGGTGCGCAGGCTCCCGACCCGGCAGCCTGCAATAGTCCCGAGCCTACCGCTGCAAAAACAGCCGACGAGCAGCCGCAGGAGTCACCGCGCGTTTTCATCGAAGACTGCCGCAGGCGCAAAATACAGAGCACCGACTGGCTTGCCGATATTCCCGGCGGATGTGCCGACAGTGAATATGTGGAGGTACAGTTCAAGAACACACGCCGCGGCTACTATCGCAACACCACCAATCTCCTGCTTGAGAAAGGCGACCTTGTGGCTGTCGAGGCCGTCCCCGGCCACGATATCGGCACTGTGACCCTCACAGGCGCACTCGCAGAGTTGCGCATGCTTCATTCGCTTGGCCGTACCGGCACACCGAGCACTCTGCGGCGCGTATTCCGCAAGGCCAAGCCTGCCGACGTAGAGAAATACGAGGAGGCGAAAGCGCGCGAGGACGACACCATGATACGTGCGCGCCGCATTGCCGAAAGCCTCAATCTTAATATGAAAATCGGCGACGTCGAGTATCAGGGCGACGGCAACAAAGCCATTTTCTATTACATTGCCGACGAACGTGTCGACTTCCGCCAGCTTATCAAGGTGCTTGCCGAGACCTTCAAAGTACGCATTGAGATGAAGCAGATTGGCGCACGCCAGGAAGCCGGACGTATAGGCGGTATCGGTCCTTGCGGACGACCTCTGTGCTGCTCACAGTGGATGACCGGCTTTGTGTCGGTGGCGACAAGCGCCGCCCGTTTTCAGGATATATCCTTGAATCCGCAGAAACTCGCCGGCCAGTGCGCGAAACTCAAGTGCTGCCTCAACTTCGAGGTCGACGCATATGTGGAGGCCACCAAGCGCATGCCTCCGCGTGATGTGACACTCGAGACTGCCGATGCCACATATTATCACTTCAAGAGCGATATCTTCAACCGTCAGGTTACATACTCCACCGACAGGCAGATGGCTGTGAATCTCGTCACAATCCCGGCCGACCGTGTATTTGAGATTATCGGTCTCAACAAACGCGGCGAAAAACCGGTGACGCTTCTTCCTGAAGGAGACCGTAAGCCAAAGCCTAAGGCCGAGTTCGGCGATATTCTCGGACAGGACGACGACCTGGCACGTTTCGACCGCAAAAAGAAGAAAAAGAAAAAACCGCAGGCGCAGAAAGGCTCCCGACCTCAGCAGGATGCCAAATCCGAGGGCAACGACGAGCCGCGCCGCGAGAAGAAAGAACCACAGAAGGGCGCTCCGACACAGCGCAACGAGGCACAGCAGCCTCAGAAAGCCCAGCAGGGCGAGGCTCGTCCCAGGCCTAAAAAACGCCCCAAACCGCGTAACAACGGTCAGGGTGGCGACAAACCCGCAAATCCGGACGAATCCACAAAGAATGAATAAACTGCCGATATACGCGCTCCTGCTGACTGCCGCAGCTTCCTGCGGCATCACAGGCTCGCGCGGCAACGGCGACGACAACTATTTCAGCTCGTTCCATACATTCTCCGACCAGAAGTGGATTTACACGCATCCGCTCGAATTCACTGTCGACACACTTCGCGACAGTTTCGCATCCGACGGCGTGCTCCTTCTGTCGCTGCGTCATACCTCTGGATATGAATACCGCAATCTCTGGCTAGAGCTTGCATATCCGCTGAACGACAGTACACTGTGTCGCGACACTCTCAATATAGAGCTTGCCGATGACGAAGGCCGTTGGCTCGGCCACGGAACGGGCCCTTCGAGGCAGCTTGCCGATACCGTTTCCCATGCTTTCACTCTCCGGCGAGGCCAGACCCTCACTCTGCGCCATATAATGAGAATGGATACGCTGCCGAACATTGAGCAGATAGGAATTGTTTTCTTTCCAAAAGACTGATTGACATGAACACGACAACAGAGCGGAAATTCGACAGCCTGCTCTTGGATATGGACGGCACCCTGTGGGATGCCGTCGACAGTTATTGCGCTATATGGAATGCGGCAATCGATGAGTGCTGTCCGCAGGTGTCCCATGTGACGCGTCCGCAGCTTCAGTCCCTTATGGGCACGCCGATAGAAAATATTTATGAGGTGATTGTAGGCAAGGCCTGCGATTATGATGAGTTTATGAAAGTGCTCTCCCGCAAGGAGCACGAACTTATGCCGGCTCTTGGGGGACGACTCTATGACGGGGTATACGATACGCTCAAAGAGCTGTCGAAAACACTGCGGTTGTTTCTGGTAAGCAACTGCACCGCTTTCGGCGTGCCTAATTTCATGCGTACTACCGGTCTCGCGCCGTTTTTCACCGACGGAATATCATATGGCGATACCGGCTTCGAGAAGGACCGCAACAACCGAATCATCATCGACCGCTACGGCCTCAAGACACCGCTCTATGTGGGCGATACGCAAGGCGACTGCCGCTCGGCTCATGCCGCAGGCGTGCCTTTTGCATGGGCTTCGTACGGCTTCGGCCGCGATGTGACCGGCGAGGAGTACAGGCTCGGTTCAATCAGAGACCTGTTTGAAATCGTCGGCGCTGTCAAAAATAATGAATAATGTCCTGTTATACTATGGAAGCAAAAGATAAATTCAAGATAAATCTTCTCGGCGCGGAGGAGCAGGCGCGTCGTCTCGGCAAGCTCAAAGGGCAGATGGCAGCCGCAGGCATAAGCCATGCGCTCGTGCGCGGCAATGTAAACATATATTATCTCACCGGACGCGTGTTCCGTGGATTCATATACGTGTCAGCGGCCATGGAACAGCCTTATTATTTCGTCCGCGAGCCCAATCATCTGGTTTCCGACGGAGTCGCTCCCGACAGCCATATACGTAAGCCCGAAGAGATTCCGGCTCTGCTTGAGGCCAGGGGCATTAAGGTTGATTCTGCCATCGGCCTTGAACTCGACACTCTGTCTTACTCCGAGGTCCTGCGCCTCACGGCCTGTTTCGGTCAGCAGCCTTCGGCAAATATATCGCCGTGCCTGCGTCGTGCCCGTGCCGTGAAGACCGATGCCGAAATCGCGAAACTCCGTTGCGACGGCGAGAAGCAGACTCTTGTCTACGAGCGTATTCCGCATTGCTTCCGCGACGGCATGTCGGATGTTGAATTTCAGATAGAAATCGAGCGCCTTTCGCGTCTCGAAGGTTGTCTTGGACAGTTCCGTGTGGCTGGTCCCGACATGGAACTTTTTATGGGCAATGTGCTCACCGGCCGTAATGCCGATACCCCATCACCATACGATTTTGCCATGGGCGGCGAAGGTCTCGACCCCTCGCTCCCTGTCGGCGCAAGCGGTGAAATAATACATGAGAATGCGCCTGTAATGGTTGATGTGAACGGCAATTACAACGGTTATATGACCGACATGACACGCATGTATATCGAGGGCGAGCCTTCCGTCAAGGCTGTTGAGGTGCTCGAACTCTCGGCCTCAATTTGCCGTGCGCTCGCAGACATGATGCACCCCGGCGTACCGGCCGCCGACCTTTATAACAAAGCCCTGCAGATGGCAACAGATGCAGGTATGGCCGATTTCTTCATGGGTCACCGCAGTCACGCCGGTTTTGTGGGCCACGGAGTGGGCATCGAAATCAACGAGCTGCCCGTAATCGCGCCCCGTTCGCGCGACATACTTGCAGCCGGCAATGTCATAGCCCTCGAGCCGAAATTCGTTGTCCCCGGTCTCGGAGCAATCGGCATAGAGAATACATATGTCGTCGCGGCCGACGGTGCCCCCGAAGTCCTCACCAAAGCTCCCGAAAACTTCATTCGCCTCGATTGAAACGGCTGTCAATCTCTTTTGGCAATAAGGAATAGTTGGGATTATAGAAGTCTTTGGGGTCGATTTCTATAATATCACCTACTCCGGTGATTTTGCGGTGTTTGTACAGGCTGTAAATATTGATTGGACATATGCAGCTATATGTGCCCGAGACTGTGGTGAACGGTATGCTTGAGGCATATATCGGTAATGGTTTGCCATCGAAATAAACTATTATTCTGACTGCGTGTGCATCGACTGTCGGTATAATGATATTGTCTTTATAGAGATAAGCTTCGCGACCGATGCCGATTGATTGTGCTTTCGCAGGATTGAAATCGGCAAGAGAAGAATGCACAATCTGTGGATAGGGTGGAATAAGTAGTGGCAATAATTTGCTCCCGGCTGTAAATTCGAGACAATAGAGTGGGTAGTGATGGGGCATGATATAATCCACAAATCTGTCATCGAGCCCTTTGCTCTTTTTGGATTTTGTGATGATTGCTTTCCAGTCACGGTTGTATTTGTAGAACCAAGGAATACATGCACAAGGCTGAACTGTTGCTGCAAATAACAACACATATGCAATGAATCTGAAAATTTTTCGAGACGGTAGCACTGCGGCGGTTATGAAAGCAAGCCCGATGAATGAAGCAAGCATCAGAGTCCACACAGTGCGTAGCCCGGCGTCGTGAAAAAACCAGAAAATCAGAGCACTTCCGAGCGCCATACCGACCATAAATGCCGGTACTGGCTTGAAAATCAGTTGACGTGTGCGTCGTACAGCCAGTAGGATAAGTGTTAGAATCAGGAAAAAAGAAGGAATTGCCAGATGGATGCTGAAAAGAGGATTGCGAAGGAACTCAAAACTGAAAAGATTCTCAGTATATTTGGCAGAGCGCACATGCGTAGCAGGAATTGCAAAATAATAAACGGCTGCCGCAACAAGAGTCGCTGCTATATATGCCATGCGCCGTGTGCGATATTGCGGAAAGACCAGTACGAGGCCTATGACACCCGCCGCTATGCCTGCCATAGCCATTTCGTGCCATAGAGAGGCAAGAAGTACGAATGTCAGTGTAAGTGCTGTAGATGACGTTCGTGGATGAAGTATCAGCCACGTACTCATGAGAAGTAAAACGGAAGTCACAAGGTAATTCGTCGCCAATGCCTTCACAAACATATATTCGTGCCAGGGCAGACATATCACAATGCCAAAAACAAGTATGGCAAAGCCTGTAAGCGAGCGGCACCACACGCCGCTTATTCGGGCGGCGAGATAAATCATGAGCAACATACATATTCCAAGCCCGATGCAGAACAGCCATCCGGGGACTGCGAGCAGCGCACCTGTTAATATCAGGTTTGGAATGCGTCCGTTGTCATATGTGATACGGAAAATAAAATTATTTATCGTCGCTTCAAGCCATGACACTGAGTCCGGAGGTGGATTGTGAATTGAGCCCGAACTCAGAAAACAATAGTCATCAATCACCGGCGACGGCATAAGAATAAACATGGCGGTGAAAGCAATCGTGATGATTGCAGTCACTGTCCAGTAGATGGCAGGATTATTGTCGGAATAGTAAATCTTCGGAGGATTCACGTACCTTTATATATTATTTAGTGGCTGACGATTTAGATGATGTTGTAGAAGCAGCGGTCTCGGGTGCTTCGCCGGAGAGCTTCATGCTGAAGCCCATATAGATGCCGTCGTAGCCGTTGAGGAGCGATGCGAGTGTGTTGAGGGTGCTGATATTGAGCTTGCCGGCTACGGAAGTGAGTACTTTGATGAATTTTGTGGCGTCGAAAGTGAGGTTGAGGGTGCTGCCGCTTTTAGTGGCTACGGCATCGACTTTGCCTATGCTGCGGCCGGTGATGCCGGTGAATGCGAATTCGAGTCGGCCGTCTTCGGTTTTCTCTACGGTACCCTTGAGAGGGATGATGCCCATCTTCATGGAGAAAGTATGGTCTTTGGCTATGGTCAGGGTAGTGCGTGTGAAACCGAGGGTCTTGTAGTAGGGCGCGAGTTTATTTTCCACTGCCGTGGCTGCCGCCGCACCGCCTACGTTTTTGAGAGCGTTCTCGCTCTTGAACGACACTGCCGGAGATGAGTAGGACCACTGTCCCACAATATCGTCGACTGTGAAGTTTTTGTTGGCGGTCATATTGCCGATGAAGCTTCCCAAAGCTCCCAGAATTCCGTCGGAATTGTCGTCGGCGGAGTTCTCGGTTGCGGCGTCTTTCTTTCCGAAAAGGTCGCGGAGGCTGAACGATTGAGCCTCTGCGCAGACCATTGTCAGCGCCATAACGGCGCAAATAATTACTTTTTTCATGTCTTTTTCTATATTTTCGGCACAAAAGTACCAATTTTTTTGCAAAATCGCGCACTGTGCAGTGCCTTTATGCAGGCAGAAAAGTGTGTTCATAAGCTGCTTTTTATCACTTCAAATGCCTGTTTTAAAATATGTGTAAGTAATAATTGCGAGGAAAAAGACCGTTAAAAATTAAAAAATGCCAATGAGGCTATACATTGCAAAAAAATTCGTAACTTTGCCCAAAATATAGAATAATGAGCCGGAGGAGCCGAACGCTCGCCGGGCCTTTAATCAACAGATACATAATTTCGTAAATGAAACTTTTACAGGAAAAGCTTTCAAAATATACAGAACCCCAGAAAGCCAAAGCAGCAGGCGTTTACCCTTATTTCCGTGCGATTTCTTCGGAGCAGGAGCCTGAAGTGACAATCGACGGTAAGCGTGTTCTTATGTTCGGCTCCAACTGTTACTCGGGTCTGGTAAGCGACCCCCGTATCAAAGAGGCTGCTATAGAGGCTACCCGCAAGTACGGCACGGGATGTGCCGGTTCTCCTTTCCTCAACGGTACTCTTGACCTTCACAAAAAACTCGAGCAGCGTCTGGCCGAGTACATGCACAAAGAGGATGTGATGATTTACTCCACCGGTTTTGGTGTCAACCTTGGTGTCGTTTCAACGCTCACCGGCCGTGAAGACTATATCCTGTGGGATGAGCAGGACCATGCTTCAATTATCGAAGGTCGTCGTCTTTCGTTCAGCAAATCGCTCAAATACAAGCACAACGACATGGCGTCGCTCGAAGAGCAGCTGCAGAAGTGCGACCCCGACAAGGTGAAGCTCATCGTCACCGACTCGGTCTTCTCCATGGAGGGCGATGTTGCAAACGTGAAAGAAATCACACGTCTGGCAAAGCAGTACAACGCTTCCGTAATGGTCGACGAGGCACACGGTATCGGTGTGTTCGGTGAAGGCGGCCGCGGCGTATGCCATCATTTCGGCGTGCAGGACGATGTTGACCTCATCATGGGCACATTCTCGAAGTCGTTCGCATCACTCGGCGGCTTTATTGCCACCGACAAGACAATCACCAACTTCCTCCGCCACCACTCGCGCTCATATATTTTCACCGCCAGCATCACACCCGCGTCTACGGCTGCCGCTCTTAAGGCAATCGACATCATGATTGAAGAGCCCGAGCGTCAGGAGCATCTGTGGAAACTGACCAACCAGGCTCTCGAGGGCTTCCGCAGTCTCGGCTGTGAAATCGGTCACACAAGCACTCCGATTATACCGCTGTTCATTCGCGACAACCTTAAGACATTCGCTATCACTACCGACCTCCTTGAGGAAGGTATTTTCGTAAATCCTGTAGTTTCGCCTGCCGTAGCCCCTCAGGATACTCTTATCCGCTTCTCGCTTATGGCTACACACACCACCGAGCAGGTGAACGAAGCTCTTGAAAAAATAGGAAAGGTATTCCGCAAATACGGAATCATCGAATAAAGATATATAACTATCAATTAAACACACTGTTATGAAAAAGAAATTTGTCTGCACCGTCTGCGGTTATATACATGAAGGCGACGAGGCTCCCGAAAAATGCCCTATCTGCGGCGCTCCCGCATCCAAATTCAAAGAAGTAGTAGAAGGCGAAGAACTCAACTTCGTCACCGAGCATGAAATCGGCGTTGCCAAAGGCACTGACGAGCAGATGATTGCCGACCTCAACGCACACTTCGCCGGCGAATGCTCCGAAGTAGGCATGTACCTCGCCATGAGCCGTCAGGCCGACCGCGAAGGTTATCCCGAAATCGCAGAGGCTTTCAAGCGCTATGCTTTCGAGGAAGCAGAGCACGCTTCCAAGTTCGCCGAGCTCCTTGGGGACTGCGTATGGGACACAAAGACCAACCTCTACAAGCGTATGATTGCCGAGGCCGGCGCAAACGAAGACAAGATGCGCATCGCACGCCGTGCCAAAGAGCAGAACCTCGACGCAATTCACGATACCGTTCACGAAATGGCTAAGGACGAAGCCCGTCACGGCCGCGGCTTCAAGGGTCTCTACGACCGTTACTTCGGCAACAAGAAGTAATAAAGCCTGAAAGAATATACTGCAAAGGCGCAGTTTCCGGCATATCGGGAACTGCGCTTTTTTTCGTACTGTAGAGTCTTGATGCAATTCAATAGCTGTATTTGCAGATGTTAACAAATAAATGGCTAACTTGCTGATAAATTATGATATGTTTGCTAAAATGGGATATAATTAGATAAAATTAGAAATATTTTACTATTATTGTACTAAAACATTTTTTACAATCCGAAAAATGATACTAAATTTGCTGCGGAAATCAGAAAGCAAGCTATTGAAGCTTGATGTATATATTTTTTAATACGTTATACAGAAGGTATAGAAAAAATAATATAGAAGTCAGAAAAATGAGTATTTCTAAAGTAAAACCGGCAGAAGGAAAGCTTGGTGTAATGGTAGTGGGCTGCGGAGCTGTCTCTACTACATTCATGACCGGCGTGCTTATGGTACGCAAAGGTCTTGCAAAGCCTGTGGGCTCTATGACGCAGTACGATAAAATCCGTGTTGGTGAAGGCGCTGATAAAAAATATCTCCACTATAAGGATATTGTGCCTATTGCCGACCTCAACGATATCGTGTTCGGCACATGGGACGTATATCCCGCCAACGCCTACGAGGCGGCTCTCAATGCCGAGGTGCTCAAGGAGCGCGACATCAATCCCGTCGCCGACGAACTTAAGGCTATCGTCCCCATGCCGGCCGCTTTTGACCACGATTATGCGAAGCGCCTCGACGGCGACAACGTGAAGAAAGGTACCCGTTGGGAACTTGTCGAGCAGCTCCGCGAAGATATCCGCAATTTCAAGAAGGAAAAAGGAGTTGACCGCGTAGTCGTGCTTTGGGCCGCCTCAACCGAGGTCTACGTTCCCGTGGACGAAAAAGTGCACAACACCCTCGCCGACCTGGAGCAGGCCATGAAGGCCGATGACAAAGAGCATATAGCACCCTCGATGTGCTATGCCTACGCAGCATTGTCCGAAGGCGCGCCCTTCATAATGGGTGCCCCCAACACCACTGTCGATATTCCAGCCATGTGGGAGCTTGCCGAGAAAACACGCATGCCTATTGCCGGTAAGGATTTCAAGACCGGCCAGACCCTTGTGAAATCCGGTTTCGCGCCCATTATCGGCACTCGCTGTCTCGGTCTCAACGGCTGGTTCTCGACCAATATCCTCGGAAACCGCGACGGTCTCGTGCTTGACGAACCCGCAAACTTCCGTACAAAAGAAGTGTCGAAGCTTTCCACTCTCGAGTCGATTCTTGTGCCCGAGGAACAGCCCGACCTCTATGGCGTGAACTGTGGTGGCGAGGGCAACGACCATAACGGCTACTATCACAAAGTGCGCATCAACTACTATCCTCCCCGCAATGACAACAAGGAAGGGTGGGACAACATCGATATTTTCGGTTGGATGGGATATCCCATGCAAATCAAAATAAACTTCCTGTGCCGCGATTCGATTCTCGCCGCACCACTTTGTCTTGACCTTGTACTGCTGAGCGACCTTGCGGCCCGTGCCGGCCGATATGGCATACAGCGCTTCCTGAGCTTCTTCCTCAAGAGCCCCATGCACGACTACACCAAGGACGAAGTACCTGTGAATCACCTCTTCCAGCAGTACGTAATGCTTAAGAATGCAATCCGCGAAATGGGTGGGTACAAAGCGGATGAACCAATAGACTAACGCGCTATCTCATATTATTTATTAATTAAGCGTGAGGGGAGGACGTCTCCGCGACGGAGATGTCCTCTTTTTCGGACACTACATTATTGCTAACGTATATGATGTCCCCGCTTATGAAAAAAGAGACCTCGCAAAGGTCTCTTTTTAGTTTGTCTGATAATGTCCGGGGGATTATTTCTCGCGCATGAATACGTTGATGGGAGTGCCCGTGAAATCCCAGTGCTCGCGGATTTTGTTCTCCAGATAGCGGCGGTATGGTTCTTTGACCCATTGGGGAAGATTGCAGAAGAAAATAAAAGTGGGCACCTGTGAGCCTTTGAGCATGGTGATATATTTTATTTTCACGAATTTGCCCTTGTTGCTTGGTGGCGGATAGGCTGCAATGTCTTCCTGCATCACGTTGTTGAGCTGCGATGTGGGCACAGTGCGCCTGCGGTTGTTGTAGACGTCCAGAGCCGTTTCGAGCACCTTGTAGATGCGCTGTTTTGTGAGAGCCGACGTGAAGATGACAGGGAAGTCGGTGAAGGGTGCGAAACGGTTGCGGATTGCCTCTTCGTAATGGCGGATTGCCGCTACGGATTTGTCTTCCACGAGGTCCCATTTGTTCACTACCACAACGAGTCCCTTCTTGTTTTTCTGTATGAGAGAGAATATGTTCACGTCCTGAGCTTCGATGCCGCGGGTGGCGTCAATCATAAGGATACATACGTCCGAAGCCTCAATCGCGCGGATTGAACGTATTACCGAGTAATATTCGATGTCTTCGTTCACCTTGTTCTTCTTGCGGATACCCGCCGTATCGACAAGATAGAAATCGAAACCGAATTTCGAGTAACGCGTATAGATTGAATCGCGTGTCGTGCCGGCTATGTCGGTGACGATATGGCGCTCGGCGCCTATGAAGGCGTTGATGAGCGATGATTTGCCGGCATTCGGACGACCGACGATGGCAAATCTTGGTATGTCTTCGAGCTGCTCTTCCTCGTCGGCGCTTTTCGCAGGCAGTTTCTTAAGCACTTCGTCGAGAAGGTCGCCCGTACCGTAGCCGTTAACGGCCGATACGGGGTAAGGGTCTCCCAGCCCCAGAGAGTAGAACTCGGGCACGTTGTAAACCCATTCGTTTGAGTCCACTTTGTTTGCCACAAGAATCACCGGCTTGCGCGATTTGCGGAGTATTTCGGCTACGTGGTCGTCAAGGTCTGTGACTCCGTTCATTGCGTCGACCACAAAAAGTATTTCATCGGCCTGCTCGATGGCAAGCTCTACCTGTTTGTTTATTTCGGATTCGAACACGTCTTCGGAGTTCACTACCCAGCCGCCTGTGTCGACGATTGAGAATTCCTTCCCGTTCCAGTCCACCTTGCCGTACTGACGGTCGCGTGTGGTGCCTGCCTCGGCGTTGGTTATGGCCGTGCGGGTCTGGGTGAGGCGGTTGAAAAGTGTCGATTTACCCACGTTCGGGCGTCCGACAATGGCTACGAGTTGTCCCATAGTGCTTTACTTCGTTTGTTTTTGCAAAATTAACCAAAAAAGACGGCATTTGCAAAAGCACCGGGCGGTGCACCGGTGCTTTTATGGTAAATGGAGGCGCAGAGGTCTCCTGAAATCATTCGATATAACCGAACTGGCGTAGTTTGCTTTCTCGGTTGCGCCAGTTGGGCTCCACTTTTACAAAGAGTTCGAGAAATACGCTCTTGCCGAAGAATTTCTCTATGTCTTTGCGGGCTTCCGTGCCGACACGTTTCAGCATGGAGCCCTGACGGCCGATGAGGATTCCTTTCTGGCTGTCGCGCTCCACGTAAATCACGGCCATGATGTGAATCGAGTTTTCTTTTTCCTCGAATTTCTCCACAATGACCTCAGTGGAGTAGGGCACTTCCTTGTCATAGTTGAGGAGAATCTTTTCGCGTATGATTTCCGTGACAAAAAAGCGTGCCGGCTTGTCGGTGAGTGCGTCTTTGCCGAAATATGGCTCGCCGACCGGAAGTAGTTCCACGATGCGTTTCATCAGTTCCGATACATTGAAATGCTCTTTGGCCGAAGTAGGGAAGATTTCGGCCGAGGGCAGCAGTTCGCGCCAGCGGTTTACAATGGCTTCGAGCTCGGTCTGACCTTTCAGAAGGTCGATTTTGTTAATCACCAGCAGTACGGGAATTTTTTCCTTGGCTACTTTGGCGAGGAAATCATCGTTTTTGGTGGGGTCTTCCACTACGTCGGTCACGTAGAGCAGAATGTCGGCATCGGTGAGTGCGCCCTGGCTGAAGGCGAGCATCCCTTCCTGCATCTTGTATTTGGGTTTGAGTACTCCCGGTGTGTCGGAGAACACAATCTGGTAGTAGGGAGCGTTGACAATACCCATGATGCGGTGGCGTGTGGTCTGGGCCTTGCTGGTGATGATGCTTATCCGTTCGCCCACGAGGTCGTTCATGAGTGTCGATTTACCCACGTTGGGATTGCCCACAATGTTTACGAATCCCGACTTGTATTCGGGAGTGTTTTCTTCGGCGGGAGTCGGAGAGGGAAGCAGACCCTCGGTTGTTTTATTGATGTCCATGTCAGTTATGTCTTGTTGTTAGTTATTCGACGCGGCAGGGCGCTTATCTATATAACGCCTCCGGAGTGCGAAAGTTGAAACAAAAAACCCGGCGCGAACGTCGGAGCGACGGCGGCGGGTTTTTGTATGGGAGTAAATCGTGGGTCAGGCTCAGAGGTCCCAGATGAGATACATTGCACCCCAGGTGAAACCGGCGCCGAAAGCGGTGAGCACCAGCTTGTCGCCTTTCTTGAGCTTGCTCTTGTATTCGTCCAGACAAATAGGAATTGACGCAGCCGAAGTGTTGCCGGTATGCTCGATGTTGACCAGCACTTTCTCCATGGGGAACTTGGCGCGGTCGGCAACTGCTTCGATGATGCGGAGGTTTGCCTGATGAGGGATGAGGTATGCCACGTCATCGGCCGAGAGATTGTTGCGGCTCATTACATCGAGTGTAGATGTGAGCATGTTGGTCACGGCGTGCTTATATACGGCGCGTCCGTCCTGAAAGAGAAGATGCCAGCCGGCATCAAGTGTTTCCTGGGTTGCGGGGTGTGCCGAACCGCCGCCTTTCATGAGCAGATGCTCGCGGCCGGTGCCGTCGACGTGGAACACAGCATCGATAATACCCGATTCCTCGTTTTCAGTGGGCTCTACAAGCACTGCTGCTGCGCCGTCACCGAAGAGTGGACATGTCGAGCGGTCCTGATAGTTTACCATCGACGACATCTTCTCAGTGCAGACTACCACTACTTTGCGGTAAATGCCCGAGCAGACATATGCGCGTGCTTCCTGCAGAGCTACGATAAAGCCGGCGCAGGCTGCTTCCATGTCGTATGAGTAGGCGTGACGTAAGCTGGCGCCTTCACAGATTATCGAGCCCGTGGAGGGGAAGCGGTAATCGGGATTAGAAGTGGCGCATATGAGTACGTCGATGTCGTCGGGATTGAGGTTGTAGTCGTGCAGAAGCTTTTCTACAGCTTTGATACCCATGTACGAAGAGCCGGCCCCCGGCATGTTGAGGATATGGCGTTTCTTGATTCCGACGCGGGTGGTTATCCACTCGTCGTTGGTGTCAACCATCTTCGACAGCATGTCGTTGTCGAGGATGTCATCCGGGAGATACGAGGCTATGCCTGCTATACGGGCGTGGAGCATTTTTATATGGTTTTTACAGGTGCATGATGATATTGAGTGTGACTGCGCGATTGGGATACACAAAAGTAATCCTTATGCCGCCGTACTCTTCTTCTGTGAAGCCGCTACGGACGGCGCAAGGAAAGCTTTTGCAGTATCAGAGCCCGCGCAGCGGGGCTTTGTGCAGGGTGTTAAAAATCAGAGGGCTGCGTCTTTAACGATGGCCTGCTTGCCGCGGTAGTAGCCGCATTCGCCGCATACGGTGTGGTAGATGTGCCATGCACCGCAGTTGGGGCAGAGTGCCAGTGTGGGCGCTACAGCCTTGTCATGAGTACGGCGCTTTGCAGTGCGGGTCTTGGATTGCTTGCGTTTAGGATGTGCCATTGCTTTTTTATTCTATGGTTTTTTATTCAGTGATATTATCGTCGTCCGAAAGCTTACGCAGGGCATCCCATCTGGGGTCGGAGTTGCCTGCCGCGGAGCTTTGGGCGTCAATGTTGTCGATTTCGTCGATGAGCTCGTTCTCAAGTTCGGCATCATCGTCACCGCTGGTGGCGCGGTGCTTTTTGAGCATGGCGCTCATCTGGCGGTTGCACTTGCCCAGAGGGTGGACGTGCTTCATGGGAATGGCGAGTTCTACTGTGTCCTTTATCATGTAGGCCACGTTGAGGGTGTTGTCCGTCTCGGGGATTTCGAGCACCTCGTCGTTGTCGTCGTTGTAGTCCTCGCCGTATTTCACCACGATATGGTATGTCGCGTCAATAGGGAAACGGAGGTCGTCAAGGCATCGGTCGCAAATCAGCACCACTTCGCCGGTGATGTGGAAGTCGAGGTTGTAGATGTCGCCGTTGTACTGCACGGTGAGGGCCACATTCAGGTCGGCATCGTGAATGTCGGAGCTTTCCATATTCACGAAGAACTGCTTGTCGAGGTGGTACTCAAATTCATGAGTTCCCACTCCGAGGCTCTTCAGCGGTAATTTGAATGCAGTGTACTTTCCCATTTTCGATATGGCGTGAAAAACTCTGCAAAGTTACCCCTTTTTTGCCAATCTGCAAAGATTTAACGATTTTTTTTGCTTTTATTGTCGTAATCTGTGCGAGTTGCGGATAGCAGGAAGCAAAAGCAAGGGGTAAGCCCGTTTCACTGCTGCTTATCCCTTGCAGGGAAAAATGTGCGTTTTTTTAGAGTTTTACTATCAGGTGGGGCGAGCGTCCCTGCTCTGTGACGACTTCTACAAAATACACGCCGGGTGTGAGTGCCGATATGACCATAGGGCAGTCAGATTATGGTATATTCGGCTGTGTGTCCGCTGACAAGCCGAAGCTCTGTGAAGGTGCCGGTGATGTGGAAACGAGTTTTCACAGGAACAGGATATAGATTTATGACGCCGTCATCTGTGAGGCCGCTGCTGATACTGACGCTTTCTTGAATATCGCCGTGTAATGGGCATGGCCGCTCATAGTAAATTCGAGTTCAGGCTTGGCGGATAATGTATTGCCGTATGAGTCTTTCCCGTGGCCGAATACGAATCCTTCAAAAGGCTCGGGTATGGCGCTGATTCCAGTACCATAAGTATAAATAACGTGACTAAACTCACTTAGTCAAATTGAACCTAAATTACGGATACCAGCATAAAGTACCCCCGAAAGTATTGTGCACTGCTTCCGGAGGCAACTTCGTATGCTTATGTAGCTTCTTAAATCCTGTTCTGCTTAATGCAAGAGCATTATTCGGTGATGTGTTCGCGGAGCTTAGCCTCAAGGATATTGGCCTGCTGCACGCCAACGGCGCGCCACAATGCCTCGCCGCCCTTGAACACAATCAGAGTGGGGATTGACTGCACATTATACCGCTGTGCGACTGGCTGATTCTGGTCGATGTCTATTTTGATGATATTGACTTTGTCGCCCAGCGTCTTTTTTACTTCTTCAAGAATAGGGGCCTGCATACGGCACGGTCCGCACCATGTGGCGAAGAAGTCAACCAAAGTGGGCTTGCTTTGCTGAATAATCTCATTGAAATCGCTCATATCGCGTATATGTTTTATGAATTAATAATTGTCCGATAGCTATTGTGAAACGTTCGGGACTGCTTAATGGTTCACTCCATAAGCATCTTGCGCTCGCAGCGGAGCACACGGCCGGGAAAACGGCGCACAAATCCGAGATTGTGTGTAGCCACCACAACTGCCACTCCCTCGCTGCGCGACACTTCGTGGAGATGCGCCATTATCTGGTCGCCCGTTTCGGGGTCCAGGTTGCCGGTAGGTTCGTCGGCAAGAATAAGGCCGGGCTTGTTGAGCAGTGCCCGCGCTATGACTATACGCTGCTGCTCGCCGCCCGAAAGCTGATGCGGCATTTTGAATGCCTTGGTAGCCATTCCAACCTGGCGGAGTACGGTGTCGATACGTGCCTCGCGTTCTGACTTGTCTTTCCAGCCTGTGGCCTGAAGCACAAAATCGAGATTGGAAAAAGCCGTACGGTCGGGGAGAAGTTGAAAATCTTGAAATACAATACCTATTTTGCGGCGCAAGAACGGAATATCGTGCGGACGTATTCTGGTGAGGTCGTAGTCGAAAACGCGGGCTTCGCCTACGGTAACCGGCACTTCGGCATAAATAGTTTTCATCAATGATGTCTTGCCGCTGCCGACACGGCCGAGAAGGTATACAAATTCACCGGGGGCCACCGAAAAATCCACATCACGCAGCGCTACATGCTCGTTGCGCATCACCTCTACTTTGCTATATTCAATCAAGCTTTCCATATCTGCCTGCAAAAATAAAGTTTTTATGCGAGCCGCACAAACTATCGGCAAGGTTTCACGCTTATTTTCACAGCAAATATATTACAGAGGTATGGTTGCTGTCGTTTATCTGTAGTCGGCGAAGCGCTGCTGGAGCTTCTTGCGGGCAGTGAAAATCCGGCTCTTGATTGTGCCGAGGGGAAGGTTCATCTTCTCGGCGATTTCCTCGTATTTATAACCGGCCACGTGCATAGAGAACGGAATACGGTACTCGTCGGCAAACTCGTTGATTGCCTGACCGATTTCACTTGCGCCGTAGCTTTCTTCTGGTGATTCGTAACCGGAGTCCTGACTGAGGTTGAGGTGGTATAGATTGTCGGTGGTATCCACTACTGTTGCCTCACGCACACCCTTGCGGTAACTGTTGATAAACAGATTGCGCATTATTGTGAAGACCCAACCCTTGAAGTTAGTGCCCTCGGCGTACTTCTCCTGATTATCCAGAGCCTTGAGCGTAGTGTCCTGAAGTAAATCGTAAGCGTCGTCACGATTGTTGGTCAGCATATAGGCAAAATTAAGCATGTTTGCCTGAAGTTTCATGAGATTTGTCTGAAAGGTTGTTGTAGCAGCCATAATGCAATGTATTTAAGAATTTCTGTTGTCTTTTTGTGTGTCAATTGTTGTTTGACGTTCCAAAATTAGCGACATCCAACATCTTGTCAAGTATTTTAATGTAAATAAATGTTAAAATGGAAAACATGTTATATTGGGTCTATTATCTCGTTGATTATAAATATATTACTTCGATATTCAATTGTTACATAATTGTTACAATAGTATCACACATCGACTTTTGTATTTGTTTTGTAACATCTTCGCGTGTATTTTGTGTTCAGTCAAAATGAACACTCTAAATCGGCATCATACACAAGCAGCCAGTAAAAATTTGTAACTTTGCACAGTATAAAGCCTTCCCCCATGAAATCAAGAGTTATTTACAGCACTTTCTCAACCGTCTTGACAATTATTCTGGATGCAGTGCTTGTTTTTGCCTGTTGCGCGAGTGTCGGAGAGAAACCGTTATTCTTCATACTGCTTGCTTGTCTGCTTATCGTGCTCATATCGGCACTATTCTATGCCCCCTGCGCAATCAAAGCCGACAGCCGGTATATCGTCATGTCGAGCATACTGAAAAGCCGCCGAATTCTTATGAGCCATATAGCGGGCGCCGAACTGTTCCAACCGACATTAGGTGCTGTAAGAGTATTCGGTTCAGGCGGATATATGGGCTACTGGGGCATATTCCGCGAAGGTGATATCGGCCGCTATCAGGCATTTTACGGCAAAGCCTCCGACTGTTTCCTGATACGTATGAAAAACGGCGACAAATACCTGCTCGGCTGCGAGAATCCGTCTGCAATGGTCGATTATATCAACTCGCAGATAGACAACTAAACATCTCGAAAAATCAATCTAAGTTTTTATAATAGTTCCCCCCTCCTAAGACATGAGCGCATGTCTTAGGAGGGGGGAACTATTAATTACAGCTTTTAAGCCGGAGTGCTTTTATTTCACTATCATGTGGACAGCGCTTTGGCTTATGCCGTCTGTAGCATAAACAATGTAATGGCCACTTGCGAGATAGATTTCAAGGTTAATCCATTCGCCCGATTCTACATTAGCCGAATAAATTTCTCTGCCCTCAATTGTAAATACACGTACAAGATTGTGAGCTGCATCACTGTTTATCATAATTTCAGGCGAGTCAATTACAGGATTTGTGGCAAGTTGTATAGTGTACTTGTCAGCTGCGTCAGGTACTACTTCACTAATTCCGGATTCGCCAGGAAGTGTCTCAAATGTCACTACATCGCCGTAATAAGTCGAGGCTGATGTGGTTACAAATGAACGGAACTCATATTCTTGTTCAGGAATCAAATCTTTTACCTGAGCGTGCATAAGAATACCGGAAGCCTCTACTTGAATCCAGTCACCGTCTGCACGTGCCTTATATTTCTCAATTTTGCGATATTCAAAACCCTGACGGACAATTTTGTCCGTACCTGCTAAAGCCATACCTTCGAAAATAACCGAGTTAGGTTCAAGTGTATACTTCATTGTAACGACCTCAGGTTCGAAGAAGACAGTAGCATCACCAGTATAAAAACCCGTCCATTGTCCATAGGAACGAGTATCTTCTGTTAACTGATAATAGGGACGGAACTGATAATATACATCATCTTTCAGCCCATACAAAGAGCCTACAAGCGTCTGGTTGACAACCGGGCACATTGCCTCTTGACTCTTTACATTCGCCGGGGCATCATTACGTCTCCATTCGATGCCGGTAAACCCTTCTGTTGTATTCAGATTTACATCGGCCATTAATCGGGCCGAAGCCAAAGAGGTTGCTGTCGCGGTCTCATTCTCCCATTGAATTCCGGGAATAGATATTGGTATTTCAAGCTCGATTGCCTTACCTGAAACGTTAATTACCAAATTGGCATATACAGTCTGAGGATACTCGCTTACAGGAACATTGACACTAATCAAATCGTTGTCTGTAACATCCCAAGTCTGCTTATTGGCCTTTAGCTGTGCATATTTAAGTTCTGCGTCGCCTAAGGAGCCATAATGAACACGAACCGAATAATTATTTGCATATATTTCTCCCTCCTGCTTTAAACTTGCAGAAATAGTTTTGGTCTTTAGCGAGCCAATTACAAAGCCTGGAGCAAGATATACATCATAGGAGGTTTCAGGGGTAAGACCTTTAAGAATAACCTTTGCACCACTCTTTACATCTTCAGCCTTTCCCGTTCCTCTTGAAACATATGCTATGCATGGCGTTTTTTCTCCGCTTTCATAGCTCAACAGATGAACGTTAAGAAAATCACACTGAAAACTAATTGTAGTCTGCGTACTTTCAAAGTCACTGAATGAGAAAAGTTTTGGATTCCCGGTAAAGGAATCACTCAAAATCTGACAGCCTGACCTGATTGTAAGTTTTTCAATTCCACAGTCAGCAAACGAACGCGAACGAATCGCTGTATATCCTGGAATTGTAATATCTTTAAGTTCACAACCCTCAAATGCCGAATCTTCAATAAGCCCGAGTTTACTCGGAAACTTCGTAAGTCCCAGTTTTTTGCAGTTCTTGAATGCTTTTCTCTGTATAGATTGAACAGATTCCGGCATATTAGCCAAAACGAGTTCAGTACATCCTTCAAATGCTGAAGGAGAAATATATGTCAGAGTGGACGGAAGTGTCACATGTGTAAGATTTACACAGTCATGGAACATATCGTGACCTATCAAAGTAACGCCCTCAGCAAATTCCACATTTGAAAGTGTTGAAGTATTGAACGGCGATTTAGAGGTCATACCTTTCACTGTAATATTGGAACCAATAAACACAGATGCAATAGGACAACCACCAAATGAAGACTCGTCCATTGTAATGTTTTCAGATGACTTTTCAAAACGTACCGATTGTAATGCAGTGCAATTATTAAATGCCGAAGCTCCCACACTCTTAACAGAAGATGGTATTACAATCTCTGTCAGTCCTGTGCAGCCACTAAGGACACCGGCATCAACAGAATTAATACTTCCGGGGAAATTAAACTCTGTCAAGCCGGTACAATCTTGGAAAGCGCTGTTATTGATAGAAGTTACACTTTCTGGTATATCAACATTCCGTAAACTTGAGCAGCCTGCGAAACAAGAAGTAGGTATAAACGTGATATTTGTGCCAAATGTCACTACAGTCAGCTTCTTAGCATTAGCAAACGTTTTTGAGTTGCTAAGGTTTCTACCGATATAAACTTCCGTCAAATTTTCAACGGGAACGCTGGCAGAGCCCATACTCAATGACTCGGCACTATCTTCAAAAACTATTTTATTAATTGAGCTACAACCTTCAAAAGCTTTTTCACCTATAGAAATTATTCCGGCCGGAATAGCAAGGCTTGTCAGACCAGTGCAATTTGCAAAAGCAGATGCAGGAATTGTTGTCAGCCCTTCTTTTAAGGTCAGACTTGTAAGCTCAGGCTGTTTAGCGAATGCCGTAGTTGTAAAGTCTCGCGCAATGGTAAGCGAAGAGATACTTGTTCCACTGAAACAGACTTGTCCAAAATTCAAGGCTGCAGTTCCGGGAAGAATTTCAAGACTAACAGTTCCGCAATTGCTGAAAGCACCATTTTCAATTGAAGTTACAGTACCGGGAATAGTCACTTTGCTAAGAGACGAGCAATCAGAAAAAGCGCCGTTTTTTATTGTCGTAAGACTGTTGTTCACAGGCATTGAGGCCAAACTGGAGCAACCGCTAAACATATAATTAGAATAAGTGCTAAGACCATCAAAACCTTCTGCGACTTTCAAACCGGCACATAAGTTAAAAGCATAATCACCTACTGACTGTAACGAATTCCCAAGATTTACAGTTTCGAGCTCAGTGCATTTATAAAACGTGTGACTTGAAATACTTTTCAGAGACTGATTGAACTGAACATTCTTAAGGTGAACACAATTACCAAAGGCATACGTCCCTACGCTTTCCACATCACTTGCATTCAAAGTCTTCAATGAAGCGCAATTGGTAAATGAGTACTCACGAATCTGTTTGTCTTCAGGTAGGTCAGCTGCTGAAATTGTAAGGTCGGAAAGGAATGAGCTTCCGACTTTCAGGCCATCGGCTGTCTCCAGACCATTTGCATTATCTCCACCGAATTTAATTTTCAACCAGCTTTTTACATCAGGTATGCAGACCTCTTTTATTGCTTTACATGATTTAAAAACTCCATATTCACACTCCTCTATTCCGCGGCCAAAAGAAACAGAAGTCAGATTAGCATTGTTTGAGAAAGCCGAACTTCCGATTTTCTTAATACTCTCAGGTAGAACCAATTTTTCTATGCCACAACCGCTAAATGCACTCGATGCAATTTCGGACGCACCATTTTCAATAACAAGATTAGAAAGCTTCTTCTGGCTGCTAAACAAAGCCGGAATAAACGTAACCTTAGAGCCTACAGTCATATTTTCGAGAATGGCTCCGCTAAAAACATTTTTATTGCGATAGGTCAAAACACTTGTATCTAAATCACGGCCTAAATACAAAGTTTTGATTGGCGTATCCTCAAAAAGAGGTCCACTTATATATGACATACCGGTTGAAGCATTCTTGATTTCCTTATAGGAAAGCTTTACAGGAGCCTCACCGTCTTTAAACACAACCTCTTCAAGAGCGGTGCAATTCTGAAATGCATCTCCGCCAATATATACGACAGAAGAGGGGATAATTACTTTCGTTAATTTTGAGCAATAGGCGAAAGCATCTGCAGCAATTCCGGTAACCTTATAAGTCTTTGATTCATACTCAAACGATTCTGGAATTTCAACTGTCCCAGTGTAATAATTACGCTGAGTGGAATTGTCCCCGTAATAACGGTATGAGACATATGCCGTTCCGTCATTTCGGATTTCATAACACATTTTATCGGTTTGGACCCAATTGGCCAAAGCACCGATTACTGTTGTCGTAACAACAACAGCTAAAAGTAGGATTCTTTTAAGAATTGATAAAATTAATTGGTTTATACTATATTGTGATTGGCAATTTTATATTCAGTATTAGTTGCTTTTAAGTTGTCAAGGTGGCGTAGTTCTTAATCCGGACTGCAATATTTGCCACAAAACTACGTAATTTTTTACATGTTTACAAGATTTCTGCGCATAAATTAACAATTTTAAGTACATGACAAAAATTTGAAAACATCGAATTTTGGGGTATAAGTCGGG
>CAJUKF010000035.1 GCA_910587355.1 uncultured Muribaculaceae bacterium
ATATTCGACCGATGCTTATTTATTATTCACATTGGTTATTAAACAACCTCTTAATTTTCTCTTCATCGCGCAGAAGCCGGTTGAGGTCATCGACAAAAGTAGGATACAGTCTCAGAAATATGGAGTCGAAGCGCTGATATAGCCCGGATGTTTCCTCTGATACCATCTCATCCGACTGCAGACGGCGTGTAAGCGCTGCAAACGAACGGCTCACGGCAAGCTTATAAAGCGACTTCTGCATCTGTTCCACTTTATCGATATAATGGAAACATACATCGAATAACTCCGCGATATAGCTCTCTTTGGCCAGATTGTTTTCGTAGAGCAACGCATTTTTCTCGTTAAGCAGTTCGTTTATGCTGTTGAGTTTTGTAATGGCCTCACTTAGATTTTCATTGCTCTGCGCCAGTTCGCGTTTAATTCGTATATTGCGTTGCATCTGGCGATAAAGACACAGCGAGATGACAATCAGAATGACTACGCTCACTATACTTACAGCCGAGAGCCACAGAAGACTATTGTGCGAGCGTCTTTCCTCTTCGCGGAGCGCCGAAGTGATAATGGAATAATTGTTATATATAGCTGTGCCACGGAAAGAAATACCTGATTTCTGTATATCGGATATTGTAACGAGAGTGAAGTCATACGCATCCCTGTAATAGCCGTCTTCATACCGCATCGCGGCAACTGTCTGTAGAGAAAGGGTCTCACGGGTACAATTGCGTATATCGGAAATTGCCGAACGTATGAAGTATTCCAGCGCACGGTCGCGTTTACCCCACATCATGCTCACCGCGGCATACTGATTGGTAAGCATTGCATATTCCGGTGCCTCGGGACCGAAGTCGGCGAGCATCTCCTGAAATAATTTTTCCGTCATGAGGGAGTCCGAGCCGGCAAGCGGCGTGGTGACCGCGATACGGTAACTGTACGACTTAGGATTGAAATAATGAAACAGCGAATCGCGACACGCCGTGGCATCAAAACCTTCTGCGCGGCATGATGCCGAATAAAACTCCCTCAGACATGCGCTGGCCTCATAGTAGAGCAGCTTGCCTGCGGTATCGAGCTGTGCGGGCTCGATGCCTTTAAGGATATTCTCAGCTTCGAGAAACCGGCTGCACATCGACAGCTCCATGCTTTTCTTGACAGAGGCGGCTATCGCCTTATCGCGGTTACCGAGGCGCAGGGCGGCCTCGCGTGCACGGTCAATGCACGAAATTGCGGAATCTACCTGATATTTGCGGTAATGGTCAAAAAGAAGAGTATTGACCCGGTATATTTCCTCGTCGGAAATACTGCCGTCCGTATTCAGCACGTTTCTGAGTGCCTCTATAGCGACTTCCTTCTCGGCCACAAATGTATCCCGCATTCTGATAGTGGCACGCAGTGAATCGAGCCAGTCGCCGACGGCCGAGGATTCAGCATGCCCTGTCGCATGGCAGAAAAAAGAGATAAATGCAACTGCTAAAACAACGAGAGGACAATAAAAGGTTCTATTTCGTCTCAAGTCAAACATCCTGTACAAAATTAGCAAAAAAAAGTTTTTACATGGACGAAAGGCACCGTTAACTTTTATCTTTGGCGGAAAAAACCTTTTATATTTCCTTTTCGGCGCAATCAGATAGCATCCTATGCGATAATTTGATATATTTGCAACAAAAAGGTATTACCACGACATGAACACTGCCCTCCCCGTCATATCGCTCGAACGTCTGCTGGCCAGGCATACTCTAAAAATGCTCAATTACCGGAATAAATTTCTGGTTGTCGATGATTTCGCAGACCTCAGCATTCTCGAGCAACCTACACGACTGCAGGCCGTGACACTCGTTGTATGCCTTCAGGGCGAAGTGGAGTGCAGCATCAATCTACGCCGTTACAGAGTGAATGCACGACAGTTACTCGTCAATTTTTCGGGCGATATAATTCAGGTGCACAAAAGCGCTAATGTGAAATGCCTTGCCGTGATTGTATCGGAAGAATATCTGCAGAGCCTGCGCTTCGATTTCCGCGAACGCGCCTCCACTTTTCTGGCCCTGTGCGAAAATGGCCCCGTCGATATATCTGAAGAAGACCTGCACGACCTGCTCCCTTACCGCAACTTAATCGGCAAAAACATTATCGAAGACAACGACGATGTAGTCACCTGTCTTGTACAGGCGCTCGCCCATACAATAATAGCCTATATCCGCAAGCGACACAACATGAAACCGCGCGGGCCCGAAGCTACCGTTCCGCGGCCACGGCGCATTTTCGAAAAATTCATGGGCTTGCTGAGCGAACACCATTCTCGTGAGCGCAGCCTGTCGTTCTATGCCGACAAGATGTATCTGACACCAAAATACGTATCGAGAATGGTGAAGACGTACAGCGGCAAACGGGCCATCGACTGGATTAGCGAATATGTTATCGCAGAAGCATGCATCATGCTCGCGCACACCGACCTCACTATTCAGGAAATCGCTTACCACCTCAACTTTCCCACCCAGTCGGCTTTCGGCAAATACTTCAAACAGGTCACCGGCCGGAGCCCGAAACACTACCGCTTTCATTAAGTCTGCGCCCGGCAGTCTGTCCAATAGGGACAACAAAGTGGCCTAAATCGGATGATTTTTATAAGGAATACCGGAATTTGTTAAATTTGCATTGTCTATTTAACACTTTAATTAAAACAGCCTCTCCCATATTCTGTTTTAAATATATCTAAGGTAATTACTTAATCTTATGAAAAAATCATTCTCCGCATATATACTTCTGCTGTTCAGTTTATTATCAGTAGAAGCTCAGAAAACCGAAGCCATTCCGTTCGGCAATATGGACTCCTGGGTCACGCGCAACATAAAAGAATCGGCAATCATAGGAGGCCAGACAAAACAGGTATACGCTATCGGCCCCGACGAAACAATCAACGGCGACAAGCCCTATGTTCCTAAAGGAGGCTCGCCATGGGCTTCGTCCAACGTGCTTGCCAAAGTGGTGGGCATCACAAAAGTGAGCAATACCGTTTATCCCGACAATCGCGCCGGCGGCGGAAAATGCGCCAGAATGACCACAATCCTGGAAAACTGCAAGGCTATCGGCCTGATAAATATCGATGTCCTTGTTTCCGGGTCCATTTTTTTAGGGCAGATGTTCGAGCCTATTAAATCCACCTCGAATCCTTACTCTAAACTTGAAATGGGCATACCGTTTACAAAACGTCCGGCAGCCCTCGTTTTCGACTACAGACTTGTGATACCTGACACCGACATGCTATACTCAAGCGGATTCGGCAAAAAACGTGTCGTCAAAGGCCGCGACAAAGCAGAGGTATTCATATATCTTCAGCGCCGGTGGGAGGACAGCGAAGGCAACATCCACGCACACCGTGTGGGCACAGCACGCGAACTGTTCGGCAAATCATCCGACAGCTGGGTCAACGGATACCGGTTGAAAGTGAACTACGGCGACATAACCCATGAGCCCTATTACACTCAGCGCATGGCACTCATTCCAAAGGACAACAGTTATTACGCCCGCAATTCCAAAGGCAAAATCGTACCTGTGATTGAGGAAGGATGGGACGATGCCGACGCCACGCCCACCCACCTTCTGATGATGTTTTCCGCAGGGAGCAACGGAGCCTACATAGGCACCCCGGGCGCGACACTATGGGTCGACAACGTGGCTCTCGCATACTGAAGCTACAATTTGTACAATAATCTAATTTCTCCGAACGGGAGTTGCGCGATATATTTTTGCAACTTCCGTTCGGAACTTTTTTGGCGGACTGGAGATTTTTATTAATTTTGCCGTCGCATTGGTTCGCCTGCGTCTTCTCAGACCGAGGCGATTAAAAGGGAATCAGGTGAAAGACCTGAACAGACCCGCTACTGTAAGTTCCATTGCAAACTTCCGGACACGATTAGTGTCACTGGCCGCCATGCGGCCGGGAAGGCCGTTCCGGAAGAGGAACAAGTCAGGAGACCTGCCATGCAGTCAATTATTTCAATAATCTCGAGGATTAGATTTTGAAGTGAAAAAGAAAGGAATCTCCTGCATATGGCTTCATGCGGTGAGTGAGAATAAGGCAGCATTGCCTCGCATCTCCGCTGTAAGCTCCGGCCTTTTCAGGCCGGGGCCATATCTGCATGTGCATGGCCGGCAGGACCAACTTCCATGCATTTCAAATCTTTTCCACCTTAAAAACTCTTTCAATCACTATGAAATGTGCAAGGTGCGAAAAGGAATTCCTGTTTGAATTCCACAGTGTCAGTCATTGGCTTAAGGCGTCGACGCTCGACGACCGGCAACTCTCATTTATTCTTTACAACTACGGCAGCCCTATCTGTGAAGACTGCGAAAACGATTTGCGCGACAGCTTCTACGCGTACGGCGTCAATCCGAATCACCGTCAGTCAACAAAAAGAAAGGGATAAGGGCTATGTTTACCAATTTTCATGGCTTCCACCTTGTGGAAGAGTACCACAAGTGGAAAAAAGCACACCGCAACAGCAAAAATCCGATAGGGCTCAAATCCCTCAAACTCCTCTTCGCCACACTCATTCCTCTCTTCCTGTGGATAGCGCCGTCTTACATATACGGGCTGCCCGGACTGAATCCTGTAGAGCACCGCGTGCTCGCGATTTTTGTATTTGCCGCCCTGATGTGGCTGTTTGACGCCGTTCCGGCCTGGACGACTTCGCTCATAGTCGTGGTGCTGCTCCTCTTCTGCACATCCGACAGCGCCCTGTGGTTCTTCCAGACAGACTCTGCCGGGAATAAGTTCGGCAACCTCGTCAACAACACCGATTTGCTTCACTGTTTCGCCGACCCGACAATCATGCTATTTATCGGAGGCTTCATCATAGCAATCGCCGCTACAAAAAGCGGCCTTGACGTGAAACTCGCCAGAGTGATGCTTGCGCCATTCGGCACCAAATCGGAGAATGTGCTTCTGGGCTTTATCCTCGTCACGGCACTCTTCTCGATGTTCATAAGCAACACGGCCACCGCGGCGATGATGCTCACATTCCTCGCCCCCGTGCTCAGTGCGCTCCCTGCCGACGGAAAAGGGAAAATAGGCCTCGCGCTCGCCATTCCTATAGGCGCCAATATAGGAGGCATGGGCACTCCTATCGGTACTCCGCCAAACGCCATAGCACTCAAATTTCTCAACGACCCCAACGGAATGAATATGGGAATCGGCTTCGGACAATGGATGATGGTAATGGTACCCCTTACCCTCGTGCTGCTCGTCATAGCATGGTTTGTCCTTAAACGCCTTTTCCCGTTCAAACAGAAAAACATAACGCTGCGCATCGAATCCACACACGCATCCGACAAAAAAGACATCATAGTCTATGTCACCTTCGCCGTCACAGTCCTGCTGTGGCTTACCGATTCCATTACCGGTGTGAACGCCAATGTCGTGGCAATGCTTCCGGTAGGTGTGCTCTGCATGGCCGGTATCATCACCAGACGCGACCTCGAGCAATTGTCGTGGAGCATACTGTGGATGATTGCCGGCGCCTTCTCTCTCGGAGTGGCAATGAAACAGTCGGGCCTCGCCGCTCAGCTCATCGAGGCGGTGCCGTTCGACACATGGTCGCCCCTCGTTGTCATCATCGGCTCGGGGCTGTTGTGCTATCTCATGGCCAATTTCATCAGCCACACGGCCACGGCGGCCCTGTTTGTGCCAATTCTTGCTATTGCAGGCACTTCAATGTCAGACCAGCTCGCAGCTTTCGGCGGCGTATCGACCCTCCTCATAGGCGTGGCCATCTGCTCGTCGGTCGCAATGGTTCTTCCGATCTCAACACCTCCGAATGCCCTTGCCGACGCAACTGGATTCATAAAACAGAAATATATGGTGAAGACCGGCCTCATAATGGGTCTCACGGGTCTGCTGCTCGGATATGTGGTGCTCATATTATGCGGCATTTACGGAATATTTTAAACACTGACATATGAAAATAGAAATTGTAGGGAGCTTTCTCCCCTCCGACACATTATATGAGGCCCGCAATGATTTCAATAAGGGCATAATCGACAGTTCCTCGCTGAAAAACGCCGAGGACGAAGCCGTGGCCGAACTCGTGGAGCGACAGCTGAACCTCGGACTCGCGCAAGTGACATCAGGCGAACTCCGCCGCAATCACTGGGACAAAGATTTCTGGTTCGGCCTCACCGGCATATCGGTCGAACGCCTCGAGACAGGACGCATATATCAGAATGTAGAGTCGGGAAGCGACCTGATGCGTGTCTCCGGCAGAATCGGCTTCAATCCGGCTCACCCGTTCTTCGACGACATGCGTTTCCTCAAAAGCCGTGTCGGCTCACGGGCCGTCTGCCTTCAGTGCATACCCTCTCCTTGCGACATGTATCTTGAAATTCTGCTTCAGCGCGATGATGAACTCCAGAAAATCTACCCCGTCCGTGAGGGTCTGCTCCACGACATAGCTACGGCCTACAACCTCACGCTGCACGAACTCTATGGGGTCGGATGCCGCAGTGTACAGTTCGACGACACCGCTTGCGGACGCCTGTGTCAGGACAATTTCACAAAACGTCTCCTGCAGGGAGGCTTTGACCTGATAGCCCTCCACTCCGACTTCATTTCCCTGCTGAATGATTCGTTTGCAGGTCTGCCCCGCGACATGGAGACATCTCTCTATCTCAGCGGAGGTGACATGATAGTGCCTGAGTGGGAATACATCGAGTATCCCGACAATATCATGCCGAAAGTGCTGCGCGGAGTGAATGCAGATAAATTCTATCTCCCGCTCGAACTCGGCAACGACTACCAGCTCGAGATTCTCCGGCATCTGCCGCAGGGAAAGAAAGCAGTGCTTGGTCTTGTCAATGCCCATTCCCCCTTCCCCGAGCCTCTGGAAATGATACATCATGCAGCAGCCCTGGGTGCCCGCTATGTCTCGCCTGAGAATCTCTCCGTGAGTCCGCGCACGGGCTTCAAACTGACGGACCATATCGACCGGGGACTGACATACGAGAGTCAGTGGCAGAAACTTTCTGAGCTTAAAGCATCTATGAGTCAGGAATTAATTCAAGGCTGAGAAGAGAAAAAGCAATCCCGCGCCAAAGCATATTTTACCATGCGCATGTGCGTTATTTCTGCAAAAATCACTACCTTTGCAGTCTGAAACAACACACAAGCGATGAACATATCATATAAATGGCTCAAAGAATACGTTGACTTCGACCTCAGCCCCGAAGCCCTGTCGGACCTCCTTACGTCCATTGGCCTCGAGACCGGCTCGGTGGAGCGCGTAGAGAGCATCAAAGGCGGCCTTGCCGGCATCGTTATCGGCAAAGTGCTCACATGCGACATACATCCCGACAGCGACCACCTGCATATCACCACCGTCGACCTCGACGACACAGGCACCCCCACACAGATTGTCTGCGGCGCGCCCAACGTGGCCGCTGGCCAGACCGTAGTGGTAGCCACTGTCGGCACAACCCTCTATACACCTGAAGGCGAGGCATTCAAAATCAAGAAATCGAAAATACGCGGTGTGGAATCTTTCGGCATGATTTGTGCCGAAGACGAAATAGGCATAGGCACGTCGCACGACGGCATCATCGTGCTGCCGGCAGCTGCCGAAGCCATGGTCGGAAAGCCAGCCGCAGAGTATTTCGGCATCGAGGACGACTATGTGCTCGAAGTCGACCTCACGCCCAACCGAATCGATGCAGCATCGCACTACGGCGTGGCTCGCGACGTGGCTGCCGCACTCACCGGCCGTAAAATAGCCGAAGTGACCGCTCACAAACCTTCAGTCGACGGTTTCACTCTCAACAATCCCGGAGGCGACGCAATCACCGTCAGCGTCGAAGACCCCGAAGGCGTGGTACGCTATTGCGGCATTACCCTCGACAACGTCAAGGTCGGCCCCTCGCCCGAATGGCTCGCAAATCACCTGAAGACAATCGGCCTCCACCCAATCAACAATGTAGTCGATATCACCAATTATATACTCCACGCGATAGGTCAGCCACTCCATGCATTCGACG
Organism: uncultured Muribaculaceae bacterium; assembly: GCA_910587355.1. Taxonomy (GTDB): domain Bacteria; phylum Bacteroidota; class Bacteroidia; order Bacteroidales; family Muribaculaceae; genus CAG-873. The sequence continues at coordinate 8,020 of CAJUKF010000035.1, forward strand.
CGGACACCCTCGGCGACGGCAAGGTGGTGGTACGTCGTGCCGACGGCGGCTCCAGCTTCGTCACACTCGACGGTGTCGAGCATACCCTCGACGCAGCCGACCTGATGATATGCGACGCTCACGAACCTCGCTGTATAGCCGGTGTGTTCGGCGGTCTCAACTCAGGAACAACCGACAGCACAACCCGCGTGTTCCTCGAGAGTGCCTGCTTCAACGCCACTTCCGTACGACGCACTGCGCGCCGTCACGGCATCAGCACCGATTCATCGTTCCGTTTCGAGCGAGGCGTTGACCCCAACGGTTGCCTCTATGCCCTCAAGCTCGCCGCCAAGCTCATCTGCGAGCTCGCCGGCGCAACGACCACAGGCGAAATCGTCGATTACTATCCCGCACCCGTGGCTCCATATCCCGTAGAAATGAAATACGGCGATTTCAGCGCACTCATCGGCGCAGACTTCGACCGCAGCGATATCGACACTATATTAAAGGCCCTCGAAATCGATATAAAGGCAGATGGCGACAGGCTCTCACTTGCCGTGCCGACCTACCGTGTCGACGTACGCCGTCCCTGCGACGTGATTGAGGATTTCCTCCGCATCTACGGCTACAACCGCATAGCAATGAGCTCGAGCCTCCACTCCTGCCTCTCTTTCAAGACTCCCGTTGATGAAGCCGACGACTTGCGACGCACTATCGCCGAGCAGCTTACCGGTGCCGGCTGGAACGAGATTCTCAACAACTCCCTCACTGCCGAAGGCTACTACGCAGAGCTTGGCGGATATGCCGCCGACGGCTGTGTGCGCCTCCTCAATCCTCTTAGTCAGGATTTGAGCGTACTCCGTCAGACCCTTCTCTTCGGCGGACTCGAATCAATCGCGCACAACATCAACCGCCGCAACGGTGATGTGGCTTTCTATGAGTTCGGCAACGTCTACAGCTTCAATCCCGAAAAGGAATCCACTGCCGAAAATCCCCTCGCGCCCTACAGCGAGAGCGCTCGCCTCGCGCTCTGGATGGCCGGAGACACACGTCGTGCCAACTGGCTCCGTCAGGCCGAGGCATCGACCTTCTACGACCTCAAGGCCGCTGTCACCAACATCCTTCTCCGTGCGGGCATTCGTCCCGTGTTCAAGCCGGCTGAAGTTCCGGCCGACGGCATCTACAGCCAGGCTCTCGAAGTATGCACCGCCAAGGGCGCCGTCCTCGGCACACTCGGCACCGTCAGCCCTGCGATACTCCGCAAGTGCGACATCAAGGAAGCCGTGGTATACGCCGAACTTGACTGGAACACCATTTGCCGCACCGCCGCACGCACCAACGCCCTCTACACTCCCCTCCCCAAGACACATCCCGTGAAACGCGACCTCTCGCTGCTCCTCAACTGCAATGTGTCAATGGCCGACGTGGAAGCAGCCGTGCGTGATGCCGACCGCCACATTCTCACCGGTGTCGAGCTCTTCGACGTATACGAAGGCGACAAGCTCCCAGCCGGCAAGAAATCTTATGCCATTTCCATTACCCTCCAGGACCCCGAAAAGACCCTGCTGGAAAAATACATCGACAAGGTGATGGCAAAAGTCGTCGACAACCTCAAAAAACGTCTCGGCGCAGAACTCAGATAATTCAATTCTAAAAAATAATAAACCTCTCACACTACTCCAATGGGAAGAGCATTTGAATACCGCAAAGCCCGTAAACTCAAACGCTGGGGCAATATGTCGCGTACTTTCACGCGCATAGGCAAGGAAATCACCATAGCCGCCAAAGCCGGCGGTCCCGACCCAGACACCAACCCCCGTCTCCGTGCGCTTGTGCAGAACGCCAAAGCCGCAAACATGCCCAAAGACACTGTTGAGCGCGCTATCAAGAAGGCTACCGACAAAGACGCACACGACTACAAGGAAATCACTTACGAAGGATACGGCCCTCACGGCATCGCTATCTTCGTGGAAGCAGCCACTGACAACAACACCCGCACCGTGGCAAATGTACGCTCGTATTTCAACAAATTCGGCGGCAACCTCGGTACTCAGGGCTCCCTTACTTTCCTCTTCGACCACAAATCCGTATTCAAAATCAAACCCAAAGACGGTGTCAGCCTCGACGACCTCGAACTCGAGCTCATCGACTACGGCGTTGACGAACTCGGTCATGACGAAGACGAGGAAGGCAACGAAATGATTGTCCTCTACGGCGAATTCGAATCATACTCGCAGATTCAGACATATCTCGAAGGCAACGGCTTCGAAATAATCAGCTCTGAATTCGTCCGCATACCCAACGACCTCAAGGACATCACACCCGAGCAGCGCGAAGCCGTCAACAAGCTTCTCGAACGCCTCGAAGAGGACGAAGACGTGCAGAACGTGTTCCACAACATGCGCGAAGGCGACGAAGACGAAGAATAATTCCCCCTACCGCATTACTGAAAATACAGCCCGAGGCTATGCCGTTCACAATCGGTAGCCTCGGGCTTCTTAGTTTCCGTTTCCGCGGTGTTGCAGCCTTAAGCATCGCTAAGCATACATATGCGACAGTGCCGCAAGACGCATCTTGTGGCACTGTCACATAAACTATTTTTACCCTGTAATTACATTATCATCATGGGAGCCGGTCCTCCGGGACGTCCACCTCCTGGAGGCGGTCCCTGACGACGCTCTCCGCGGCCGCCGCGGTCACCTGTGCCGGGGCCTTCCCACTCTTCGGCGTTGTTGCGGCGTCCGTTCTTGCCGAAGGTATTGAACTTATAGCTCAGTGTCACCATCACATAGCGTGTGAGCGAATTGTAGCGGCTGTCGTCGATATAGCTTGCTGTAATGTTGCGGCGTATGTTGGAGCGCTGGCCGAGAATATCGTAGGCGCTGAGCGTAACCGACATATTGCGGTCGTGGAGGAACTGATACGACAGCGACGCATTCCACATCCATGTCTTGGTATCAAAGCCCGAAGAGTAACCCGAAGTAGCGCTGTAGTTTACATCAGTGCTGATAACAATACCTACAGGACTGTTGTATGTGCCGTAGAACGAACCTCCATAGGTGTGTACCGAGCGGTTGGCAGCTTTCTGCACACTGTTGACCGTGTTCTGATAATTATATCTCGGACGGAACTCAAGCTCAATATATTCGGGACGCCAGGCAAGGCCGAATGACTCGTTGATATTGAACGAGCCCGAACGGTTACGCTGGTCATTGTTGAATCCGACGTTGCTGCTGTAGGAAGCCATGATATGATTATTGAACTGCAATGTTTTGCAGAAAGGCAAAGGCATTGAGAACATATTCATGGCCCGCACGTTCCACACACCGTTTACATTGGTATAAGTGGTTATCTGACCGCCTGTCTCTCTGTTGAACGATGTACGTGACACAATGGAGTTCTGTGTCATAGAGCCATCGAGCATCACCATTATAGAGCGCTGCTTGTCGGCATTGAAATCCTGAAAGCGCAGACTGAGATTGTGTGCGAACGAAGGGTCAAGGTCAGGATTACCAATTACGATACGCAGAGGGTCGCTCATATCGGCCACAGGCTGAAGCTGGCTCACCGAGGGCTGCGAGGAACGGCCTTCGTAGTTCACCTGCAGACTGCGCGACTTGTTCAGACGGTAGCGGTAACGCAGGAAGGGAGCATAGTTTAGCACGCTGCGGCTTATATCCTTGTTGTGGTCGATTAGGTCTACCGACTTGTTCATTTGCGGTACAAAAGCGATGCCTGTCTGCAGATTGGCGTTCTTGGTTATTTTGCGATAACCGATACGGATATTCTGATTCATGTAGTCGTTGCGGTAGCGGTTCGACAGCTTCTCATTGAACACGAGTTCGGGGTCAATCACCGGCATACCGTCCCAGCCGTCGGGAAAGGTGACGGGGTGGTCATAGGTAAGCTTGTCGGCATTGTTCCAGCGATACGAAAAGTTGTACGACAGCACCAGGAAATTGCCGTTGCGCACGTCGCCCAGAGGTTCTGTCCACGATACGCGTGTCGACACGCTGTTCGACCACGTGTGATTGTCGGCATACTGGTCATAAAGGTCTACCGAATCATTTCGCAGGAAGAACTTGTTGAACGAATAAGTATCTTCTTTCTCACGCATGTTGCTGAGGCTGTAGTTGGCCATAATCGAGAACGAACGGCCCCTGTGCGACTTGAAGTTGTGATTATAGATAAGTCGGCCGCTGAACGAATACGAATTGCCTTTGGCCGAGGCCCGGTTGATGCTTCGTGTCACTTCGCGTCCCGCGAGGCCAGCGGCTGAAAACATGCTCGTCGAGTCGTTGGAGTTCGAATTATTGTAGTTCAGAGAGAATTCGGGACGGAACTCAAAAGTATTGAAACTGTCGGGTTTCCACTGCACGCGGAAGTCTCCGCGTATATTGTGTCCGCGGTCATGGCTGACCCTGCGCGAATACTGGCTCGATGTAGAATCGGTAAATATATATGTGCGTTCTGATTCAGTACGGGTATCGCGGTCGGAATGACCATACATCACATTGCCGCCGACACGGAATATTTCGCCGTTGCCCACATTGAAGTTCACACCGAAAGCTTCAGACTTGTTTATTCCGTTACTGCCTCCGAAACGACGGAATCCGCCGCCTCCCCCGTCGGCTGCCGGACGGTTGATATTGTTGGCGCCTCCGAGAAATGTTATCTGATTCTCATTCCAGAAGCGGTTGACATTGAATTTGCCATTATATCGGTCGTCCGAGCCATATCCTGCCTCGGCGTTGCCGAACCAGCCGTTTTTCATATTCTTTTTCACCGAGAGATTAATCACGGTCTCTTCTTCACCGTCGTCAACGCCTGTGAGACGCGCCAAATCACTCTTGCGGTCAACCACCTGCACCTTCTCGAGCATGTCAGCAGGCAGATTTCGCGAAGCGACCGTCGGGTCGTTGGCAAAAAACTCCTTACCGTCGACAAGAATTTTAGATATCGATTTGCCGTTGGCCGTGATTTTACCATCGGAATCGACTTCCACTCCCGGCAGTCGCTTGAGAAGGTCTTCCACCACCGCATTGGGCTGGGTCTTGTACGACTCGGCATTGAACTCGACAGTATCTTCTTTCACCGTTATGGGCGTACGCACACCGCGCACAACCGCCTCCTGAAGCATTACGGAGCTTTCCTTGAGCTGAAAGGGCTTCAGTGTAATATCTTTGTCAGCGACAGTCACATTGCGCATCTGGGTTTCATAGCCCACATACGAAATCTCGACTACGTACTTGCCGGCCTTGACATTGGCTATGTTGAAACGTCCCTCGGCATTCGTCACGGCGCCTTTTACAAGACTCGAATCTTTGGCAGCGAGCACACGCACCGATGCCTGGATGAGGCTTTCGCCAGACAGGTCAGTCACATTACCACGAAGCGTGACGGCCATCACGGCCATCACGTTCAGTAATGCAAAAACCATCAAAACAATAATTTTTTTCAATTCTCTCATTTCCTAAATGATTTCATGCAGTGCACAGGAAGTAATTCTTTTGTTTACATTGCAAATTTATGCAATGCCTTTAAATAGTGAAAGCGTGTTTCGACAACAGAGGCGTTCTTATAGAAAAACGCCCCTATTTTGTCGATAAAAGTATTTCGGCGGCTGTAAGACCGCTGAGCGGATGCCGCCAGCCGGGAGCAAGTTCGGCAAGCGGGCCGAGTACGAAACTGCGGAGATGCATCCTCGGATGCGGCAGCGTAAGGGTGTCAGAAGCGAAAACAAGCTCATCGACGGCAATGATGTCGATATCGACTTCGCGGTCACCGTAAGTGCCGTCGGGCTTGCGGTGAGGCATGGAAGAGATGCTTTTCTCCACCTCTTTAACGTACTTTACCAGCCCCTCGAGACCGGCCTCGCTCCAGGGGGCGTCGATGTCTGCGTCGACAGCCACGCCCAGATTGAGAAAAGAGTTGTCGGAGCGGAAGCCCCACGGCTCGGATTCGACATACTCCGACTGCCTCACCGCGTCGACTTTCACACCGGGCAGAGTATACAAGGCGGCGACCGCCCGGGCGATGAAAGCCCGGCGGTCGCCGATATTGGAGCCTATATTGAAATAGACTGTGGTTTTCACGTCAGTCGAGCTTGCGCGACACCTCTTTTTCCTCAAAGCCTTCGATGATATCGCCGACTTTGATGTCATTGTATCCTGCAATCGAGATACCGCAGTCGAAGCCGGTAAGTACTTCCTTGGCGTCGTCCTTGAAGCGCTTGAGCGAACCGAGTTCACCGGTATAGCGCACGATGCCGTCGCGAATGAGGCGTACCTTGCAGTTGCGCTTGATTTTACCGTCGCGCACAATCGCACCGGCAATCGTGCCCACTTTCGATACGTGGAAAGTCTCGAGTACCTCGGCCGAACCTGTGATTTCTTCCTTGATTTCGGGAGCAAGCAGGCCTGCCATGGCATCCTTGACCTCTTCAATCGCCTGATAAATCACAGAATAGAGGCGAATCTGGACACCGTCACGCTCTGCGGCTCGGCGTGCGGCGAGACTCGGACGCACCTGGAAACCGATGATAATGGCATCTGAAGCGGCAGCAAGCGTCACATCGCTCTCCGAAATCTCACCCACAGCCTTGTGAAGCACATTTACCTGAACTTCCTCTGTCGAAAGCTTGATGAGTGAATCGGAAAGCGCTTCAATCGAACCGTCAACGTCGCCTTTGACAATGATATTCAGTTCCTGGAAGTTACCTATGGCGCGGCGGCGCCCGATATCCTCGAGGGTAAGCATCTTTGTGGTGCGCAGGCCCTGCTCACGTGCAAGCTGCTCGCGCTTGAGTGCTATGTCGCGGGCTTCCTGCTCCGATTCGAGCACATTGAATGTATCGCCCGCGGTGGGTGCGCCGTTGAGGCCCAGAATCAGGGCGGGCATTGCAGGACCGGCCTCTTTGATGCGCTGGTTGCGCTCGTTGAACATGGCTTTCACCTTGCCGAAGTGGTTGCCGGCCACAACTACGTCGCCAACGCGCAGAGTGCCGTTCTGCACGAGCACGTTCGCCACATAGCCGCGTCCCTTGTCGAGCGAAGACTCGATAATCGCACCCACGGCACGGCGGTTGGGATTTGCCTTGAGGTCGAGCATTTCGGCCTCGAGAAGCACTTTCTCCATAAGTTCTTCCACACCGATACCCTTCTTTGCCGAGATGTCCTGGCTCTGGTACTTGCCGCCCCACTCCTCCACGAGGTAGTTCATGCCGGCAAGTTCTTCCTTGATTTTGTCGGGGTTGGCGGCAGGCTTGTCAATTTTGTTGATTGCGAATACAATGGGAACCCCGGCAGCCGAGGCATGATTAATCGCCTCTACGGTCTGAGGCATCACGTTGTCGTCGGCGGCAACGATGATAATCACAAGGTCGGTCACCTTGGCGCCGCGGGCACGCATAGCCGTAAACGCCTCGTGACCGGGAGTATCGAGGAATGTGATATGGCGCCCGTCGGGCAGCTTCACATTATAAGAACCTATATGCTGGGTGATACCGCCTGCCTCACCGGCAATAACATTAGCTTTGCGAATATAGTCGAGAAGCGAAGTCTTGCCATGGTCGACGTGACCCATGACGGTGACAATCGGCGGACGGCTCTCGAGGTCTTCCTCGCGGTCTTCCTCCTGATGAATGGCATTGGCAACCTCTGTCGACACATATTCTGTCGTGAAGCCGAATTCGTCGGCCACGATATTGATAGTCTCGGCATCAAGACGCTGGTTGATGGAAACCATCACGCCGAGATTCATACACGTTGCGATAACGTTGTTGACAGGAACATCCATCATCGCCGCAAGGTCGTTTGCGGTAACGAATTCAGTGATTTTGAGTATGCGGCTCTCCGCTTCCTCTGCCTGATGGGCCTGACGCTCTCGGCCAGCTGCGGCCTCACGTTTCTCCTTACGCCATTTGGCACCTTTCTTAAGGCCCTTGTCTTTGGCAGTCAGACGTGCGAGAGTCTCTTTTACCTGCTTCTGTACGTCTTCTTCATTTATATCAGGTGTGGGTGCCGGACGCTTGGGCTGCTGGCCGCGACGGTTTTCACCCTGATTGTTGCGGCGCTCGCCGCCCTGGTTGCGTCCACTGCCCTGATTGCGGTTTTCGCCGTCCTGCTGACGGTTACCGCCCTGAGGACGTCCGTCACGTGTACCGGCGGCACGGCCCACCTTCTCGATATCTACTTTTTCCTTGCCGCTTATACGGCGGCGTTTCTTGCGGTCAGCCTCGTTGCCTGCAGCGCCACTCTGGGCGCCGTTGCCCTGGGCATTGCGGCCGCCGCGCCGGTCATCGCGTCCTTTTTTCTTCGGACGTGTATTCTGATTGAGCGCATCGAGGTCGATTTTGCCCACGATATTGAGCGACGGCCCCTGCACTTTACGCTCGAGAGTGAAGATTTCTGGCTCGGTCTGGGTATCGGCCTTTGTTTCCTCGGCCTTGGGGGCCTCTGTCTTGGGAGCTTCCTGCTTGGGTTCTGCCTTGGGCACCTCGGCTTTGGGTGCGGCAGGCTTCGGAGCCTCGGGTTTCGGGGCCGCAGGCTTTGGGGCTTCCTGCTTCGGTGCTTCGGCTTTGGGAGCCCCGGGCTTCGGAGCGGCGGGCTTGGGTGCTTCCTGCTTCGGTGCTTCGGCTTTTGGGGCCTCGGGCTTCGGAGCGGCAGGTTTGGGTGCATCCTGCTTCGGTGCCTCGGCTTTGGGAGCTTCGGGCTTCGGAGCGGCAGGCTTGGGAGCCACCGGATTATTATTCTTGTCAAGCTCGATTTTGCCTAAGATATGAGGCGCGTGAGCCTGGGGAGTGGCGATTTTAACCTCTTCGGGCTGCGCGGGTGCAGGCTTCACGCGGTTTTCGCGACGCTCGGTAGTAATCTGTTCCGAACGGTTCTTGAGGTCTTTGTCACTCTTGAAAGCGCTCATGAGCATGTCCACGATATCATCCTCGACACGGGTATTGGGGTTTGCGTCGATGGTGATATTGCGTTTGCCCAGAAATTCAATCACCGTGGTGACCGATACGTTGAGGTCTTTCGCTATTTTGCTTATTTTCGTTTTCGCCATTAGCTGTTTGATTTTTTAAGTTGAGTTGAATGAGTTGGTAGAGGAGGTTGCGGAGCTTTGTTGCTCTCACGCCAACTTATCAACTCTTGGCCTCGCTGTTGTCGTCGGCCGGGGTCTCCTCCTGTGCGTTGTCGTCTTCGTCCTCATATTCGCGACGGAGTATTTCGAGAACATCGTCTATGGTCGACTCCTCGAGGTCGGTCTTTTCGAGGAGTTCCTCGCGGGGACTGTTGAGAATGCTCTTGGCTGTCACGCAACCTGCATTCTTGAAGGCATCGATTACCCAGCCATCGATTTCGTCGGCGAAATCATCCAGATAGATATCGTCCTCGTAAATCATCTCGGTATCGCGGTATACATCGATTTCATAGCCCGTGAGCATCGTGGCGAGCTTGATGTTGTTGCCGTTCTTGCCGATTGCCAGACTCACTTCTTCGGGACGGAGGAAAACCTCTGCCTTGTGGTTGGCCTCGTCGAGACGTATGTTGGAGATACGGGCCGGCGACAGGGCGCGCTGTATGAAGAGCGAAGGATTGGTGGTATAGCAGATTACGTCGATGTTCTCGTTGCGGAGCTCGCGGACGATGCCGTGGATACGCGACCCCTTGACACCTACACATGCGCCAACGGGGTCGATGCGCTCGTCGTAGCTCTCAACGGCGATTTTGGCGCGCTCGCCCGGAATGCGGGCCACAGCGCGGATGCTGATGAGACCGTCGTGTATTTCGGGTACTTCAAGCTCGAAGAGCCGGCGCAGGAACTGCTCGTTGATACGCGATACGGTGATTTTCGGATTGTTGTTCTTGTTATCAACATTGGCTATCACGGCGCGTACTGTCTCGCCTTTGCGGAAGAAGTCGCCGGGAATGGCCTCGCTCTTGGGAAGAAGGAGCTCGTTGTTCTCGTCGTCGAGCAGCAGGGTCTCGCGCGACCAGGTCTGATACACCTCGCCTGTGATGAGTTCGCCCTCGAGTTCTTTGAATTTATTGTAAACGGCCTCTTTCTGGAGGTCGAGAATACGGCTCTGGAGCGTCTGGCGCAGATTGAGGATAGCGCGACGCCCGAAGTTCTCGAATATGATTTCACGCGAATGCTCTTCGCCGACCTCGGCCTCGGGGTCATCGTCGGCACGGGCATCGCTGAGCGAAATCTGCAGATTCGGATTCTCGACTTCGCCGTCAGGAACTACCTTGAGGTTCTGAAAAATCTGTACGTCGCCCTTGTCGGGGTTGAGGATTACGTCGAGGTTCTCGTCTGTTCCGAACATCTTGGCAAGGACGTTGCGGAAAGATTCCTCGAGAACGCTAATCATTGTCGTCTTGTCGATGTTCTTGAGTTCTTTGAACTCGGCGAACTGCTCGACCATATTAGGGGTTTCCTCTTTCTTAGCCATGCTGGTTTATTATGCTGTTTTTTATTATTCTGTATAATGCGGTGATAGTTTAGTGGCGTCTTCCGGTTTCAGTCCCGGCTCAGTCTCGGCGGGTTTGTAACCCGACGCAATGCCAAAGTCCCGGCGGGTTTGTAACCCGACGCAATGCCGGAGTCTCGGCGGGTTTGTAACCCGACGCAGCGATACGAAGTCTCAGAATTTGAGGTCGTAGCGCACGTATTTGCACTCGCCGGAGTTGAGATTCACTGCGTCCTGACGTATAACGGGCTTCTTAACTCCGGGCTCCTTGACCTTCACGGGTACTTCGACTGTGAAATCCACATCGCGGTCGTCGGGAGCACCTTCAGACACGGATGTGAGCACGCCATGGAGCTTGCGTCCGTCGCGGGTCAGCACTTCAACATCATTGCCGATGTTTTTGGTGTATTGGGCCCGGATTTTGAAATCGGAAGTAATGCCGGCCGAACCCACTTCGAGCTCATAATCCTCGGTGTCACGGTCGAATTTTTCTTCAATCTTGCGCGTAATGGCCGCACATGCATCTATGTCGACGGCAGTAGGCGAATCAATCTCGACGGTAATCGTATTGTCGGGTGTCACTCTGATGTCGACTACAAAAAGGTCGGTGCCCGCAATTGCCTCGTTTACGGTCCCTGTGAGTAAGTCTTTATCTATCATGCTGAATATCGGACATACCTCAAATAAAGAGGAGGAAGCTCGGTGCTCCCTCCTCTCTTGAAGATGTTGTGCAAATTTAGCGCTTTTTTATCATATATGCAAACTATCTTGCTCCGGCGCCGCGCTTTGCATTAGTTTATTTACATACTTTAATTTACATTACATATATTTAACATCACTACTTCGCCTTATATATCTCGATTTTGGTGAAGCGGAACTGACCCGGCTTGGTGTTCTCCGACCCGAGAGTAGCAAGGTCGCCGACAGTAAAGGTAATATCGGCACTGTCACCGACCCACGTGGCTGTAGTGTCGCCCACCGCCTGGGCCGGGTCCATTTTACCTGAGGTAGGAGTGAGAGTCGTGTAGCGGTAGCTGTTGTCTGCCGCGATTGTAAACACTATCTTGGCTGCCTTGGGACCGGTAACGCTGATAGTGTTCTTGGCATAGGCACGGACTGCAGTGCTGCCGGCGTGATATGCCGGAGCGGTAGCTCCGTTGCCTTTCTCTATGTCAATGGTATAACCGTCGACAGTTATCGAACCGGGAAGACTGCCGTTGAAAGCGCTTGCATCAATTGTCACCACATCTCCCGAAGGATTGACCGGTTCGTCACCGCCTCCTGAGGTCGAGCCGTCGTACGATATAATCGTGCTGCCCTGCGCCATCTGCGGTGTGTTGCCCTTGTAGTTGGTGAGCTTGCCGCGTACCACTACTTCGCCGCCTACTGCAATCTGGTCTGTCGAAGTAAATTTGGCTCCGTCAAGCCAGAGACCGCGGAATACGCTGAAACCGGTCTGACCTTGTTCGTCACCGATGGTATAGGTGGCGTTGCCGAACTGCGTGCTTACTTCCTTTATAGCGATAATCTTGCCTTTCACATATACTTCATTGTCACCCGTAGCGTCGGCAGCAAGGGCTGCCGCAGCCGCACGGGCTGCCGCACCGTTGTAGGGGTCGGCTTCCGTACCTGTGCCGCTCGGAGTTTCGGTAGGTTTGTCGGGAGGAGTAACTCCGCCTTCGAGGTTATAGGCGCTGAGGTTCTTCACGCCGGGACCGCCGCAGTACTTCATGATGTCGCCCTTCACGGCAAGTGCCTTGCCGAGGTTGCCCGGCACGTTGGCCAGTGCAAGGACATCACGCATACTTACGGGAAGCTGCACGCCCACGCACTTGCTTGCATCGGTACAGTCGGCTGTCGGACCAATGACGAGGTTGAGGTTCGTAGCTCCATCTGTTCCGAATACCGTTGCCGATAGCAGTGTCGAGCTGCCGCCGGTGGGCATGTAGCCCACTATATAGCCTTTTACCCATACTCCGCTTTCAACGGCTGTCTGAGTACTTGTCGGATTCTTTGCAATGACCTGACTTACATTGTACGGCGTCGCCTCCTGGCCGTCACCGTCGGGAATAGCCGAGCCGCCTACCTCGACGCCCTCAATTGAGAACGAATCTGCCGCGCCGGTCACGCCGGTGATACCGTAGGTACCCATGACAGCCCCGAGTGTACCGTTAATCATTATTTCCTTGCCGAGGTTCGACGCATTGGTGCTGAGGTTGCCCACCTCCTGAAACTTCGAGCCCGAAGGAAGCATCACCACGAGGCACTTGCTGAAATCGCTGGTCGTAGGTGTCGGAGCAATAACGAGCGAGTTGCCGAGCACGGTCGGTGCCGACCATTCGATATCGTTGTTCGAGGTCACGGTGCTTACCTCAGGAGCTACGGCACCGACGATATAGCCCTTTATCCAGCCCGAACCGCTTACTCCTGCGGACTGGTCGGCAATAGCTCCTTCTACGGTATAGGGATTCTCCTTCGTGCCGGGACGCTCGCCTACTTTAATCACACCGTTGCCATCAATCATTATAATCTGCCAGGCAGTGTTATAGTAGCTGAGAATACCCACAAGGTCGATGTTGCCGACAGGCAATGTCTCGTTCCAGAAGGTGCAGTAACCTGAGGTACGTACGGTGAGTGTGGCGCCGTTGCGGTCCTGAAGTGTAGTATTCTGCTCCTCGTTGGTAGTGGCGTGATAAGCCGAGAACTTGCGCTGGCCGCCCTCGGTGAAGCTAACGTTACGGAACCGCACCAGCTGGCTCTGCCATTTGCGCAGGCCTTCGGGTGTGGTGCTGATTTCGCTGAACGAATTCACCTGCAGGGTGTCTATGTCGGCAGCGAGAGGCAGTCCGTCGAGCTGGGCGTAGTTCTGGAAATATTCAAGCGACATGAACGACACCTGGTCGGTGTTCCCGTTCTCATACCACGATTTGCGGCCTATCTGCTGCAGACCGGCGTACTTGCCGATATCCATGCCGGTCACATCGAGAACGATGTCCTGACCTACACGGTATTTGAGGTAGAGATTATATGAGTCAATCGAGAAAGCCATTGCGGCTGTCTCGTCCTGAATCACGAGGCTTTTGAACACGTTGCCTTCCTCATCCGACGATATCACGCGGCCGTGAATCACATAGCGGTGCGAAGGGTCATCGGGGTCTTCGATTGTCTTGGCATAGTTGGTGGCCTCGTCCCAGAAGGTCTCTTTAAGCTCGAGAATGGTGGTGTTGGGCTCCACATTCGGCACAGGCACATTGACACCGGGGGCATCGATGTCGTCCTGACAGGCGGTCAGAGCCGCCGCCACGGTCGTCATCAGAGCCACGCTCTTGATATATGATTTTATATTTTTCATTGCTTACAATTTTGGCGATAGGGTTAGTTACTTAGCCTTGTAAATCTCGATTTTAGTGAAGCGGAACTGGCCGGGCTTGTCGCTCTCGGTGCCGAGCGTGGCAAGGTCACCGACAGTGAAGGTAACGTCCGAACTGTCGCCCACCCAGGTCGCTGTAGTGTCGCCTGCGGCCTGCACCGGGTCCATTTTGCCCGAAGTAGGAGTAAGCGTGGTATACCGGTAGCTGTTGTCGCTGGCGATTGTGAATACTATCTTGGCCGCCTTGGGACCGCTCACGGTAATGGTGTTCTTCGCATAGGCGCGCACAGCGGTGGTGTTGGCGTGGTAGGCCGGTTTAGTGGCTCCGCTGCCTTTCTCTATGTCAATAGTGTATCCGTCGACTGTTATCGAGCCGGGGAGTTGCCCGTTGAAAGAGCTTGCGGCTATAGTCACGACATCTCCGGAGGGAACTCCGGGTTCGTCTCCTCCGCCGGGTTCATCACCGCCGCCTGGATTGTCACCGCCGCCGGTCGAGCCATTGTACCATATTATCGAGCTGCCCTGCGCCATCTGCGGAGTGTTGCCCTTATAGTTGATGAGCTTGCCTCGTACAACTACCTCGCCGCCCAATTCTATCTGGTTGGCAGAAGTGAATTTGGCGCCGTCGAACCAGTAACCGCGGAATACGCTGAAGCCTGTCTGGCCCATTGCGTCACCGATTGTATAGGTGGCGTTGCCGTACTCTGTGCTCACTTCCTTTATGGCGATAATCGTACCTTTCACATACACTTCCTTGTCGCCGGTTGCGTCGGCGGCGAGGGCTGCCGCTGCCTCACGGGCCGCAGCGCCGTTGTAGGGGTCAGCTTCCGTGCCTGTGCCTGTCGGAATCTCGGTAGGGTCATCGGGCTGGCCACCGCCGCCGGTCTGACCGTTGTACGATACTATCGAACTGCCCTGGGCCATCTGAGGTGTGTTGCCCTTGAAGTTGATGAGCTTGCCGCAGACTATCACGTCAGCGCCTTTTTCGAGCTGGTCCTCGGAAGTGAATTTGGCGCCGTTGAGACCGAGACCGCGGTAGATGCTGAATGTCGTGCCGCCTTCGGCCTCGCCGATATTATATGTGGCGTTGCCGAACTGCGTGCTCAGCTCTTTGATTGAAATCACTTTGCCTTTCACATACACGTCCTTGTCGCTTGTGGCATCGGCCGCGAGTGCTTTCGCTGCTGCGAGTGCGGCTACGGCGTTATAAGGATTCTCCTTCGTACCGTCGCCCTCGGGTTTCTCCTCGGGTACGTCGGGCTTCACGTTGTCGAAGCCCTCGACACCGTTCACGTCATTGAGAAGTATCTGCCAGTTAGAGCCGTAGTAGCTCAGAATACCGGTCACAGAACCTTTGCCGTAAGGAATGAGGTCGTTTTTGAACGATGCGAACGAGCTGCAGCGCACATTTATGCGGTTGCCGTCGGCATCGGTTATGTAGCGGTCGGTGGTTGCCGAAGGTGCGTAGGGCTGCCCGGCATCTTCGAAGCTTACGCCATCAATGCGAATCAGACGGCTCTGCCACTCCATAAGCTGAGTCTGATTCGACTTCGCTGCGTTTAAGGCAGCGATTGTGGCAAGTGTCGTATCCACTTTTGCCGGCTCGGGAAGAGCCATGCGGTTGCGTACCATATGGGCTTTGAGGGTCGACAGAGGCATACGGTCGGCCTGGTCTCCCGAAATGACACCGAAAGTCATGAGGCCGCGGTAACCGCCGACTGACATGCCGGTGGCCTTGATTGCCACTTCCTGTCCGAAGGGGAATATAGTGTAGAGGTCGTACTCGTCGACCGAGAAATTGATGGCATACTGGTTGCCGTTCTCGTCGACTGTCTGCACTACAAGATTCTTGAATATATTGCCCGATTCGTCCGAGGAGCACACACGGCCCGTCAGGATGATTGAATCGCCGTCGGCAAGTGTGCCGAGGGTCTGCGGCGCCGTGATGGTTTTCCAGTACTCAGCCTTGAATTCGGGCAGAGTCATGGTGCTTTCCACGTTCTCTGTGGGAGGCATCACCACCGGGGGTGTGGTGAAGTCATCGTCGCAGCTGCTGAAAAGGGCCGAAACACCGAGAGCGGCCGCTGCTATATATAATAATGTATTTTTCATTATCGTCATGTTTTAAGTTAGAAGCGGACGCCAATGTTGAGATACATACGGAAACCCTGGGCGTAGTTGTAGCGCGTCGGGAAGGCGTTGCGGTTGTAGGCATCATCGCCTGTCGTGCGCAGACGGCCCTGCTGGTAGGCGTAGGTCACGATATTTTTGTTGTTGGTGATATTGGTGAGGTTGAGGTTGATGTTAAGGCTCACCTTGCGGTTGATGTAAATCAGCTTACCTATCGAAGCATTCAGCGAGTAGGCATTGCGGATTTTGTCCTGTGCGGAGAGCTCTTTGACCTTAGCCTCGAGTTCCTCTACCGAGCCGCCGAAATCCTCCCACAGGTTAGGAAGTGCTTCATGATAACGGGGAGCGAGGTTCACGTAGGCATCACCTTGCCAGGTAAAGTTCACGTTGAAAAACCAGTTGCCGGGAGCGGCCCAGTCAATGCCCACATTGGCGTTGTACTGAGGTGTCGAGCCAACATAATAATTCTTCAGATAAACGGTCTGGGTCGTATCGGCATACATTCCGTTTTCAAAGGAGCGTGTGCCCTGCGGATTGTTCTTGTAACGGAAGCGCGCGTAGGTGCCGGCGAAAGTGGCGGTCACCGACGGCGTGATTTTATACGCCATGCCGAGCTCTATGCCCTGGTAGGCGCGGCGCACGCCGGTAAGGATATAGTTGGCGTAGGTCTGATATTCGTCATCATAGAAGCCGTTGCGCTCAATGGCATTGTCTACATGCGTGTAGAAGCCCGTCAGCGAGCCGCGGAAGCGGCGGTAGTTCCACATATAAGAGATGTCGCCCGAGAAGTCACGTTCGTTCTCCACATTGTCAACCACCGTGTTCTTCACACGTGGTGCGATGAATACCTGGTCGAAGAGCGGTGCGCGTGTGCCGTACTCGATATGTGCTGCAAACTGGTTGCGGCCGTCGAGCTTGTATACGGCGCCGAGTTTAAGGTTCACGTTGTCGAACCGCAGCGTGCGGCTCTTGCCCTTGGAGTCCTGGGGAGCGCGGCCGTTGCGCATCTTGCCGTCGCGGTAATACTGGGTGTAGCTCATCTGCAGGCCGTAGTTGATGTCCCACTTCGGCAGATTAATCACATTCTGCAGCCATGCTTCGGCGCGTATCGCATGTATATCGTAGTCGTAGCCGAATTTGTCGCCCTTCTTCACTCGGCGGTTGGGATTGTCGAGGTCGTTCTGCAGATTCTGCGGACGCAACGAAATCTCGCGGTTGCTGAAGGGGTCGATGTCGAGCCAGAACTCACCGCCCATGAGGTCGCGGATGGTCTTGTAGTTCGAGCTGCGGGTGTAGTTGAACGACACACCGCCCTGAAGCGACAGTATATTGCTCAGACGGGTGTTGACGTACGAGCTGAACATGCCCACAAGCTGGTGGTTGATGCGGTTCTCCATTATGTACGACGACCCTTTTTTGTCTGCGTCCGGCAGATTTTCGTTCTGCACGTTGTTGAGGTAGTTTATCTGATAGAGCTCATCCCACTTGATTTGGCGGAAAGCCTCGTCGTGCTCCCAGAGGTCGGTGTAGAGCTCTGCGGCAGCCATATCGCCGCGGCCTTCGAAGTACGACGGCAGATATTTGTAGTACGACGGATTCGGGTCGGTGGCGTTGTAGTAGTTGAGAGCCGTGCGGTTGTAGTATACCGAGCGGAAAGCCGCCGATGTGTTGAGGATTGTATTGTTTTTCTTATACAGCCAGTTCAGAATCACCGTGGGGTCGAATGTCTCGGTGATGCGGGCAGAGCGCTTGTCACCGTTCTGATAGCCCCAGTCGGGGTTGTAGAGATTGGTGCCCGCGAGGTCATAGGCCTCCTGAACCGTCGGACGGCCTGTGGCACGTTGGGTAGGACCGCCGAAGAAAGTAAGTGTAAGTGAATTCTGCTCGTTGAAGCGCTTCTCGATTGAACCGAACAGGCCCCCCGAGTTATAGAACGTGCCGTCCATCACACCTTCTTTGGCGTAGCGCCCTATGCCGCTGAATGTAAAGGCCCAGCCGTTTTTGTTAAGGCCAGTCGAATAGGTAGCCATACCGCGGAACATGTAGTTACTGTTCGTGAAAGCCACCGAACCGTTGAAGCCGGGAGCATAGAGGTCGGTGGTAGTGTTGTAGTTGACACTGCCGCCTATATCGCCGAAAGCATAGTTCGAAGCCTCCAGGCCTATCGTTGTCGTCTTATTGCGGAAAGCTCGGCTCGTCATACCTAAGAGAGTAGAGAAGCTGAACGAGCCGCGCACAAGGTCGTTCATACGCAGACCGTTGATATAGACACTCTGATACTGATTGTCAAGGCCGCGATAGCGGAAATACATCGGACCGAAGTTATACGATGCCGTATTATAATAAATGTTATTGCTTGCACCCGACAGAGAGGCCACCGACTGCGCCGCTCCTTCGTCGTCGCTCAGCACGCTCTCATCGAACATCAAATCGTCAATTTCCCCGAAAAGTTCGTCATTGCTCGACGGGAAAAGCCTGATTTCTCCGGCATTCACCGTGCCGCGGCCGATATGATACTGCTGT
Organism: uncultured Muribaculaceae bacterium; assembly: GCA_910587355.1. Taxonomy (GTDB): domain Bacteria; phylum Bacteroidota; class Bacteroidia; order Bacteroidales; family Muribaculaceae; genus CAG-873. The sequence goes on from CAJUKF010000035.1 coordinate 26,493, forward strand.
GCGAAATCGCCGAAGCCGTCGTTGCTCACAATTACAAATACATCCGTGTTATCCGGCACCTCGATGCGGAATTGGCCGTTGAAGTTCGTGCTTGTCTGCACGTTGCTGTCGCGGAGCAATACCGTGGCGCCGCTCAGCGGGCTCCCCGAGTCTCCGTTGACCACCACACCGGTCAGTGTGGCCGCCATACAGCTGAGCGACGGCAATATCACGGCCGCCAGCATCAGTAAGAACAGTCTTAGTTTCATATATCTGTTTATAAGGTTATGTTGATTTCTGGTACGATTTGAGCTTTCAAAATTAATGAAAAGATTTGAATGTTTACCAATTTTATTTTACTGTTTTTTTCGGCATATATGTAGCTGTTATTATATTTTACACTCAATCGAATTTTTAACTTTTTATTAATATCAGTTCTTGAAAAATTTTATACCTTTGCGTCAAAACAACAAAAGCAAAATATTATATCTATACTTTCAATCTGTATTCTTAAATCTTTAAAATACTTTCTTAACAATTTTTCTATGAAAAAAGTTTTACTCAGTTTAATTGCTGTTGCGGCCTCCGCGTTTTTCGCCTCTGCCGAAACAGTGACCTTCGACTTTGCCACGCCCTCGACTTGGGGCTATGAGGCTAACGCAGGCGCCGGTGCAGATTATACTCCTGACAAGCCTATTGTAGTAGAGCCTGTCACCATTGCCGTGGACACAAAGACAGCTGTCACCGGCGGTGGCATGTTCCGTTTTTGGTTCCCTGCAAAAGAAAGCACTCCAAAAGATTTCCGCTGCTCGTCAACCGGTGGAAAATTGAGTCAGACCCTGACATTTACTGCTGACGGGAATATCATCACCGAAATTAAATTCACTGCGGCAAAATTTGCGCTCACCGCAAACACAGGAGAACTTTCCGCCTACGCGAACAAAGCCGCCACGTGGACCGGCAGCGCAACCGAAGTGGTATTTACAACAACTGACGCAAACACTCTCAACAGTATTGTAGTCACTTATGAGAATTCTGGCGACACACGTCAGCCCGCAGGCCTCGCATGGTCCGAAAGCTCTGTCACCGTTCTCACTACCGAGCTCGCCGACTTCACAGCTCCCACACTCACCAATCCCAACAATGTGGCTGTGACATACGCTTCCGATAACACCGAAGTCGCTACCGTCACCGAGGCAGGCGCCGTAGCTATCACCGGCACAAAGGGCACTGCTAAAATCACTGCAACATTTGCAGGCGACAACAGCTACAAGCCTCAGGAAGTATCCTACACAATCACCGTGAAGGCTCCCCTCCCTGTGAACACAAGCACGCTTGAGAATCCCTACACCGTTGCCGAGGCTCTCGCTATCATTGCCGACCTCGACGGCACAACAATGACCAACGTATACGTAAAAGGTATTGTAGCTCCTAACCCCACATTAGCCGCAAGCTATGGCAATATGGATTATAATATCCTTGACACACCCACATCGACATCTTCACTCCTCATCTTCCGTGGCAAATACTTCGACGGAGAGAAATTCAATGCAGAAAATCAAGTCAAAGAGGGCGACGAAGTAATTGTTAAAGGCGACATGTTGAATTATCAGGGCAACAAACCCCAGCTGAGCGCCAACAATGTCATAGTAAGCCTCAACGGTAGCACCACTCCTCCCGCAGTTGAAGCTACCGAAGTTAATAACGTATTAGCTACTACAGCCCTTGCATCAGGTACTCCTATCAAAGTCAACTATCCTCTCACCGTGGGCTTCGTCAGCGGCAGCAACATCTTCGCTTGCGATGAAGACGGTGATTTCATTCAGCTCTACGGCACCAATACCCTCAAAGCAGGCGACGTCATACCCGCCGGCTGGGAAGGCACATATACTCTTTACGGCGACAACACTCCCGAAATCACATTTGAAGCCGACGCACTCCCCGCTGCAACCGAAGGCACATTCACTGCTAAAGAAGTTTCAGCCGCAGACATCACTGAAGCCCTTGTAAATTATGTTGTGACTGTCAAGAACGTTAATTTCGAAGAAGCTACACCTGCGACAAAGACAGATTTCACAGGCACTGTCGGCGAAACAACTCTCAACCTCTACAACCAATACGCACTCGCAAGCGTCGAAGCCAGCAAATACGATGTCACCGGTGTAGTTGCCATTCGCAATCTCAACAATACTCCCGTAGCTAAATTCTTCGTGACCGGCTACGCAAAATCCGAGACCGACGGCGTTCTCTCCGTAGAGGCAGCCGACAACGCAGCTCCCGTTGAATACTACAACCTCCAGGGCCTACGCGTCGACAACCCCGCAAACGGCATCTTCATCCGTCGTCAGGGTTCAAAAGCTCAGAAAATCGTCCTCTAATCGTCATCAACGATAATTCCAAGAGCCTGCACCTCCACGGCGCAGGCTCTTTTTATTGCTTCCGACCAAAAGTCTCGGCGGGTTTGTAACCCGACGCCATAAACGCCCGTAGCGGTGGGTTACAAACCCACCGTGACTAAAGAGCATCATTTCCTTGTACGGACGTGCCTGTGGCACGTATCAACGGAGACACAGTCCCAGTGCAAGTCCCGGCGCGTCTGTAACCCGACGCCAAAAAATTCCTTCCTCTCGAATCCTTTTTTGAAAAACAATTGTTACATTTGCAAAGGAAACACCGAAAAACACCATAAAAACTCAAAATGGACCTGAAACGCACACTCACCACTGCACTGCTCGCACTTGCACTCATTGTGCCATCTGTAGCAGGCGCGCAGAACACCGGACGCAAAGTCCAAGTCGCCGGCGTGGCTTTCTATAACTGGGAGAACCTCTTCGATACAATCCCCAACAATCCCGAAGGTCGCGACCTCGAATTCACTCCCGGCGGACAGCGCCAGTGGGACGGCCGCAAATACTGGGAGAAAGTCCACAACCTCGCATATGCCATTTCGCAGTTCGCCACCAAGACCACACCGATGGGCCCCGCCATAATCGGTGTCTCCGAAATCGAAAACCGCTCCGTCATGGAAGACGTAATCAGGCAGCCCGAGCTCAGCAAATGGAACCTGCAGATTGTACACCATGATTCGCCCGACGCCCGAGGTGTCGACGTAGGCCTCCTCTACAATCCTCGTTACTTCAAGCTCGAGAACGTCACCAACCACCGACTCACAGCCGTACCCTTCCGCACACGCGACCAAATGTGTGTCGTAGGCTCGCTTCTCGGACAGCGTATGGCATTTATCGTCAACCACTGGCCCTCACGCCTCGGAGGACAGGAAAAATCCGAGCCTAACCGCAAAGCTGCCGCCGCCCTCAGCAAAAGCATCGCCGACTCACTCTGGCGCATCGACCCCAATATAGGTGTGATTGTAATGGGCGACCTCAACGACGACCCAATGGACAGCTCCGTAGCCGAAGTCCTCGGAGCACAGCGTAAATCCGACAAAGTAGCCCCCAACGGTTTCTACAATCCATGGTGGGATATCCTTGAGAGCGGCATAGGCACGCTCGCTTACAAAGGCTCATGGAACCTCTTCGACCAGATTATAGTATCCGGCAACCTCGTCAACGCGCCCGACACATCATGGCGTCTCTTCGAAGCCAAAGTGCTCAACTTCCCCTTCCTCTTCGCCACCGAAGGCAACCTGCAGGGTGCGCCCAAACGCACCTACTCCGGCGGCTCCTATCTCGGCGGTTACTCCGACCACTTCCCCACCGAAATCTTCCTCCGCCGCTACGTCACAAAATAAAGACAAGACATCCCATACACACCCACAGCGCAGCGCCACCGGCGTTGCGCTTACTTTTTAATGCAGCTACCAACCGAAATGCGAATGCCCAGAAAAGCGGATTCCTGAAATGCGGTTAGCCTGAAATGCAGATATCTGAGATTCGGACGCAGATTGTACGGACGTGCCTCCGGCACGTATCTACGGCTCACGAAGCAAATCCCTGGCCTTCAGTCATTTGCTAAATTTCAGCTGATACATTCCAAAGCCACGTCCGTACATTCAGTTTCAGACCTGTACGGCACAAAAAGCCAGCAATATCATCAGCCCTTATCTGATTAATTATGAATAATATTCATCCTCATTCCACATATACACATTATTAAGAATGTAGTTAGTAATATTCCTGGCATCCTCATTTCCGCGTATCTTATGGTCATAGTAACGGCCATGCCACATGAAATCCGAACCAATCGAACGTGCATATTTCGTGACCGTCCCCTTGAGGGAATTGACATATCGGCTTAGCAGCGAATGAAATTATAGAAATCCTCGTAAATCATAATCGCGGCCGCTCATGCG
>CAJUKF010000036.1 GCA_910587355.1 uncultured Muribaculaceae bacterium
CACGAAAGCAGGAGATAAACACCTGCGATTAGTGTTTACCTCCTACTCGATTCTAAAAATCTAAAACCTATTGAAAAACTTATTCGGTGAGCTCTGCGGGCAGAACGGGCATTGCGCCTTTGTGTGTGCAGACGAAAGCGGAGGTGCGGACGGCGCATGAATGTGCTTCGGGCACGCTCTTGCCTTTGAGAATTGAGGAGATGAATGCAGCCGTGAAGCTGTCGCCTGCACCGACGGTATCGGCAACCTCAACCTTTGGGGTAGGCTGGAATGATACCTGGCCCGGAGTGAATACGTAACTGCCGTTGATGCCACAGGTAAGGATGAGCATCTTGAGATTATACTTGCCCAGGAGAATCCAGCACTTGTCCTGAAGGTCTATGCCGGGATAGCCGAACATGCGGCTGACAGTGACAAGCTCTTCGTCGTTGATTTTGAGTATGTTGCAGCGCTTCATCGAATCGCAGAGAATTTCTTTGGTATAGAAACCCTGACGGAGGTTGACGTCAAACACCACAAGATTGTCTTTGTCGGCAGGCATCGCGTCGAGAAAACGGCCGATAGTCTCTCTGGATACCACATTGCGCTGTGCGAGCGAGCCGAAGCAAACGGCTTTGGTTTTGGCCGCGATGGCTTCGAGTTCGGGAGTGAAGGGGATATTGTCCCATGCCACATTTTCCTTGATATCGTACTGGGGAATGCCGGCGAGGTCGATTTCAACCTGAACGGTGCCGGTAGGATAGGGCACTTCGGCAATAAGCTGATTAAGGCCTTTGGATGTGAAATTTTCTACTATTTCCTTACCGAGTGGGTCGGCTCCTACAGCACTGACAACGACACTCGGCAGCCCGAACTGCGATACGTGATATGCGAAATTTGCCGGGGCTCCGCCTATTTTTTTACCTTCCGGAAGGACGTCCCACAGGGCTTCGCCCATTCCGACAACTACGTCTTTCATATTGTCTGAGTATGATTTAAGGTTTTATATTTTCTTGATTTTGAGAGTATAATACAGCAGATATACCACACCGATTGTCATTACGGCCACGGCGCCTGCCTGGCCGATGGCGTCGGAAGCATAACCCATGGCGAGCGGGAATATTGTACCGCCGAAGAGGCCCATAATCATAAGACCCGACACCTCGTTTTTCTCATTAGGTGTATATACAAGCGCCTGCGAGAATACAACCGAGAATATGTTGGAGTTGCCGAAGCCAATGAGACCAATGCCTACATAGAGCGGCGTGAGGGTGTCGCCGACAAAAAGCAGTACCATACCTGCAAGCATGAGCAGTACGCTTGCCGCGAAGAACAGTTTGGGTGATACAACGCGCAGCAGGAAGGCACCGAGGAAGCAACCGAGGGTTCGGAAGATGAAGTAAATACTGGTTGCGTAGCCGGCCTCTTCGAGGGGAAGGGCAAGCCGTTCCATGATGATTTTGGGCGCTGTGGTATTTGTGCCTACATCGATGCCTACATGACACATTATGCCTATAAAGCAAAGAAATATGAACGGACGGCCCAGAAGTCGGAGACATTCGCCTACGCCTGAAGCCTTGTCGGGTTTTTCTTCTTCAATAGGAGTGGCTGCAAGCAGCGAGATTGAAAGGAGGCTGACAACAGCATAGATTACAAAGAGGGCTCTCCAGCCGAGACCGAATGTCGGGAACATGGTTGTCGCACCCCATGCGGCAAGAATAGGAGCCAGAAATGATGCGATAGCTTTTACGAACTGGCCGAAGGTGAGGGTAGAGGCGAGTTTGTCACCGCTGATAAGGTTGGATACAAGAGGGTTGAGGGAGGTCTGCATGATGGCGTTGCCGATGCCGAGAAGCGAGAAGGAAATCAGCATCACTGCATAGCTGTCGCCGAACACCGGTATGAACAGCGAGGCGGCTGTTATCACGAGACTTATCAGAACGGTTTTTTTGCGTCCGATTCGGTTCATCAGCATGCCCGTGGGTACAGAGAAAATCAGAAACCAGAAGAATACGAGGGAGGGGAAAAGATTGGCCTGCGTGTCGGTGAGGCCCAAATCTTTCTGAACATAGTTTGATGCGGTTCCTACAAGGTCGACAAAACCCATTGCGAAGAAGCAGAGCATCACAGGAATAAACTGGAGCACAAACGATTTGCGGTTTGTGACGAGTGATTGCGTGTTAGCCATGATTGTTATGTGTGTCTGTTATTTTACTTTTATAGGGAAGATGCTTAGATTGGTGATGCGGGCACTCCTGCCCTTGGCCGAAACGGCCAGTGTTGTATAGGGGGTAGTGGGGAAAACGAGATTTGTCATCACGAAGTTGCCGTCGTTGCCAAAAACCTCTATGCTCGATTTATCCACAAATATTCTCAAAGAGATTTTATTGTCGTCCTCAAACGTAGGGGAGACGGTTACTGCCGGAAAATCCTGACTGAAATCCACAATGCCGCTTTCACGACGGTCGAACGAAAGAGTATGAGCGCCCACATCATATTTCATCGTAACGCTTTCACCGGACTTATTTGAGATAAGGAGATTTACCGATTCAGATTTCTTCGCCTCTATGTCAAGTGCGATTTCGCAGATGCCGTCGTTAGTGGCGGGGAGCATGAATTTGCGGGCTGAATTTCCGACCGAGAAGCTCTTGCCGCTCACCACAGCTTTGTGCCGTATGGCAGTAAGCTCGGGTGAAGGAGCTGATGACATATAGATTTGTCCGTCGGGGGCACGGAAGAGCCCGGCTTCGCGGGGGAGGGTATTGGCGCTGCGGTATTGCACGGTGGGCACCTCGGCTGCATACTGCCAGTTGCTCATCCACCCTATCAGTGTGCGACGGTGGTCGGGAGCGTCGCTCCAGCTTACTGTCGCATAGTTGTCTTTGCCGAAATCCATCCATTTGGTAGGAATGTTGCCCGAAGCGTCAGTATCGGCCTTGAATGTCTTTCCGTCGAAGTCACCCACGAAATACTGAGTGGCACTGCCACCGAATGGACCGCCGGGGTTGATATTGCACAGCAGCACCCATTTTTCCTCGTCGGTGCCGTTAACTTTGAGCTTGAATAAATCAGGACATTCCCATACGCCTCCCTGTGCACCGATTCCTTTGCCGAAAGCACCCTGCAGTGTCCATTCCTTCAGGTCGGGAGAAGTGAAGAACAGCATTTCGCGGTCGAGTGCGTGTGCGAGCGTGAGAACCCATTGCCGGTTTTTCGCATCCCAGAACATATTGGGGTCGCGGGCCTCGCTGTCGAGTGTGATGACCGGATTGCCTGGATAAATATCGAAAGTGACACCATTGTCCGCGCTGTGGGCGAGGCTTTGTGTCTGGCTGACACCGGCCGAAGTATACAGTGCGATTACAGCGTCCTTGCCGAAGCCTGCGGTATTCTCGGTGTCAATTGCCGCACTTCCGCTGAATACCGCTCCCAGTCCGTTGGGTTCTATTGCAGTGGGTTCGTGCTCCCAGGTTACAAGGTCTTTTGAAGAAGAGTGTCCCCAGGTCATGTTCTGCCACTTTGAGCCATATGGATTCCACTGGTAGTAGAGATGCCATACACCGTCTTTGTAGAACATGCCGTTGGGGTCGTTCATCCATCCGTAGAGTGGTGTGTGGTGGAAAGCCGGACGGTATTTTTCGCGGTTGGATGTGTCATATGAATCGGAGAGACGGAGGTCGCTCCAGCATACGTCTTCTTTGGCTTCGCGCACATTAGAGCGGTTCTGTGTGGTTACGACGTTCATTACCACTGTATGACCTTTATATCCGCTGAGGTCGAAGGGGACATAGTAGTCGACTTTGCTTTTTGCGAGTCTGACATTGATATTCCTGTCAAGTTTGCCGTCGACAAGAATACTGATTCCGGCGTCATCGTTAGATTCCTGCACCGGGAGCAGTATGTATTTGCTGTCGCCTGTGATTCTTATAAGGGTGTTGTTGCTTCCGAGATGTTCGACCTCGACCCCTTTCGAGGCGGCAGCGTCAGGTGCGGCAATCATAGCACCGAGCATCAGGGAGGCTCCAAGTCCCATTTGTATTAGATTCATATTGTTTAATTGGGTTTTATGGTTTCGTTGTTCCGTGTCGCAAAACTACTAATTAATAGAAAAAAGCGATATAAAAAAACGTGCATAGTATATCAAATATGATGTGTGGCAGTGTTTTTAATAGGTTATGCACTTTTTTTCATGATTATATTAACTAACTTTGCAGAGCCTTAAATAATCGTTAGCGATGCTTTGGAGAACTCTGTACATATTTATATTGACAGCTTTACTGTCTTTATTGGCTTGCACCGAGAGCAAAGTATATAGAATCGGTGTATCGCAGTGCAGTCAGGATGACTGGCGCAACAAAATGAATGACGAAATCAACCGTGAAATCATGTTTCACGAAGATGCCGTTGTCGAAATCCGCTCTGCCGATGACAGCAATGAAAAACAAATCCGGGATATAAAGTATTTTGTCGACAATGGCTTCGATATAATAATCGTTTCGCCAAACGAAGCCGCGGCACTCACGCCCGTAATCAAGGAAGTATATGAAAGCGGCATGCCCGTTGTGATTTTTGACCGCAACATAAATGATACCACTTACACCGCACGAATCGGGGCCAACGATGTGGAACTTGGAAAATCCGCCGCGCATTACGCCCTCCATATCCTCGGCAAGGGTGCGAAGGCCATAGAGATTTTCGGTCTGAGAGGTTCTACTCCCGCAGAAGACCGTCATGAAGGCTTTGCCAAAGAATTCACTGGCAATGGCGGCAGTCTGCTTGCAAGCGTGGCAGCCGACTGGAATAAAGAGGATGCCGTACCCGTTGTGGATTCACTGTTAAGAATTTATTCTAATGTCGACCTGATATATGCCCACAACGACCGTATGGCAATCGGAGCTTCGGAAGTGGCACGCAGACTCGGACGTGACGAAATAAAAATCATAGGCATAGATGCCGCACCGGAAATCGGAATCCGGGCCGTGGCCGACAGTGTGATAGACGCTACTTTTCTTTATCCTACCGAGGGTCACCGTCTGATTCGTACCGCACTGGCTATTCTTAAAAATCAGCCCTATGAGCGTGAGACGTCCTTGCCCCTGTCATCTGCCGTAGACCTTACGAATGCCGACATACTTCTTCTTCAGAATGAGACACTTAAAGAAGAAACCGGCAAGATGCAGATACTCAAAAACCGAATTGATGACTACTGGGACCGGCACTCTTCGCAGACATCTCTTTTCTATGCCAGCATTGCAATCATCATATTGCTTTTCGGTGTGGGTTTTCTGCTCCTGAGGGCTTTCTGGCAGCGCACGCGTCACCAAAAAGAACTTATGGCGCAGAACCGCCTGCTCGGCCAAGAACGTGACAAACAGAAAGCGCTTAACGAACAGCTCGAGGAAGCCACCCAGTCCAAGCTGATGTTTTTTACCAATGTGTCGCATGATTTGCGCACACCGCTCACACTTATCGCCGAACCCGTGGCGCAGCTCGCCTCTGCCACAAATCTCAGTCCACAGCAGCACACGCTGATGAGAATTGCCGATAAAAATGCAAAAATATTGCAACGCCTTATCAATCAGATACTTGACTTTCGTAAATATGAAAACGGCAAGCTCGGTCTCAAGCTGACGGAAATTGATTTCGGAAAATCGCTGCGCGACTGGATGGACTCTTTCTATGCCATAGCCCGGAAGCGGGATATAAAACTGACATTGTCGGCTCCTGAATCCGAAGCTCCGTTGCATCTGGCTCTCGATTCAGAAAAAATAGAGCGTGTATTTTTCAATATCCTCTCCAATGCCTTTAAATATACGCCTGACAACGGCACAATCAACGTGTCATACGACTGCGACGGGCAGACTCTCACATTCAGTGTGGCCGATACAGGAGAAGGTATCAGCGAGCGTGATTTGGGAAATATCTTCGACCGTTTCTATCAGGTCGACCGGATTCATCCCAACGGTTCCGGCATAGGCCTGTCACTTGCCAAAGCCTTTGTTGAGTTGCACGGAGGCACAATATCAGTGGAGAGCACGCTGCGTAAAGGCTCTGTCTTCACTGTTTCTCTTCCGGTGACACATGTGTCGGAGGAAGTAGCTGCTGCCGATAAGAATATCGATGGAAACGACGTGGCGGCCGAGCTCGGGACAATCGACTCAGACCTCTGTGCCGACAGCCAAAAGCCCATATTGCTGTTTATTGATGATAACAAAGACATTCAGAAACTTGTGGGCACTCTTTTGGACGATACCTATAATATCATTACAGCCTCTAACGGAAAAGAAGGTTTGAAGATGGCTGCCAGATATGTGCCCGACCTTGTAATCTGCGATGTTATGATGCCCGTCATGGATGGACTCGAGTGTTGCCGGTGTATCAAAAATGAGGTGTCGACATCGCACATCCCCGTGCTCATGCTCACTGCTTGTTCCATGGACGAGCAGCGTGTTCAGGCCTACGACAGCGGTGCCGACGGATATATATCAAAACCTTTCAGCAGTACCGTTCTGCGTGCTCGATGCGCGGCTCTTATCGCCAACAGAAAGCGTATCCGCGAGCTATGGCAGGGAACCTCGGCATCGGCTGCCCCCAAAGACAACAGTGTCTCGGCTCCACAGAGAAAAGAAATGCCATCGGGTGATATCGACGACGATTTCTACCGCCGTTTTCTGGCTGTTTTCAAAGCTGAAATGGGTAACTCCGACCTCAGTGTCGACATCGTGGCATCACGTATGGGGCTCGAGCGCTCGCAGTTCTACCGCAAAATCAAGGCTCTTACCAACTATGCTCCGGTTGAACTCATGCGGCGTCTGCGTCTGCAGCAAGGGCGGACGCTGCTTGTTACCACCGATAAAACCATAAGTGAAATCGCATACGAGACGGGTTTCTCCACTCCCGCTTATTTTACCAAATGCTATCGTGACGCCTACGGCGAGACTCCATCCGAAGTGCGTGCCAAACTGGGCAGATAGCATTCCGGCCCAAATGATTACAGACATTGTCCATTGAATATTTTCATGACAATGTCTGTTTTTATTCTGAATATATCTATGAAAAACTGTGCATTTTTTATCAAAAAGCGTGCATTGACCGATTTTTAATATTTGGCACAACATTCATTATATGCCCTACGGCACACCACAGGCTAATTTTGTGGCAGAAACAATTTTTATTAACCTGTAATAACATGAAAAGAACAATTCTTATTACAATCCTGCTGTTCATAGCAGCTGCGGTTGTACAAGCGCAGAACATTACTGTGAAAGGAACGGTGCTTTCCAAGGCAGACGATGAGCCGCTTATCGGCGCATCGGTGTTGTGCGATGCGAACAAGGCAGGGGCTGTCACTGACATTGACGGCAACTTCGAACTTAAGGTTCCCGAAGGTTCCCTCCTGAAAATCTCTTATGTGGGATTCAATACCAAAGAAGTAAAAGCCGAACCGCGTCTGGTGGTTTATCTTGAAGAAAACTCAGCTCTGCTCGACGAAGTTGTGGTCGTCGGTTATCAGACAATGCGCAAGGCCGACCTCACCGGTGCTGTGTCGGTCATGGATTTGAAAGACCCCCTCAGCGAGAATTCCGGCAATATCATGAGTTCAATGGCCGGCAAGCTTCCCGGCGTGAATGTCGTGCCTGATGCCGCTCCGGGCGGTACCGGTTCTATCCGCGTGCGCGGTATGTCGACAGCCAACTCAAGCAACGACCCCCTTTATGTGATTGACGGTGTGCCGACAGACAATATCAATATAATCAATCCCGGCGATATCGAGAGCATGCAGGTGCTCAAGGATGCGGCTTCGGCATCTATCTACGGTTCGCGTGCTGCCAACGGCGTTGTGATTATCACCACCAAGCATGGCAAGGGCGACCGCCTTTCAATCAATGTGAACTATGCTCTTAGCGCACAGACAATCGCTAAGCGCTACGACATGCTCAATGCAGAGCAGTGGGGACAGGCATACTGGACCGCATCGCGTAATGCAGGCATGGCTCCCTCCATTCCGCTTTACGGAAACGGCGAGACTCCTCAGCTGGTGGAGTATGTGAACGGAAACACCAATTTCCCCACTACCGACACTGACTGGCAGGACCAGGTATACCGCACTGCATGGACAAATAATCTAACCGCTTCGGTTGCCAACAACACCGAGAAAAGCAGCATTCTCTTCTCTCTGAACTATATCAATCAGACGGGTAATATCATCTCGTCGTTCTACCGCCGATATTCAGCACGAATCAACTCCCGCTATGACTTCAACAAGTATATCACTGTAGGTGAGAACCTTGTGATTGCTAACTGGAAAAACCGCGGCGTTGACGTAGCCGGCGACCGTGGCATTCCCTTCACTGCCATGAGCCAGCATCCTGCGATTCCTGTCAGGGGTCTCAACGGCGAGTGGGCCCGTCCCATGGAGCTTATCGGTTCCGACCTCGCAAATCCCGTGCAGCTTATCAATAATGCCGAAGACAACGACCTCAGCAACTGGCGTATACTCGGCAATGCGTATCTCGAGGTTAAGCCCGTCGAAGGTCTTTCTCTCAAGACCAATATCGGTATCGAACACAGCCAGTATTTCAACACCACGCTCGGTCGCCGTGTCAATCCCGGCGATGTCAACAGCATGAGCTCTGTATACGGTCAAGGCGATACATGGACGTGGACTAATACCGCAAATTACAATAAGGTTTTCGCCGACGTTCATCACCTCACTGCGCTGATTGGTACCGAAGCCATAGGCTATACTTTCAAGGACCTCTCGGCCTCGCGTGAAGACTATATGTTCGAAGACAGCGACTTCATGCAAATCGGTTCCGGCTCGGGCACCCGCAACAACGGAGGCGGCAAGACACAATGGAGCGTATTCTCGCTCTTCGGTAAGGTAGACTATAACTATGCCGACCGATATCTTGCGTCTTTCACAATCCGTCGCGACGAGAACTCGCGTTTTGCCAAAGGCAACCGTGCCGGCGTTTTCCCCGCATTCTCTCTGGCATGGCGTCCGTCGGCAGAGGCTTTCTGGAGCAGCAGCATCTTCAGCGACCTGAAAGTACGCTATTCCTGGGGCCAGAACGGTAATGCCAACATTCCTCCGCTGTATCCGACCTATTCCACATATATCTACAACACCGGCAACGGCGCATATGATATAACCGGTACAAATTCACAGACCAAGCCCGGCATAACACTTTCAGCCTCCGGTAATCCTGACCTCAAGTGGGAGACTACGACCCAGCACAATATCGGTGCCGATTTACAGTTCCTCAACGGCGCGCTTAACATTACCGCCGATTATTATATCAAGAAAACTACCGATATGCTTACAATTCCGCCGGCCCTTGACGTGGCAGGCGAGAACGCGGCAATCTGGCTCAATACCGGCGAAATGAAAAACACCGGCTGGGAAGTATCTGTAGGCTATAACAGCCCCCGTTACGGCGACTTCTCCTGGAGCGGTTCGTTCAATATCTCGCAGTACAAAAACAAACTTGTGCGCCTCAACTCAATGCAGAAATTCATAGGAGGTGACGTTCGCCTCATTCCCGGTGAGGCCATGGGTGTCTACTACGGATATGTCTGCGACGGAATCTTCCAGAACGAGACTCAGGTGGCCAACCATGCCACACAGCCCGGTGCGGCTCCCGGACGTCTCATCTACCGGGACCTCGATGGCAACGGCTCTATCGGCGATGAAGACCGCTGCATAATCGGTAATCCCAATCCCGATGTCTCGCTCGGTCTCAATCTCGCGTTCAAGTACAAGTCGCTTACTCTCGACATGTTCTTCGCCGGTGACTTCGGTCAGGATATCATCAACCACATGAAGCGCCAGCTCTACTCCATGAATTACGGCAACCTCACCACAAACCGCAGTGTGGAGGTGCTCAATGCCTGGTCGCCCGAAAATCCCGGCAGCAATATTCCGGCGCTTTCGCTTACTGACGACAACAACGAGGCACGTTTCTCAAGCTACTATGTCGAGAACGGTTCGTACCTGAAGATGAAATACCTCAAGCTCTCATATGTCCTTCCGGCAATCGTGACAAAGTCAATCGGAGCGGCCGACATCAATGTCTTCGGTCAGGTTGAGAATGTATTCACCATCACCGACTATACCGGTCTCGACCCCGAAATTCTCCCCGGAGGATACGGTTCGCTTACCGACAGCGGTGCATATCCCCGTCCCCGTACATATACACTGGGCGTAAACATTCAGTTCTAATCATCTCCTTACAATACAGAAAAACATGAAAACCATAAGGACAATCATAAACAAGACCGTCTGCGGTGCGGCTGCACTTGCCGTGGCTTTCGGAGCAGTCTCTTGCGACGATATGCTCGACACAAAACCCCAGGGCGTCTTTACCTCCGAACAGATAGGCGAGGACGAGGCCATTGACATGATGACTTCGGCATATGCCACCATGCTCTGCCACTACTTCGGCAACAATGAGTCGTTTGCAGGGCCTATAAACAACTGGGTCATCGACCTCCGCTCCGACGATGCGCTCAAAGGCGGCGACGGCGTGACCATGGAAGCCTACATGCATCAGCTCGAAATCGGCAATGTGCAGAGCGACAACGATGTAATCAACTTCAAATGGCGGAACAACTATTTTTCGATTTCGCGTTGCAACACTGCCATAAAGGCCATTCTTTCGGCTGCCAGTCTTCCCGAAGAGACCAAAGCGTCTTTCATTGCTGAAATGAAGACACTCCGGGCTTACTACTACTTCGATATGCTCCGTCTCTTCGAGAAATTCCCTTACTTCGATGAGACTGTCGCCAATCCTTCGGAGTGCCGTGCCGACGAATATAGCCGGCAGCAGATTGCCGATTTCATCCGCGAAGACCTCCGCAACGCCTATCGTGTTCTGCCCGAGACTCAGGAAGAAGCCGGCCGATTCAACCGTTATGTGGCCGCTGCTATTCTCGCCCGTGTGGATATGTTCCTTTCGGAATGGAAAGAAGCTTCGGAGTATGCCGGTTATGTGATAGACTCGCACAAATACGAGCTTTATCCCAATTTCCTCGACATGTCGAAGCCCGAGTACAACAACATGTACGAATCAGTGATGGCCGTGCAGTTCTCATCGGCGAACTCTCCCGACCAGTACAACTTCAACAACTGTCTCAACTGCACATGGTCGGAAGGCAATCTCTACGGCAACGGCGATGATTTCTATCTTGCCTCGCAGGACCTTGTAAACGCATTCCGCACTGATGAAAACGGTCTTCCTTATCTCGATGGCTCACAGAACGCCGAGAGCGTGACATCCGCCGATTATGCCGGTAATGTCGACCCCCGTCTCGATTTTACTCTCGGCCGCATAGGCATGCCCTGGCGCTCATACCAGTACAACGAAAAGTGGTGCCGCAATCTTGAACTCTACGGTCAGTATTCAGGCAAAAAGCCCTATCCTTCGCCCGATTCCCCCTACGTGAAAGTGGGTATCGTACCCTGGGGCGCATCATCGCTCAACTACGTAATCATCCGCTATGCCGATGTGCTGCTCATGAAAGCCGAAGCTCTCATTGAACTCAATGAGAATCTCGACCTCGCCCGTAATCTGATTAATCAGGTGCGAGCCAAAGCCGCCCGCTCTGTCGACGCCTCTTATGCGCCTGTAGACTGTGACCCGATGATTGCGAACTACGCCGTAGGCCAGTATTCCGCCACCGCATGGAATCAGGATTATGCACGTCGTGCCGTTCGTCACGAACGTCGTATCGAGCTGGCTATGGAAGGTCTCCGCTGGTTTGACCTTGTACGCTGGGGCACTGCCGTAGAGGTGGTCAACAACTACTACAAGTTCGAGGTGGCATATCAGCCCTATTACGCTTCGGCTTCATTGTCGGCTGACGAACTCTACTTCCCGATACCTCTTAACCAGAAGGACAACGCAGGCGACCTTTATGACTGAGCCTGTATAATCGACATTTACTCAATGCATAATATTCAAACGAAATGAAAAGTATAATGAAATATGGTCTGGGGGCTGTCGCTCTCTCGCTCGGGCTCATATTCGGCTCCTGCTCGGATTTCGAGCCTACAGGATTTGACGCCGTGCCCGAGCTCCCAACGGTCAGCAATCTGCAGGCTCAGGTCGAAGGCCACTCTATAAACGTGACATGGCAGCTTCCTTCTGCCGAAGGCATCACCGGCCTGCGTTTTATCAAGAATGCAGATAATCAGAATCCTGTCGAACTCCCGGCCAATGCCACATCTTACACCGTGAAAGGTCAGCCAATGGGTGAGGAAGGGCTCTTTACCGTAAAGGTATGCTATGACAACAAGTATGTTTCGGAAGGCGTGACAACAACGGCTGTTCTGCCCGTTGAGACTCTTGCAGGCGTAAGCAATCTAACTGCAGAGGTATCGGGCCGAACCGTGACTCTGAAATGGACTAATCCCACAGGCTCCGGTATTACCGGTGTGCGCATTATCCGCAACGGCGACACAGGAGCTGCCATCGACCTTCCGGCCGGTACCTCTTCATACGAAATGAAAGCCCAGCCAATGGACGTGGAACTCACCTACAGCGTGCAGCTGATGTATGACGAGTACTATGCCTCTGAGGCCGCAACCACACAAATCAAAGTGCCTTATATAGCGCCTAAAATGGCTTATCTGCTGATTGCGGACAAGTGGCAGGACCTTCCGGACGATGACGAGCGTGCCGCTGCCCAGTGGTTTGCAGCTCAGGAAAACGCCGAGTTTATCACTCCTTCGCGCATTGCCGACCTTGACGTAGACCTCTATCCCGTGATTTGGATTGAGATTGACCGCGTGGGTCTGCCTCTGGGCTGGCAGAATCTTCCGGCGCAGATTTCCGGTGAAGAGACTATCGCCGCACTCAGAACATATACTGTCAATGGCGGTAACCTCTATCTCGCCAACATGGCCACACAGCTCACCGTGCCACTGGGCTTCGTTCCCGAAAACATGGCTCCGACTGTCTACGGCAACGGTGACGGAGGTTCGGGTACGGATGTATGGGTAATCAATCCCTATCTCGGCTGGGATTTCCGCAACGGTTCCGACCAGGGTTTCTACGACCGCACTGCACACGCGATTTTCAAAGACCTTACATTTGAAGACCCCAATGGCTACGGCTATGACAATCTGCCTCTGATTGGCCCCGGTCAGCGTGAGGACCACAACTGCCTGTGGGACTGCAATATCTACGGCCGCGGCTCTTATCCCGATGTAATCGCGAACTTTGAGGCCACCACAGGTTCTCTTGTGCTTGCCACATGGGGCCACGTGCGCGACCACTGTGTTGCCGGTCTTGTAGAGTTCTATGCCAATGCACATCATGGCCGATGCATCGCCAACGGCTTTGCAGCCTATGAATGGAATCAGAACTCCGGTGCCAATCCCTATCAGCACAATGTGGAGCAGCTTACAAGCAATATCCTTGATTATCTGAAATAAGTGTTTATTTTTCCGGATGCCGTATTCCGCCCCGTGCGGAGCGACATCCGGAATATGTAGTTTTAAGAACATAAAGAATCATTGCCATGAATCATTTCTGTAAATCGTTATTAACTGTAGCCGGCATGCTTTCGTCTGCTATTGCCGTGCAGGCAGAGCTCGTGGCTCATTTCGACATGAGTCTCGATAACGGCTGTATCCGGGAGAGCGTAAGCGGAGAGCGCTTCGCTGTCGAGGGCAATTTTGCCCCTGCAGATGTGGACGGAGCCGTCGGCAAGGCTTTGGTATTCGACGGATATACCTCCCGGGTGGATGCCCGGTTGGGTAATATTCTGGGCGAAAATGCCACCGCCATGACTGTCTCCTTGTGGGTGGCGCTGCCATGCTATCCCATTATACAGATAGATACGCAGACAACAGAGATGACCGCCATAGCGAGCTGCCTTGATACTGAGAGCAAGTCAGGATTCGGTTTCTTTATCGGTTTCGATGGTAAATATTCCTTCCGCACCTATGTGTCGGGCTGGCCGGTACGCATAGATGTAGACCGGCCTCTTCCGGTCTATCAGTGGAATCATCTTGTGGCGGTAGTCAATACATCCGAGCGTTCGGTGAAGCTCTACAATAACGGCGAAGAAGTAGGTTCTGGCAAAGCCAATGGCACGCTGTCGTTCAGTGCCTGCGACTTTTATATGGGCCAGGGCCGGGAGTCGCGTATGTCGGGACCGTTCGAACTCATGTCGTTCAACGGTCTGATTGACGATATATCAATATGGAACCAGGCATTGGCTGTAAGCGACTTCAATACCGAAAAGCCCGAGAATGAGCCAAATCTCGATATACCGGCTTCGCGTTTTGCCGACGAGATTCTCAGACCGCGCTTCCACGGTATGCCTGCCGCAGGATGGACCAACGAGTGCCACGGCATGTATTATGCCGACGGCAGATATCATCTGTTCTTCCAGAAGAATGCCGATGGCCCGTATATGGCACGTTTGCACTGGGGCCATATTTCAAGCGAGAATCTTTATGACTGGCGCGAGGAGCGTATAGCACTTGCTCCCGGCGACTGGTATGATATCAAAGGCTGCTGGAGCGGCTGCGTGTTCTCCGACGAAGAAATTACCGGTGGAAAGCCAAATATTCTCTACACTGCCGTCGATTATGCCAAAGCCACAATCGCGCAGGCCGCTCCTGTAGATGAAAGTCTTGAAATATGGAGCAAGTCGGCATCCAATCCTATAATAAACGGTCGTCCCACGGGCCTGTCCGATGACTTCCGCGACCCATATTTCTTCCGCAAAAACAATGACGCGTATATTATCGTAGGCTCGTCGAAAGGAGGCGTCGGAACCACCACTCTGCATAAATATAATCCTACCACAGGACGTTGGTCAAACGATGGAGATTTATTCTTCTCCGGAACATCCGCTTCGAGAGAAGGAACGTTCTGGGAAATGCCTAATATAACTCCGATGCCCGACGGCCGCTGGCTTTTCACTGTCACTCCTCTGGGCACCTCGCAGGGTGTACGCACTCTTTACTGGACCGGCGACATTTCAGACGAAGGCAAGTTTGTGCCCGACAGCTATTCGTCGGCTCCAAGACTGCTGGAAATGAATTCGCGTGAAGGCTTCGGACTGCTTTCCCCCACGGTATACAGGCAGGGCGACAAGACTATTGCACTCGGCATCGTGCCCGACAAACTTCCGTCGGCTTCCAACTGGAAACTCGGTTGGGCGCATTGTTATTCGCTTCCCCGTGAATGGACTCTTGCCGATGACGGCACCCTCGTTCAGAGGCCGTTCGAAGGTCTCTCGGGTCTGCGTACCGATGTCTCATTCAGTCGTCAGGAGTTCACGCTTGAAGGGGCTCTCGGGCTTGGCGATGTCAAAGGCCGTGAACTTGAACTTCAGGGTATATTTGAGGTAGGTACGGATGCCTTTGGCTTCAATATATTCAGCAATGGCAGCGATGCAGCCGTAATCAGCTATAACCCGGCTTCGGGTGAAGTAATCGCCGATTTCAGCAATCTGCCCAGACTGCAGAATGACAACGGTGTGTACGACGGAGTCTACCGTTGTCCCTTGCCTCAGCGTCCTGCCCAGGGAAGCACTCTTAAACTGAATGTATTCGTCGACCACTCGATTCTTGACATATTCGTAAACGACCGCTGGGCTACTTCAATCCGCATATTTCCCACCGATGCCGATGCTGTAGGTGCGGAGGCATTCGCCGTTTCGGCTACTAAAGTAAAGGACCTCAGGGCATGGGCGCTCGCTGTCGACGGAAATCAGTCGGGCGCAGAAAATATTACGGCAGTGCCCGGAGCTGCCGATGCCACAGTCACTGTCTGCAACCTACAGGGTATGACGCTCAGAGCCGATGTGCCGGCATCATCGGTCCTCGACGGGCTGCCTGCCGGGCTCTATATTGTCAACGGCCGCAAACAGCTTAAGAAATAAACACAATTCATACACGCTTTCGTATTCAACAGGTTTGGTCGAGTTAAACTGAATGCGAAAAGTGTGATTTAGTGAAGGCTGCGCAACTGTGCGCAAATAATGAGCCGCACTGCACGGGCGACAGCTGCCTGAGCGGTGCGGTTTCGTTATGTGTTGTTCGGGCGAAATGTGTCCTATTGTTTCTCCAGCAGCGAGTATACGGCAGCGGATATGCGTGTTATTGCTTCCGAGGCCTGCTCTTCGTTGCCGTTGAAATCTTTGACGAATACGGCCAAGGCGTACATGGGGCCGTCCGGCAAGATAATAAAGGCTACATCGTTGTGGGCGGCGAACCGGCCCGTCGCGGTACGGTAGCCCGAGCCTGTTTTGTGAGCAGTATAGATGTTTGCATTATCGGGAAGTCCGGCTTTGATTCTGTCGCGTCCGGTGATGCATTCCTCCAGGGTTCTTTTGATAAAGGATTGTTTTGTTTCACTGACAATACTGTCGGTGAATATACGGGCCATAAGCGCGGCTGCTCCCAGTGGTGAGGTACAGTTGGCATAGGCCTTGTCGTGGGCGGCCGACATTTCGTACTCGGTATATGCAATCTGAAAACTTTCACGTGGAATGAGAGTTGCAATCAGGCTGTCGCTCTGAGCAACCCCGACTAATTCGCGGAACATGAGGTTGCTGGCGTTATTGTCGCTCATCGACAGCGTATAATGAAGTAAATCCTTAACGGATAATGTGAACACGGTGTCTGTGTGTTCTTTCAGCATCGGGCTCCAGGTGTTCGGGTCAAGTTCGTCGCGATGTATAGTAAGCAGGGTGTCGAGCGAAATGCCTTTGCGGTCGAAATCCTCACATATGGCGAGTGCCTGATGCACCTTGAATACGCTCATCAAGGGGTAAATATTCTCGTTGTTGACGGCAACCGTGTCTTTACCATTGACAATGAGAGCGACCCCGATTTCTCCATCGTAGTCCGAGACTATTGAGTTGATTGAGTCAGTCAGTATATCGGTATATGAGGCTATAGCGCTATGGCGGCAGCCGCTTATTGACCATGTCACTGATAAGAGTATGACGAGAACCGAAAACGTCAGTCGGGATTTTATGAAACACACCATGAGAGGATTCAGCTATTTCAGATTTGAGAAATCAACGTCTGGCAACAATGTCTGGACTTTGGATGCCGGTAATGATAGCCAGCATTCACCTTCCGTGATAGGCATGCTTATCCATGGGTCGTACAGTATTTCTCTGTTGAATTCCATGACGAGTCTTTTGCCTATATTTGCAGAAGTGATTCTTTCCCATTGTTTTTTGTTTCGGAATAGGAGAGTCACTGTCAATGTGTCATCGTAGCCCTGAAGCCGTTTAACATCGGTAACCTTCACGGCTTGGTTCAATACCGGAGTCTGATGGAAAATAACTAAATTTGTCTTTTCGGATTCATCATTTTCCATCCATTGATATTTGAGCCCCTGGGCATTGAGCGACGAATCATTCTGCTCCAGCAGTTGCGTCATTTTTTCAACTTCCTCGGTTGTATAGTTGTAGCGCAGAGGCAGAAGACCCTCGACCGCTGCCGTATCGGTTATGACAATCTCGACAGAGTCAAAAGGGACGGTTTCATACGCGGCAACCTCCAGTAAGGTGTTTGCTGTCCCGCTTGTCTTATTGTTGTCGGTATGGCTATATACACATGAACCGGCGGCAATTGCGATGCCTGTAAGCATCGCTAAGCAATAATATGATTTTAACATAACCGAATCTGATTTATTGTGTGCGGATTTATCGATGTCATTGATTCAAAATGTAAGAAAGCATCAGCCGGCATAAAGATGTTCGGCAGTTTCGAGGAAACTCAGGAAATCGTCAATTCGATATGGGCGTATGCGGTTTCTGCCTTTAGAATCATCGGCTACAAACTTTATCTGCCTGAGGCTGTCAGAAAAGATTGAAGGTGCTATGAAAATACTGTCGGCATCTTCGGTGTATTTTTCTTTGAAATCCACATGATGTCTTTTTATCGGCCAGATTTCCATCATCGTCTGGGTGCGTCCTTCAGCCATAGTCACCTCCACAAGAATGCCTTTTGTGTCTTCAAACCACTCGATGTCACCGATTCCACCACCGGCGGTTGATGTCGGCAAACCTGTATCATCGGCAGCATAGTTTGGCAATACACGCACGTGCGGTAACCTTGATTTAATCGCCAAGGGGAGGTCAGCGTTCTCATCGTAGCTCGATGCTCACCGGACAGTGGTCCGAGCCATGGATGTCGGGATGAATCTCGGCTGCGGCGAGGCGGTCGGCGAGGCGACGGCTGATAAGGAAATAGTCGATACGCCACCCGACGTTTCTTGTACGGGCTGCCGCACGGAAACTCCACCAGCTGTAAGCTCCGCGGCGGTCGGGATACAGATACCGGAAGGTGTCTATGAATCCGCTGTCGAGCAGGGTGGTAAGACACCGGCGTTCCTCATCCGTGAAACCGGGATTCTGATGATTGGTTTTGGGGTGGGCAAGGTCGATTTCCTCATGGGCGCAATTGAGGTCGCCGCAGATGATGACGGGTTTCTCCGCATCGAGTTTCGTGATGTATTCCCGGAATTCGTTTTCCCAGTCCATACGGTAATCGAGACGGGTAAGTTCTGCCTGCGAATTAGGCGTATATACGTTTACAAGGAAAAAGTCTTCGAATTCGAGCGTGAGTACTCGGCCTTCCTTGTCGTGACGCTCGACCCCAATGTTACGGCGCACGCTCAGCGGATGTTTACGGGTGAATATGGCCGTGCCGGAATACCCCTTGCGCTCGGCGTAATTGTAATAGGCTTCATAACCTTCGAACTGCAGGTCTATCTGGCCTTCCTGCAGTTTGATTTCCTGGAGACAGAAAAAGTCGGCATCCATTGAAGCGAATATCTCATTGAAGCCTTTAGAGACGACGGCGCGCAGGCCGTTGACGTTCCATGATATGAATTTAAGCATTTTATTATCCGATTTTAATGCCTGCGAATCCCATAAATGCCATTGCGAGGATTCCGGCTACGATTAAAGCAATAGGTACGCCACGCATCGAGCGGGGCACATCGGCGAGTTCGAGCTGAGAGCGAATGGCCGCGAAGAGCACTATCGCCAGACCGAATCCGAGTGCGGTCGAGACAGCGTATACGATTGAGTACAGGAAATCAAAATTCTTGTTCGCCGCGATAATTGCGGTGCCGAGTACGGCGCAGTTGGTTGTAATCAGAGGCAGATAGACTCCAAGAGCCACGTAAAGCCCCGGCGCACTTTTCTTCATCACTATTTCGAGCATCTGCACCAGAATCGCAATTACGAGAATGAAAGCGATTGTCTGGAGATAGACAAGCCCCAGCGGCACGAGTACATAATGCTGCAGAAGCCATGTGACGGCGGTGGCGAGAGCCATGACGAATGCCACCGCCATGCTCATGCCGCATGCCGAATCAATGTTTTTTGAAACACCTATGAAAGGACAGATGCCGAGGAACTGGGCGAATACGATGTTGTTGACCAGTATGGCGCTGAATATTATGGCGATATAGGTGAGCATGGCTTATCTTCCTTCTTTAAGACGGTTGAACAATGCTATCAGCAGTCCCAGTACGATGAACGCACCAGGAGCGAGTACAAACAGCAACGCTCCGTAGTCGGAGCTGTAGAGCTGTTGGCCGAATACGGCGCCTGTGCCGAGAATCTCACGCACGCAGCCTATGAGGGTGAGGGCAAGCGTGAAGCCCAGGCCTATGCCGATGCCGTCGCATACCGACAGCCACGGATTGTTTTTGGATGCGAAAGCCTCGGCACGTCCGAGCAGGATGCAATTCACCACAATCAGAGGGATGAATATGCCCAGTGATGCGTTGAGGGCCGGCAGCCATGCCTGCATGACCATTTGCACAATGGTGACAAACGAGGCAATCAGCAGAATGAATGCCGGAATGCGTACTTTGTCGGGTATGATGCCCTTGAGTGCCGACACCGTGAAATTGGAGCATATGAGCACCATCATCGTCGCCAGGCCCATCGACATGCCGGTAATCGCCGACGAAGTTGTGCCTAAGGTAGGGCAGAGGCCCAGTATGAGCACAAACGTGGGGTTGCGCCTGAAGAGTCCGTCGATTATTACTTTGAGAGACTTCATTTTTTATAAGATTGAAAAGCCTGTCGGGCATGGTTGACTGCGTCAAGAAAAGCACGCGATGTGATTGTGGCGCCAGTGATAGCGTCGATGTCGCCTCCATCGTTTTTCACCGACAGGGTGGCCGAGGAACCTATTACCGAGTGGGGAGCCGTGGCGAACCATTCGCCCATTCGCGCGCCGAGACCGGGAGTCTCCTGATGTTCGAGTACGCGGTAACCGGTAAGCTTACCGTCGTTATCAAAGCCGGTGATTATGGCGATGCGTCCGCTGAATCCGTTGTCGCTGTATGTTTCTATGGCGATTCCAACAGGCTCGCTTCCACGGGTAGCCTGATAGAGCGGTAGGCCATCCGACTGCACTTCGGTGGCGATTATATCGTTGTCGAAAGGTGGCAGAATGGCCTCCATTGCTTCGAGGCGCGTACGTCGGGCCGTTTCCTTGATTGCATCGGCAGTGGCTTCGTTCACGGCTGCGAGTGCGGCGCCGATAGCGACGGTGAGGCCGGTGAGCGAAAGAATCATGTTACGCAGACTCGATTTCATGCCGCCGCCTCCTTTCTGCGCGGTGAAAAGCGCGCGTTATGCATATATCTGTTGATTAGCGGAGTTGCACCGTTCATTATCAGTATGGCGAATGATATCCCTTCGGGGTATGAGCCCCAGCGGCGTATTACAGCAGTGTTTATGCCAATCATAAGGCCGTAAAGAAGCATGCCGCGTCTGCTCATCGGTGAAGTTACGTAATCGGTAGCCATGAATATGGCGCCTATCAGAAGTCCGCCGCTAAGAATATCGGTCAGCGGAGGAAATCCTGCAATCAGGTCGACGAGTACGAGGCCTGCGACTATCGACACAGGTATATGCCATTTGATTATTCTCAAAGCCAGCAGATAGATGAAGCCGAGCAGAAGAGCCGCAGCGCTTACTTCGCCCATTGAGCCGCCCATATCGCCAGTGAACATTCCGAGCATGTCGAGAGCGCCGCTGTCGGCAAGGCCCATTTTCAGCTGAGAGAGAACGGTGGCGCCGGTCGCACCGTCGGTATCAGTGAAGGGACTGGCGGGAAGAGGCCACGTAGTCATTGCCACCGGGAATGAAATCAGCAGAAAGACACGGCCCACAAGCGCCGGATTGAAAATGTTGCACCCAAGACCGCCGAATGCCATTTTTGCAATACCGATAGCGACAATACCGCCGGCAGCGGCCATCCACAGAGGCAGCCCGGAAGGCAGTGTCAGCGCGAGAAGAACACCTGTGAGTATGGCCGAGCAATCGCTGAGCGACACAGGACGGCGCAGCATATAACGGGTAATGAGCCATTCGGTGGCTACGCATGAGGCAACCGATGTGACGAGTACCCACAAGGCAGGCAAGCCGAAGAACCACAAAGCGCACGCCACAGCCGGAGCGAGTGCTATGAGCACATGGCGCATAATACCTCCGGTAGTGCGACCGGTGTGTATGTGGGGCGAAGGCGAGAATATTATTTTTTGTGTCATTTGCGTGAACGTTGTTTTGCAACTCTGATAAAATCAAGAATCGGACGGGACGAAGGACATGACCAGCTGCATGAGCCGCACTCGATGCAATCCGCGACATCGGCTGCCGCGGCTTCCTCGAACATGCGCAGACGTCCGTAGGTTGCCAGAAGATATGGGTCAAGCCCCATGGGACATGCGTCTGAGCAGGCTCCGCAGCGTATGCATGGCTGAATGGGGCGATGCCCTTTGCCGGATAGAATTGTAAGTCCCGACGTGCCTTTGGTCACAGGTGTGTCAAGGCGTACGGCCGTACGTCCCATCATCGGGCCTCCGACTATTACGCGTGCTTCTTCAGGCAAGGTGTACGGGAAGTCGGCCAACGGAGTGCCGATTGCAGCCATGTAGTTGCAGCGTTGTCCGGCAGGAATATCTCCGGTTATGGTCACTATGCGCTCAATCAGCGGCTGTCCGGTGGCAACCGCCTGCCATACGGCAAAAGCTGTGGCTACATTATGAACGATTACACCTACGGATATCGGCAAGCCACCTGAGCCGACACGCCTGCCGGTCACTGCTTCAATCAGCTGTTTTTCGCCGCCCTGCGGATATTTGGTCTTTACAGGCATCACCGATATATTATGGGCGCTGTCAAGGGCGGAGCGCATGGCTTTGATTGCACGCGGCTTGTTGTCCTCAATTGCAATCACAGCCTTTTCGATAGAGGCGGCTTTCATTATCAGTTCTACGCCTTCGACAGTCTGGGGCGCCCATGTGCACATCAGAGCATCGTCACACATTAGATATGGCTCGCATTCGCAGCCGTTGATGATAAGCGTATCTGCTTTCTGTGTCGGCTTCAGACCTATTTTCACATGTGATGGGAATGTTGCTCCGCCAAGGCCGACTATGCCGGCGCTTAAAATACGTGACTGTATCTCTTTGGAAGAGAGTGATTCGGACAAATCTCTTGACGATGCTTCCGGAACGGTTTTTGTCCAATATTCGACACGAGCGCAGATGTCACTCTCATGCTCGGTCTCATCGGCCTTGATTATTATGGCCCGGCCGTTTTTTCCGTTGGGGAGCACGACATCTTCAATAGAGTTTACTATGCCCGAAATTGGGGCGTGAACAGATGCTGACACATATGAGGCACTTTCGGCAATGAGCATTCCGCGGGTTACTTTGTCTCCTTTTCCTACAATCGGTGCTGCCGGTGCTCCAAGGTGCTGCGACAAGAGAACTGTCGCTGTCATCGGAAGTGACTGAAATTGTATTTCGGGCGATGCGGTCTTGAATCCATGAGGATGTATACCGCCTGTCTTGAATGTATGGCTCATGATTGAACGGCGGTTTTATTCAGTACAGGGAATGAGGAGAGAATCGCTCCGGTCGGGCAGACAGTCACGCATTTGCTGCAAGTCTTGCATAGGTCAGGATTGATATATGAGAGATTATCGGAGACAGTGACAGCGCCGAACGGACAGGCTTTCACACATTTTGAGCAGGCTATGCACGCGGCTGTGCATGTCTTGCGGGCTAAGGCACCGCGTTCTCGGTTGGAGCAGGCCACCCATACGCGACGGTCACGCAGCCCCGCGGGACGTAGCTCTATGATGTGTCGCGGACATTCATTGACGCAAGCGCCGCATGCGGTGCACTTGTCGGGGTCTATAACAGGAAGTTTTGTCGTTGGGTCGATGTTTATGGCCCCGAATTTACAAACGGCCACACAGTCTCCGCAGCCGAGGCATCCGTACGCACATCCGCGTGTGCCTACGCCTGTGGCGTCCATAATGGAGCATGTCAGAGCGCCGTCGTAGGTATATAATTCCTGGCGGGCATCACATGAACCGTTACACCTTACAACAGCTATGTGTCGTTCTGTGGCTTCGGCAGCAACGCCGAGAACAGATGCTATCGCTTCGATATTTTCTGCTGTCGACACAGGGCAATGCAGCCCTTTGAGGGACCCCTGACTCACGCAGCGGGCCGCAAAATCGCGACAGCCTTTAAGGCCGCATCCTCCGCAGTTGGCATCGGGGAGCACGGAGACTATGCGGTCAATACGCGGGTCTTCATCTACGCGGAATTTACGAGCCGTGGCATAGAGCAAGAGAGCTCCTGCGAAGCCTATAAGCCCGAGCACCACCACCGAGCAAATAATTAGATTCATAGACTGACGGCAAAAGATTACGACTTGAAATGATTTTGAATTGTTTAAAAGGTATCTGAGGTTATTTACAGATTTTCACAACTTTCCATTCGGGACGGTTGCCTCCGAGCCACCGGTTTACAATGGCATAACAAAGGCTGGCGGCTAAAATGGCTGCAAGGGCCGAAAGACCGTCTTCAACGTGCAGCAGATGCATTATAATGGCAACTGCGAGAAATACCACAAGAGGCATCACGAGCATCTGTACTGTGGCTTTAACTCTTGCGGCGCAGGGCGTTTCGATTTCCACTCGGCGTCCTATGATGTCCTCGCTCAACAGTCCCTCGGGAATGTCTGCTTCGATAGTGCCTCCGTGCATGCGGACGGGATTGCAAGAGGAGGAGAGCGCACAGCCCGCACATTCAGCCGGATTTACAGGCTGCTCAAGGCGTACTTTTACTATGCCTCTGTTTATTGCGACAACTCGTGCCGTGTGATTTATGATTGATTTTTCCATGGGGGAGCGTAATTTTCTGCAAAAATAAGCATTATTTGCTCCCTTTCAAACCTATTTAAAGAAAAATTTCCGTAAAAATTCCGATAAAAGAATTTTTTTGTGATTGCATACGTAAAAGCGTATGGGTGAGATAGGTATTAAGTAATTTTAACGCGATGCAATAGCTGCTTCAATCGCATCGATGTCGGTACCGAGCTTCTTCTCGGTGGCAAGACGATTCTCGATATTGTTGCATGCATGAATCACTGTAGCATGTGTGCGGTCGAGTTTCATGCCGATAGTGGTGAGCGGCATTTTTGCGAGTTTTTTTGCCAGATACATTACCACTTGGCGGGCATCGCTTACCTCGCGTTTGCGTACTTTTGTAAAGAGCAAATCCGTGGCAAGATTGTAGTGCTCGGCTACAGCTTCGGTAATCATCTCGAAGTTTACTGTGCGATGATTGATTTTAACAGCATTGGCAATTACGCGTCGTGCGAGGTCAACGGTGATGTCGCGGTTGAGTATCGTTGCATGTGCCATGAGCGACACCATTACTCCTTCGATTTCGCGTACGCTGCTGGTAACGTTAGAAGCTATGAATTCTGCCACGTCTCCAGGAATCGCTATGCCGTCTTGCTCGGCTTTGAGCTTGAGCACATCGCGGCGGAGTTCTATGTCGGGACGCTCGAGTTCTACCTGCATGCCCCATTTGAAACGGCTCAGAAGACGCTCTTCGAATCCTTCCATTTCAGACGGAGCACGGTCGCTCGACATTATTATCTGTCGGTCGTGCTGACGCAGATGATTGAAAATATGGAAGAAAGTGTTCTGAGTGCCGGGCATGTTCTGCAAGTCCTGAATATCATCGATAATCAGAGTGTCGATGCTCTGGTAGAAATGGAAAAAACTGTTGATATTGCGTGCGGCAGCTGCCGTATACTGGCTTTGGAAAAGTCGGGCCGTGACATAAAGTACGCGCGCACGAGGATTACGCTCTTTTACGCGTATGCCTATAGCCTGTATGAGGTGTGTCTTGCCGACACCTGCCGGACCAAAAACAAACAGAGGGTTGAAAGTCTTGATTGTCGGGTCGTTGGCAATTGCCTCGCCAATCGAGCGTGCTATTTTGTTGCTTGGGCTCTCGCAGTAATTCTCGAATGTATAGCGTGGGTTGAGCTGAGGGTCGAAATCCTCGCTGCTTGTTTCCTTGAAAGGGTTCGCCGGCTGAACTTTAGACTGTGCGAGAATTGTGGGTGAAGGCAGGGAACTCTTCTGTTCGATTACAGTCGACGGGTCGCTCTGAACCTGACGGAAACAATATATAATCTGTACGCCTTCGCCGAATGTCTTGCGAACGCCGGAACGGAGAACTCCTTGGAAACGCTCTTCGAGCTGGTCTACAAAAAACGATGACTGAACTTTAAGCACAAGTCTGCGATGGTTGCCTGCGACATCGTAATTCTGTATTTCGATGTCGCGGAACCATGTCGCATATTGTGCGGGGCTAATGTTGTCCTTTATATATTGACAGCATTGAGCCCAAAGTTCTTTGTAATCTGTTGTCATCAGGAATGGCAAAAGGGCTTATTTTGCGATTACAAAATTCTAATAAAAAATTCAGATAAACAAACACATTTTTATTTGCAATTTAGAAAAAGTCTGCAACTTGTGTATATTCAATCATTTAGCGCAGCGGGGTGCCGATTCTGCTATCAATGCTTTAAATAAACAGTGTCAATAAACTGACTTTTAAATAGATATATCATATATCCCGGTGGTGTGTGCTGTAATTTGTACCGAAAGCCGAGAATAGAGAAGTAGCCGAACCATACCGTGTTGCGTTTTAAATACAACTTTTTCTTATTTAAATTCGTTTTAAACAATATGCGGTCATTGTGAACCGGTGCTGCTTTAGTAGGGGGTAGGCAAATCGTAGTGGATTAAGAGACTTATACGTATTTTTAGAATAATTTGCACAAATTTTACATCCAACCGCATCCACTTCACAAAAATATTATATAATTTTGTGTTCGGCAAATTCAACCTTTTTATTTACCGAATTTAAAACAAATCTAACAGAACACCATAAAAAACGACTATTCGACTCCAATGAGAAAAGATTTGAGCAGCCAGATAAAGCTGGACAGAATACCAAAAAGATACTACAATCCTGATTCGGAAATCGAGGCCGCAGCATTGCGCCGCGAAGAAAAACTCAATACCCGTGTTTTTGAAAATGTTAAAGATGGCGCTACTTTCCTTGCAAGCGAAATGGTGCGATACATCAAGCGTTATGTCGGCATGAAGGGAAAGTGTGTGCTCGCCCTCGGTTCGGGCCTCAGCACGCATCCTGTATACAGCGAACTCATAAAGATGTATAAAGAGGGTAAGGTGAACTTTTCCAATGTGGTTATCTTCAACATTTCTGAGTTTTTTCCTCTGAATCCCGGCGGTCCGTCGACTATGAAGCGTATGGAGGATGTTTTCCTCAATCACATCGACATAAAGCCTGAAAACGTACGTACAATCAATCCTGCAATTACTAAGGACACCATGTACGATTATTGTCAGGAATATGAGAAAGCTATTGCCGACGAAGGCGGCATTGATGTGGCCTTGTGCGAAATCGCTCCCAACGGCAGCATTGCTTTCAACGAGCCCGGCAGCCAGGCTTCGAGCTATTGTCGACTTGTACTTCTCGGCAACGAGACCCGTCACCGTATCGGCAAGGAATTCAAATGCGACGATGTGCCTACAACGGCAATCACTCTCGGTATCGCAAATCTTGTATCGTCACGCCGTCTCCTTACTATGGCCTGGGGCGAGAATAGTTCGGAAATTATATTCCGCACCGCAGAGGAGCCTGCGACTACCTCTGTGCCTGCATCGTTGCTGCAGGGGCATCCGCATGTTAAGGTTGTCACGGACCTTGCCGGAGCCGAAGACCTCACACGCATATCCAAGCCGTGGAAAGTGACATCATGCGACTGGAACGATAAACTCATCCGCCGTGCCATTGTATGGCTCTGCGAGATGACGCATAAGCCTATTCTCAAACTCACCGACAAAGACTATAACGACTGGGGCCTGGGCGAACTTCTCGCTCTCTATGGGTCGGCTTACAACGTAAACATAAAGATTTTCAACGACCTCCAGCATACCATTACCGGATGGCCCGGCGGAAAACCGAATGCCGACGATACTTACCGTCCCGAGCGAGCCAATCCATATCCTAAACGTGTGATTGTGTTCTCGCCGCACCCCGACGACGATGTAATTTCGATGGGCGGCACACTAAAGCGCCTTGTCGACCAGCATCATGATGTCCACGTGGCATACGAGACATCGGGAAATATCGCTGTAGGAGACGAAGACATGATGCGCTACTTCCTGATGATGGACAAAATCGCTCCGATATTCGGATTCGACAACGATAACTACAAGCGTCTGTCCAATGAAGTCAGCGGTTTCGTGCATAACAAGAAATCAGGAGATGTCGACAGCAAGGATATCCGCGAAATCAAGACTATGATTCGTCAGGCCGAAGCTACTATCGCATGTAATTATATAGGTGTGAAGCCCGGGCATATTCATTTCCTTCGTCTTCCCTTTTACGAAACAGGCACTATTAAGAAAGGTGAGCTCGAGCAGCGAGATGTCGACATCATCATCAGGCTCCTTCAGGATGTGAAGCCCCATGAAATATTTGTGGCCGGAGACCTCGCCGACCCCCACGGAACACACAAGGTCTGCACGGATGCTGTGCTTGCCGCTATCGACGAACTGAAAAATGAACCTTGGATGGCAGATTGTCGCATATGGATGTATCGCGGCGCATGGGCCGAGTGGGAAATCGACCACATCGAAATGGCTGTGCCTATCAGTCCCGAGGAACTTCGATTCAAGCGTAACTCCATTCTCAAACACCAGAGCCAGATGGAGAACGCTCCTTTCCTCGGCGATGACGACCGACTCTTCTGGCAGCGTGCCGAAGAGCGCAACCGTGCTACAGCACAACTCTATCAGAATCTTGGTCTTGCTTCCTATGAGGCTATCGAGGCCTTCGTGCAGTACAAGCCACTCTGATAACTGAGAGCTGAAAAGTATAATCGAGACGATTGGCCGTGGAGGCGGTTTTTGCTCTTCCACGGCCTCATTTATAATTCTTTCAATGACAACAGCAGCCGAAATTCTCAGGACTCTTGAATCGATGCGCGACCAGCGGCAGGCCGCTCATCTGATGAGGTTTTTTAAAACAGGAAAGGGCGACTATGGTGAAGGTGACCTCTTTCTCGGTCTGAGATGTCCTCAGACACGCATGGTGGTTAAAGAAGCACGTCTCGATGTTTCTTTTGATGAAATCGAGAAGTTGTTGTATTCTGCCTGGCATGAGGTCCGGCTTGCAGGTTTCCTGCTGCTGGTCGAAGATATGAAGGCTGTATTGCCGCGGAAAAAAGACTCTTCGGCATCAGCAAAGACAAAAGCCGGGCGCCGTGACGAAATAGCCGCTTTCTATCTACGTCATGCGTCGCAGGCAAACAACTGGGATTTGGTCGATATGACATGTCCCAAGATTTTAGGCGAATGGCTGTTGTATCCGTCGGCCGACGGTTCGATGCCCGACCGCTCGGTGCTTGACACTCTTGTTTCCGACAACTGTCTCTGGAAACAACGCATAGGCATCGTCACCACATGGCGACTGATAAAAGAGGGACAGCCTGACGATACACTGCGTCTCGCGGCAAAACTTTTGACACACCGTCACGACCTGATTCACAAAGCTGTGGGCTGGATGCTCCGTGAAGTCGGCAAAAAAGACCCGGAGGTCCTGACCGATTTTCTTGAGCGATATTACAGCGCCATGCCCCGTACGGCTCTTCGTTATGCCATTGAGAAAATGGACGAGCGCACGCGCCTTGGCTGGCTGCGTCGTTAATCCGGCGCCGGAAAAAGTATCATCGGGAGATTTGGCCTGTTTGTGAAAAATTTTGTAATTTTGCCGTGCGGTTCATACAGAGCCGCTTTTTTATGACCAATCATATTTTTGTTGCATTAATCGATGGGCCCTCCGTGCGAAACTGGGGGTATCTTGAGAGCTGGAAAAGCACAGCCTCTGTTTAAGGAGTTTCCTATTTCTCCGGGCGGCTGATAGTCTGCGCCCTTAATTTCATTGTTTTTAAGTACTAATTCTTTTTTATGAACAATCACAGATTGCTCGCAGGATTGCTGTGCGTACTCCTGCCGGGCACCGGAGCTGTTTGTCATGCTCAGCGTGTTTTTACACTTGATGAAATCTTCACGGTGGCCGAGACCGGCAGCGCACAGCTCCGTACTTCTTATGCCTCGGAAAAAGAGGCACAGCGCGAAATAAACGTGTCACGCGCCCGACGGCTTCCCGACATCACCGCCGCTCTGTCGGTCGGGTACAACGGCGACGGATTCACGACAAAACGGGATTTTTCCGATTATCAGAAAGCTCCTATTCCTCATTTCGGCAATGCCATGAGCGTCACCGTTACGCAGCCCGTATATACGGGAGGGGCCATTTCGGGGTCAATAAAAATTGCCGAGCTGAAATCTACCGCATCGCGTTTCGCTACAGACATGAAACGCGACAATCTCCGCTTTCACCTTGCCGGATTATATCTCGATATTTATAAATACTCCAATTTGCGGAGGGTAGTCGAAAGCAATCTTGCCGCAGCGCGTCGTGTACTCGGCGAAATGCACGCCCGGTATGAGCAGGGCACTGCATTGCTCAACGATATCACGCGCTACGAACTGCTTGTATCGAATCTCGAGCTTGAAATCATCAGAATCGACAACAGCATCAGCATCTTCAACGAAAATCTTGTTACGATTTCGGGCTTGCCTTCCGGAACTGTCGTTTCGCCCGACACAACGCTTCTTGACCTGACTATGGAAGTGCCGGGACTTGAACAGTGGCAGCAGGAAGCCGCCGAGGCTTCTCCCAGACTAAAACTCGCAAGAACGGGCATTGACATAAGCCGCAAGGCCGAAGACCTTGTGCGTGCAGAACGAAGACCGAACATCGGCCTCGAAGCCGGCTGGTCGTTCAACGGACCGATTCTAACAGACGTGCCGCCCATCAACCGCAATCTGAGCTACTGGTATGTGGGTCTCGGAGTGAAGTATAATCTTTTGTCGCTTTACAAAAGCAATAAATCGCTGGCCCGCAGTCGTGCCGCAACCTTTGTAGCGCGTAACGAGCTCGACGAAATCGGTCAGGACGTGGCGATGTCGGTGAATGAGGCTCATATACGCTGGCAGGAATCGCAGACCGAGCTCGCCACACGCGATAAAGGCGTAGAACTTGCCATGCGCAACTATAATACCGTATCGATGCGCTACAGTGCGGGCATGGCTCTGATTACAGATTTGCTTGACGCTGCAAACGCACGTATTGATGCCGAGCAGCAGCTGGTGAACGCACGCATCAACATCATCTATAATTACTATCGTCTACTTTTTACAACCGGAAAAATATGAGAGGTTGTTTAAAAATGCTTGTTAACAGAAGTGAGTTTACGGAGCGTTATGATT
>CAJUKF010000037.1 GCA_910587355.1 uncultured Muribaculaceae bacterium
AGGTACAATTTCTAAGGTAAAAAAGATTGTTTTAGGTTTGCGTTACAAAGGTCGCGCCTTTTTACACTCCGTGCAAATTTATTTATATGTTATACGACATATTTTTTGAACATATCGCCTCACAAAGAGTGAATTACAAATGTCAATGAACAATAGCTCAATAATTTAGGATTAACTTTTATAAAGCAACCTGTTAAAATCCCTTATGTTAAAAATTGTAAAATTGGAATATTTCTATAGCAATATGTTATAAAACATATAAAATTGCTCTTATTTCACAGTTACTTTCTGCACCTGATTGCCCTGCCGGCGAATCACTACACCACTTTCAGGACTGGCTATACGGATACCCTGAAGGTTATAGTATTCAACAGGAGCGTCGGTGCCGTCGGCAATAATTCCCTCTACGCCGGCGGTGTCGATGTCAGCATTGATTTTAACGCCCTCGGCCGAAACTGTCTGATAAGCGATATTCACGCCGTTGGCAGCCACAGAGCAGGCTCCGGGAACGGCTGCTGCCACAAGACCGGTGCCGTTATAAACATATGTTTTGGCAACTCCGGCGAAATCGCCGCTTGTATAGCCTTCGCCTTTCTTGTTATAGAAACCAAGTGACGAAACAGCGATATTGCCGTCGCTCATCATAGTCGCTGCGGCAACCTCCGAATATGTCACATCACCGTCCATTTCCTCTTTTGTAAACTTGCTTACACCGGCAAGATTGTTTACAGCAGCTTTGAACACGAAGATATCATGACCGATTCGTTCGTTTTCACCACCGTAATTCTCGGCAAAGGGCTCATAACCTACTGCATACAGTGTTGTACCGTCACAAAGCACCTCGGCGGGAACATATGCGGTCTCAAAACCGGCCTCGGGGCAGGCAGCCTCTGACATCTGGGCGATTTTGCCGTCTTTTACTTCTACGAAGGCATAGTTATATGTGGCGAAAGCTGCCTCCGACACACGGCTGTCGGTGCCAGCGGTATATTTCAGAGGACCGTTGCCTGCAAATACGGCATATACCGAGCCTCCGGCTACATCGAAAGAAACAGCAGAAGACTGATAACTGTCATTTTCTGTAGCAAGGTTTCCTTGTGTACTGCATGTGATTATGCTTTCGCAACCACTGAAGTCACTTGCATTTACAGAAAATACACAAGTCGCTGTGAGGTCGGAAACAAAACCTCCCCCCCAGGGGTCATTGTATGTGCCTGTAAAGGAGACTTCACCTATTTTCAGTTCACCGGCATATATTGCCGATGCGTATACCTTGTTGCCTTCCACAGCAAGCTTGTTGATAATAAAGCGACGTGTGGAGAAATACATTCCTTCGGGATTGGCGGCGGCTGCAGCTGCGGCTGCGGCAATTTCTTCAGGCACATAGCTTGTGACAGCGGTAAGTGCGCCTGCTGCCGAGTAGCGGGCGATGAACGATGCATCTTTGTCTGTCGTGTAATCACCCCAGGCCATGATGCCTTTAACGACTTCGGTCTTGGCGTCGGTACTTCCGAGGGTCACTTCGTCGGCATAGCGGGCGGCTACGTAGATGTTGCCTTCGGCATCGGTGGTGATTGCTGTGACTGTTGCGGCTCCGGTAAGGGCTACCGACCATGCGGCTGTGCCGTCGGCGTTATACTTGGCGATATAGGCGCTCGTACCTACAGGCTCGAAAGCATTTCCGAGAATGGTAGCTTCGGCATTGAAGGCGCCGGCGGCAATCACAGAACCGTCGGCAGCTACAGCCGTCTGTGCGGCATAAACAGCACCGTCGGTATCAAAAATACCGATGATGTCGGCTGTCCACTCAGTTGCGTTGGCCGATGCGCAAAGGGCACATCCGGCGAAAGCGGTAAGTAAAGATTTTTTCATATCAGTTGAATTTAAAATTAGTATTGTCTGAAGTAGGGACGCGATTAATCGCGTCCGCGAATCAGATTGCATTTTCAAACCCGCGTGTCATTCCGCAAGCTCTGGATTGGCAGTGATTGCCTCGGCCGGAATGCGGAGGGTATAACGCGCGTCACCCTGCTCGAGCACATACGTCTCGCCTCGGTAACTGCGCTCCATACGGGGCTGACCGTTACGGCGCAAATCAAACCAGCGGTGGCCTTCGAAAGCAAGTTCACGGGCACGCTCCTCAAGTATCTCATCAAGCACATCGGTGTCGTCCGTTGCTTCGATAGCGGCTGTCTTGGCAGCACCGCCATCGGTGTAAC
The DNA here is from genome assembly GCA_910587355.1 of uncultured Muribaculaceae bacterium. Classification (GTDB taxonomy): domain Bacteria; phylum Bacteroidota; class Bacteroidia; order Bacteroidales; family Muribaculaceae; genus CAG-873. The sequence continues at coordinate 2,220 of CAJUKF010000037.1, forward strand.
GGACAGCATAAATCTTTTCGGTGTACGTACGCGCATCGTCGTACTGTCCGAGATGCCATGCGGCCTCGGCGGCGTTGAGATACATCTCGCCGCTGCGGAAAGTACAGCTGTACGTATTGCTGCCACCTTTCACAAGGGTGATGTTCGATGTGGTCACTTGCTTGAAATATGCACGGCGGCGAAGGTCAGTTGACGAGAATTTGGAGTAGAAATTACGGTTGATTTTGATTGTGCGGGCATACTGCGACTGCATAGTCTGCTCAAGCGCCACTATATTCTCCACGGAGTTGTAGGCGTTGGGCAGTTCGGCATTTATGTCGCTGAGCTGCGGATGCTTCGCAATCACACGCTCCGATGCAGCAAGCGATTCCTCCCACTTGCCCATGTAAAGGTATACGCGCGAACGCATGGCATCGGGCGAAAGCGTGTTGAATCGGTAGTTGTAGCCGGTCTCCCATGTGTCGGTGTTTAGGTACTCTTCAGCCGAATCGAGGTCATCAAGAATCGACTTGTACACCTCGGCCACTGTGTTGCGGCTCAGCACGCTCTCAACGTCGCTGTCGAGTTTCAGAGGCACGGCCTTTGTAGTCTCGGGAGTGCATGTGGTGTATGCCGGAGCATATAGATTGACAAGATTGAAGTGCATGAGCGCACGGAGCATATAGGCTTCGCCAACCATCTGGCGGATTTCGTCGCCAGAGCCGTCGGTCATCAGTTTCTCGCTTTCAATGGTGTAGTTGGCGATGAAAAGCACGTGATAGAACGTGCGCCAGCTGAACGATGCCGTGTTTTCGTCCGACGATGTGTCGTTCCAGCGCCATATGTCCAGATACGAGCTCAGGTCGTTGGCATCCATTGTAGCGTCGAGGAGCACTTCGTCGGTGCGGAACGACGTAAGGCCGCGGTCGTACGGCACATTGGAGTAGCCCTCGGTGATGAGCGACCGGAATTCATCGGCTGTCGTCGGTATCACCTTCCCCACGGGCTGTATGTCGAGGAAACTGTCGCAGCCGGTCAGGGCCGTTGCGGCGATGAGAGGCAGAAATATCTTGCTGAGTTTCATGGTTGTCAGAATTTAACTTGGAGATTGAATGTATAGCTCTTGGGTATGGGCTGTGCGAACGGGTTGCCCATGGTTTCGGGGTCGAGGAAGTTCTTGTAGTTCGCCCCGAACACCACGAGATTGCGTGCCTCGAAAGCCACACGCACCGATGCGAGACCTATGCGGTGAATAAGAGGCGTTGGCAGATTGTAGCCCAGATTGATGCTCTGCAGACGCACATGGTCGTTGCGTTTCACCCATGTGTCGAGCATCGCGTATGTGTTCTGCTCGCCGTAGTTAAGTCGTTCGTCGCTGCGGTAGCCGTTGTCGGGCAGTAGCGCCGGCAGCGTGGCCGACGTGTTGGTCGGTGCCCAGCGGTCGAGAATGTCGCGGTTGGTGTTCATGCCGCGGTCGAACCACACCGTACTGTACGACGGCTGAATGCGCGTATACATCTTGAGATTGAAGGCGAAGTTCACCGTCAGGTCAAAGTTCTTGTAATTGAAGGTGTTGATGAAACCGCCTGTCCACAGAGGGTCTCCCGAGCCGATGTAGGTGTACAAATCACGCTGCTCGGCCGCGCTCAGCGTACTTGCGCCCGCGCCGTTGAGCTTGAAATACTCCTTGGCCGACACTGCGTCGCCGTCTTTGTTGACGAAGAGAGGCATGCCGTCGCTGTCGAGCCCGGCCGTGCGGTAGGCGAAAATCGCATTCACGGGATAACCTTCACGCGAGGGTGTCGTCTGGTTGAACGGCACGGTCTCGTTGAGCACGATGTTCTCGTTGTAAGCGAGGTTGAAATTCGTCACCCAGCGGAAATCGCGTGTGTTGATGTTGCGTGTCGACAGAGCCACTTCGACACCGCGGTTGCGCATCGAGGCCCAGTTGACCATTGTCGACATGAAACCGGTCTCCAGAGGCAGCATCTTGAGCGATATCAGGTCGTTGCCTTTGCGGTAATAGGCATCCACAGAGAGATTCACTATATTGCCGAAGAATCCGGCGTCAAGACCGATATTGGCTGTATGTGTCTTCTCCCAGCGCAGACGGCGGTTGGGCGGGGTGCCCAGAACAATCACGTCCTCGACTACTCCGGGAAGTATCGATTCGTTCTTATAGTCGCCCATGACGAACGACGAGGTCGACTTGTCGATATTGCCCTGGATACCGTAGCTCATGCGGAGGGCCAGGTTCTGCACGAATGTGCTCTCGCGTAGCCAAGGCTCCTCGCTTATGCGCCAGAGGGCCGAGAATGAGTAGAGCGGCAGATAACGGTATTTCTTATCGACACCGAAGAGGTCCGAGCCGTCGAATCGCACGCTTGCACCGAGTGTGTATCGCTGAAGCAGCGAGTACGAGCCGTTGGCGTAGAACGACACATAGGCATTCTCCGTGTAACTCTCTGAGTGAAGAGGAAAAAGACGGGCCCACGATTCGTTGGGGAAAAGGACGGGTTTGGAGGTGAGGGTCTTCTTGTCGTAGCCGTAGGCTGTCGACGCGAAGCCATCGTACCAGGTCTTGCGGATTTCCGTACCGGCCATGAGTTCAAGCTCGTGGAGGGTATTGAAGCGTTTGGCAAATTCGAGCTGAGCTTTCCATGTGAGCTGTTTGTTGCTGTACGAGCTCTCCATGCTGCGGCCGCCGTCGGGAAGGAACGATGCGCGCTTGCCGTCGGCGCCTATAACCTCGGTGCGGTAGAATTCCTTGCGCATAGCATAGGTTTCGCCGGCTGCATAGCTCTTGGAGTCTGTCTTATCAATCTGCACGCCCAGCTGTGTGGTGGCGCGCAGCCAGTCGGTGAAGCGGAGGTCGGCGTCCACAAGAGCGGTGATGCCTGTGGTCTCAAGTGTGTACTCGGTGTTGTTGCGCTCCTCGAACACGTTGTATTTCAGGTCGCTGTCGGCGCGTCCCTGTATATCGGTGTCATATATATAGTTGCCGTTGGCATCGTAAGGCTGCTGATAAGGATTGGCACGGCGCGAGTAATACACCGGATTGGTGAAGCCGTCGTTGTCGGTCAGATAGCTTTTGTTCTTGCGGCGGTTGAGGAAAACAGAGGCGCCGACCTTGAAGCTTTCGCTGAAGCGGTACTTGGTTTTCAGCACGAGATTGAATCGGTTCATTGACGCGCCGTCGACATTGCCCTGCTCATCCTGATAGCCAAACGATGTATAATAGGTTGCCTTCTCGCCGCCGCCCGACACACTCAGATTATATTCCTGATTGAAAGTGTCGCGGAAGAGAATGTCGTTCCAGTCGGTGTTGATGCCGCGCAGTGCGTTAATCCGAGCCTGCACGTCAGAGGGAACAGCCGACCAGCCGCCCCTCTTGTAAGCGTCGAGCACGCCGGCCGCAGCGAGAATACGCGACACCTCGCCCTTCGATTCACGGTAAGTGTAATCCGAGCGGAGCAAGTCGAGCTCCAAATCCACTTTTTCGTCGGAGGTGAGAAGATTGAGCCTGTCGATATTGGGCTTGGGCGAATATGTCAGTCGTGTAGAGAACGTCACCTCGGGCTTGCCCTGCTTGCCATTCTTTGTCGTCACCACAATCACACCGTTTGCGGCGCGTGTGCCGTAAATGGCTGTGGCGGCAGCATCCTTAAGCACGGTGATACTCTCTATGTCGGCAGGATTCAGGCCGGCAATCGACGACTGGTAGAGGTTGTCGATGTCCTTAAGGTCTTCCGTCGACGGGAGGTCGGTGCCGTTCATTGGCACGCCGTCAATCACCCACAGCGGGTCCTGCGTACCCTGAAGGGAGGCTGTGCCGCGGATACGTATTTTGAGCGGCGCGCCGGGCGAACCCGAGCTCTGCACCGCCGACAGACCGGCTATCTGGCCGGCAAGGGCCTGGTCGATATTCATAACCGACCCAATGGCTGCGTCGTCGATATTGATTTTTGTAATGGCGGCAGTCAGTTTTCGTTTCTCTATCACCTGATAGCCCGTTACGACCACATCGCCAAGAATCTCGGACGCCGGGTCGAGTTTGATGTCGTAGCTGTTCACGCCGTCGACAAGATGGATGGTACGGGGAGTGAAGCCTACCGAACGTATTTCTATTTCGGTAACTTTCTCCGGTATCACAAACCGGAAATTGCCGTCGATATCGGTGACAGCACCAAGCACTCTGGCAGTGGAACCGGCTTTTTTGAGCTGGGTTTCCGAAACAGTGACAGATGCACCGATTACCGGCTCTCCGTCTTCCGACGAAACAATCAGGCCACTGATAGTGCGCTGGGCCGAAGCCCCGGCCGCAAAGGCCGTAAGTAATACGACGGTCAGCAATGTTGTCAAAAACTTTTTCATTGCACTGGAATAATTGTATGTGTTTCGTAATATGCAGGTCGGAGGGAAATCGCCATGTCTTGCCGGACATGACAGACCGGCCGCTCCGACTCGCTCATGTGTAATGATTGTAACAGAGGCAAGCCTTCAGTGAAGGCTTACCCGCGGAGAATATCCGGAGTCTTTAGGCCCGTCAGTTGAAGTCCTGACGTAAACCCAGCGAGGAATTGATACGCATCACGAGGTCTTCATAGTGACTGCGTGTGTCGCGTGATGCCGAGGGGATACGGCTTTTGAGGAGCCGGAGAATTCGTAAGAGCTCACCTCGTTTGAGCGAGATGGCATCCGATATGCGGTTGGCGTGCGAGCCATAGAAATTGAGCTGGCGGTGACCGGCAGTGCGTTCGCCCGCTGCCATGCACTCATAGCACTGCAGGGGTGTCTCGAGCGTAAGGAGGGCCAGCGCGTCTTTGTCGCCGGGATAATCTGCATGCGCATGATTGTGTTCATCGGAGGTCAGCGTACGTTTGGCGTCCTTGAGGCCCATGTTCTCGTTGGCCGCAATCATAAGGGCGTCAACATAGTTCTTCTGTATCGAGCGCTCGTCTTTCGTAAGGGTCTTGCCCGCGACAGTCGGACCGAAAATCTGTTTATGCATCATGTCAATCAGCTCCGAAGGCGCGAAGGCCTGCTTGCCGTTGGCATCCACATTCTCATACATGCGCATTATGCGGTTGTCCGACAGAAGGTCCCACAGCACATAACTGCGGGCATTATTGAGCAGATAGACGGGCGCGTTCTCTATACGGCCTATGGGGCTGTTGAGCACCAGATAGGTGTAGCGGGTCACATCCGAGTCGAAAAGCCAGTCCGTATCGTCGAACACATTTTTGAGTATAAACTCTGTCGCCGCTTTCTGACGTTCACGCTCCACGTGGGTGTAGGTCTGGTTGCCGTCGCCCACGGTGGTGTTGTCCACATATATGCCGCCTACATTGGCCATTGTGTGATAGATATATCTCTGCCACTGGCCGATAATCGACGACAGCAGATTGGAGGCGTCGTCATAGTTCTGGGCCTGCTCGCCCGAGGTGGTCCATTTCACGATATTGGGCACTATGCGTTTGAGATTGGCGATACCGTAGCTTGCCGATTTCACGGCATCGTCACCGAGGTCCTCGCTCAGGGCGCGGGGGTCGACGGCGTCGCGCGAATCCTGCGCTTCACTGTATCGGTAGAGGTCGCCCGTATAAGGTGCAATTGTGTTGTTGCACTCACGGTAGTCTTCCTCGGGAGTGGCCTTCCCGTACCAGCGGTAGCCGTACTGAATGGCCATGCGGTCATAAGGACCGATATGGGGCGAAAGCACCTTGACGCCGTCGCCGGGCTGGGCCACGTAATTGAAGCGCGCATAATCCATTATTGACGAACTGGTGCCTCCGAGCCACTCCACATACGAGGGCGAGCGCAGCGAATCTGTCGGCACTCCTGCCGAAGCCATCATATTGTGACGCAGGCCGAGCGAATGGCCCACTTCGTGGCAGGCCACAAAACGCATCGCATCGCCTATCAGCGAATCGGGCAGCACGAGCGAACGCGCATCCGGGTTGGCGGCGGCCGTCTGCACCACAATCCAGTCGTGAAGGATGTCGAGCACATTGTGCCACCACATTACGTCCGCTTCTATGATTTCACCCGAACGGGGGTCGGTAATCGAAGGACCCATCGCATTCGACTTGGTCGAGGCGGCATAGGTAATGGTCGAGTAATTGATATCGTCCATGTCTATGTCGGTGCTGTCGGGTATCTGCTCCACCCTGATTGCGTTTTTGAAGCCGGCAAGCTCAAAAGCGGAGTTCCAGTCCTCTATGCCTTTGCGGATATACGGGCGCCACTGACGCGGAGTGGAATTGTCGATATGGAACGTTATCGGCTTGGCCGGTTCCACGAGAATACCGGCAAGATAGGCCTGTTCGTCCTCTGGCCTGGGCTCGAGGCGCCAGCGGGTGATGTAATTGCGGCGGTGCACACGCTGCTGATTGTCGGAGTACCCGAGAGTCGATTCGTGGAAATAGCCCACACGCGGACTCACCAGTCGGCGCTGCATGGGCTTTTCAGGCAGGAGCACTATCGACGTGCCCACTTCCACGGTCACCGACACAGCGCCGCCGGGCTCCACCACACGGGTCGTAAGCTCCGATACTGCGAATACATTATCCTTGAAAGCCTTTACTGATTTGATTTTCGACAGCTCCGACGATACGGGAGTGCCGAGATTGATATCGTTGAAGATATTGCCGAAGCAGTCGTTCTTGCCATCGAAAAGGTCGGTCACCTTCACCACAACGGCAGTCGAGTCGGCATTGTAGGCCTCGGTCTTGAAGGCCGCTATGAACGGAAAGATATAATTGTCTTTCACCGAACGAGCTATGGCATCATTAGGGTCAACATCGGGCACCACACGGCTCTGACTCGCAAAAACTTTTTTCTCATCCGGGTCAAAACCGAAGCGTATCATTATGTTCGAGGAATTGATGCCGCGGTTCACGCCTGCCTGATTAAGTTCCTCCGGCACTCGCACCAGCTTGTTCACAACAAGCATGTCGCGGTCCATAAGACTGAGGGGAATCTCAAAATAATAGTCTTTGTTCTTGCGGATTACGTTGAACATGCCTTGCGACGTAACCGCAGAGTCAGTCAGTGTCTCGTAATCTGTTTTTGCAGACTCCGCAGGTGCAGCGGATGCCTGGCCTTTCTTTTTTTTCTTTCCGAAAAAGAGAAAAGAGCGGTCCGGGTCATTGTGAGTCGACGATGCGGCTGCAACCATGCAGGCCCCGCTGCCTAAAACAATCGCCAGTACTGCAGCTGTTATGTGTTTAAATGTAATGTGTACTAAGAACATCTCGCTTATCTCAACAAAATCTCATAGCTGAATGAGACCTCAAATCTTTGCCTATTGTCAATTCGACTGCAAAGTTAGTGAATAGGTGGCATAAAATCAATATTTAAAGCTTATTTGTGACATTTGAACTGTTTTTCACTTAACAAATAAGTATCGCGCCGCAATGCGGCAACAATACCAGTCTCGGCGGGTTTGTAACCCGACGCAAAAGGTTCGAACCCCGGGATATGCAACTTATTCAAATAAATTTGCCTTCGCATTCTTCTTATTCGTATCTTTGCAACATAGAATCAGACTATGGACTTAGAGAAATTCGTAAAAGAAAATGTAACCGGACGCCCCGAAAGCCTCTTCGCACCCGATATCGAGGCCAATGCCGACACTCTGCGCGCGGCAATTGCCGGCAAATCCGTAATGGTAATCGGAGGTGCCGGCTCTATCGGCTCGTCATTCATCAAGGCTCTGCTGCCGTTCAACCCCTCGAAACTTGTAGTAGTCGACCTTAACGAAAACGGCCTTGCTGAACTCACGCGAGACCTCCGCTCGAGCGCTTCCCTGCGAGTGCCCGAAGTATTTCTCACCTATACGCTCGACTTCGCCGACCCCATTTTCGAGGATATAATGCGCGACCACGGCGGATTCGACATAGTCGCCAATTTCTCGGCCCACAAGCACGTACGCAGCGAAAAAGACAAATACTCCGTTGAGGCCTTGCTGAAAAATAATGTAATAAAGGCACGCAATCTCATGGAACTGCTTCGCAGCTATCCCCCGAGGCATTTCTTCTGCGTCTCCACCGACAAGGCTTCCAATCCCGTCAACATCATGGGGGCCTCAAAACGCATAATGGAAGACCTCATAATGGCATATCGACCTTATTTCAAGGTCACGACAGCCCGATTCGCAAACGTCGCCTTCTCCAACGGCTCGCTCCCCGCCGGATTCTTCGACCGCATGATGAAGCGCCAGCCTCTGGCCGCCCCCTCCGATGTGAGGCGATACTTTGTGTCAATGGAAGAAAGCGGCCAAATCTGTATGCTCGCATGTATCCTCGGCAACAACGGAGAAGTCTTCTTCCCCAGGCTCGGCAAGGAAAAGTTGAAGACATTCTCATCAATCTGCGACAGATTCATTGAAGCCATGGGCTACGAAAAATATCAGTGCTCCTCCGACGACGAAGCACGCCGCTATGCCGCCGAGCATCTTCCCGGTCCCAAATATCCTGTCTATTACTCCGCAAGCGACACCACAGGTGAAAAATACTGCGAAGAGTTTTTTGTCGAAGGCGAAAGCACCGACATGACCCGTTTCGTCTCTCTCGGCGTAATCACCGGCACAGACAACAAAGACGCCGAAGCCGTCAATGCCCTCATCCGTCGGCTCGAAACACTCTTTGCCGACCGCACTTTCACAAAAGCCGATGTTGTGCGCGTCCTCGAAGAATATCTGCCTAACTTCACACACGAAGAAAAAGGACGCAACCTCGACGACAAGATGTAAACCATGAAACCTCTCATTCTCATAGGCGGAGGCGGACACTGCATGTCCGTTATTGAAGCCGCCGAGAGCGCAGGACGCACAATCTCGGGCATCCTCGACCGTCCCGACCTCGTCGGCTCCGAAGTATCTGGATACAGAATCATCGGCACCGATGACGATATACAGCGCTATGCTGCTGAATGCGAATTCATTGTCACCGTCGGCTCAATCAAAAGTGCCGAAAAGCGCCGCATCCTTTTCAACCGGCTTCTGAACGCAGGCGCCGTTCCTGCCATAGTAATCGCCTCCACAGCCTATGTGTCAGGGCGTGCACACATCGGTCCCGGCACCGTCGTGCTCCATCATGCCACCGTAAATGCCGGCGCCACAATAGGCGAGAACTGCATCATCAACACAGCCGCCAACGTAGAGCACAACGTCACTGTCGGCGCGCACACCCACATCTCCACCGGAGCCATGGTCAACGGCGATGCCCGCATCGGCTCCTGCTCATTTATAGGGAGCGGTGCCGTCATAGCCAACGGTATCAGTATCGCATCCGGCTCCGTCATAGGAGCCGCCGCCGCAGTCATAACCGACATCACCGTCCCCGGCACCTACGTTGGTATCCCGGCCAGACACCTTTCAGAATAAAAACATTGTGTCTCAATCAGTAGGGACGCGATTCAATGCTGTTTACTTAACGATTTTTACTTGCCGTACAACATAAATCGTTGTACGGCAGTACGTAGGGGCGCGATTAATCGCGCCCACGAGATGAAAGGTAACTTTTAACTCGCGAAATTAAGTAAACAGCATTGGGACGCGATTAATCGCGCCCGCAACACAAGAACTAACATCAGATACATCCGACACATCAATCACATAAGCCTCATTGCTTCCCAAAAGGAACCTTATCACACACCTTCCACTATTATATGAGCGTATTCTATTTGATTTACAAGTAGTTGCAATTTGTAGGGTGTACTAAATAAGTACTGAATAAGAAAAACAGAGAAGATAGAGTGGATTTATGGATTTTTAATGTTTGTTAGTTATATTTAATTCGATTCTTTTTCTCGTTATTGCCATAGATTTGAGACTCTGAATGGCAGTACATTGAAAATAAATGATTAACTTTGCAGTCGCAGACCGTTATGCAGAAGCCCGGTCGGGGTTCGAGCGGCGGGACGCGGACATAATAGAAAGCGTTTACTGCGCTCTTTCTTGACTCGTTGAAATCTGGAAAATTTCTTTGGTATAGTCAAGAATGTGGCAAACAGTAGATGCCTTGTGGATATGTATATTCCATTGATAGCCAACTCGAGAGTGTTGCCTATTGATGCATATCATATTCTGCGTGAGGCTTCTGCGTTGTTTGCTCGTTCAACTATACCGGGCAATTCCAGAGCCTCAACGAGTGAAGCGAGCAACAAGTATGGCTCTCACGCTTTTTTATTCATCAACGCTGCATTGTGAGCCTTGCGGTACAGCTAACATATGATTAAGAAAATCTCTGATACAATTTACTTACAATCGTATTTTGAAGAGAAGTTCGATTCATGGTTTTTATCAAGCACTAAAAACCGTCAAAATATCGAAGATTGCGTTTGCCAATTTATAGAGAATAATTTAGATGACTCTATTTATTTGCGGGCAAATGGTGGACTTGCTTCAGGACTATGTTCCTATCCTCATTTTGAAGATGATTTGAAAAAAATAATATCACTACTTAAGGAAATAAATAATCCAGTTTGATGAATAAGGCAGTTAAAATCGTGGGGCTTATTATGTGTATCTTAGTAGGCACATTGAAAGGCTTTATCCAAGCCGCCCCACTTAATCTCAACATCAATGTTGTTAAAAACAACGTTTTGTCCAATTCTGCAACTCCAGAAAAATATGATTTGGAGATTGATGGTATTTTTTATCAAATAACATCAATCGATAATCTAATATTAAAAGTTGTCGGAGGTGAAAATGTGTATTCAGGAGACATCGTCATACCAGATGAAGTAGATTATAGAGGCAAGAAATTCCAAATCACTTCAATTGATTATCAATGCTTCTATAATTCGGCAGTAACAACGGTAAAACTTGGTGATAATATCTCATCAATAGGTCGTTATGCTTTTTACGGCTCAACTATCAGGGAAATAGTGATTCCTGCTTCGGTAAAGACTCTTTATGAACATTCATTTGATAATTGTCAATCTCTTACAAAGTTGACAATTTCAGATGGGACGGATGTTTTGGACTTTTATAGTTCGTCGGGTAATGTTCCCGTATACTTTGTGAATTGTCCGATTGAATATCTCTATATAGGTAGAAATATTGACCATTGGCCATGGAATCCAGCTTTTGAAGACTTGTCAAATGCAACAGAAATTAAGATTGGCTCAACAGTAACTGAATTTGATAATTATTTATTATCCGGCGCATCAAAAATAACATCTTTGATTATTCCTCAATCAGTTAAAACGCTCAGAAACGGCGCTTTTAATAATTGCAGTAGTTTGAAGTCTGTAATTTTTGAAGATGGCGAAGAAACTGTCATCTATACATCGGGCAGAGGTTCTACCGAGACGGGAGGTTGCACTGGAGGAAGTGTCAACTATGCAATGTTCTGCGATTCTCCCATAGAGTATTTATATATCGGTCGAAATTTCCAAGTTGCATCTAACTACAGTTCATCGGGAGCTATGTTTGACTACACACCAGTGAAAAAAATGGAAATTGGCTCGATGGTTACGACACTAATAGCTCTGCGTAATCTAAGAGAACTATCTGAAATCAAACTACCTAAGAATGTAGAAAATGTATCTTCTTTCTCTGGTTGCAATAATTTGAGAAAAATAATTTGTGACAGTAGCGTTCCTCCATCCTTTAAATCTGAATATTCAAATTTCAGCAATATTGTATTTGTTGAAGCGACCCTATATGTACCTAAAGGATGCGTTGGAACATATCAAATGGCCGAAGTTTGGAAAAATTTCTTTGAGATAACGGAATATGATGAGAATGCGGCATTATCTCCTGTTATCACCGATGAGAGCGTAAGCATTACAAAAATATTCGATATAAACGGTCAACTCCAAACGCATCTGCAAAAAGGACTAAATATCATCATATATTCAGACGGCTCAGTAAAGAAAGTTATTTATTAATTTGGAACAATACGTATTATCCGAATATAATCTTTAAGCAATCTTGCAATATCAATATCTCTCAAAATCATATTAAAAAAGGGAGCCACAAGTATTTTGCCTATGGCTCCCTCATTGCATTATTTAATTCCGAAGCCGTGCTTTACCGTCTGTGTCAGCCGTTGCCATTGGTCTTTGAGCCATTGGAATATCCGGATGCCATTGACATGAAGATGGAATTTGTTGTCCGTGGGGTCTCGCTTGATTTGTACCTTTGCCCCCGAAGCGTCCACCTCTCTCCGCTGGAACGGATAATAGAGTGTCGTGCCTGACTTTAAGACATATTCATTCATTGAGAGAAGCCCCTTTATGGAGTTGTCATTCAATCCCACGTCCTGACATTCCTCTATTGCCGGAAGCATGGCAACCGCATTGGGAAAGAACTTTACGAAGTTACCAATCTTCCATTCATAGCTGCGGACGGTGTCTGCCTCATGCTCTTTCTGCCGTCTCAGGCTATCTGGAAAAGGCGCGTACTAAAGTTGTACTGAATGCGAAAAACAATACAATTCAATGATAAATGGAAGTGGGCTAAAATAGCTAAACATCTAATATACAGTATAGTTAAGTTCTATCCATTTTCACCGATTATATACCCTCAAAGCACACTCTCCATTCTTACGCGCAAATGAAGTGGCATGGCTCTACATCATATTTTCAAATAAATTTGCCATAGCCACAGACTTATTTGTATCTTTGCAAGATATAACAGGACAAAAGAATGAGGTCAGCGAAACATGTAATCATAATTGCCGAAGCCGGTGTGAATCACAACGGTTCGGCCGAGAATGCCTTCCGAATGATTGACGCGGCTGCCGACGCCGGAGCCGATTACGTCAAATTCCAGACTTTCAAGGCCGAAAAACTTGCAAACGCAAGCGCCACCCAGGCCGACTATCAGAAGCGCAACACAGGCTGCAGCGAAAGCCAGCTCGACATGCTCCGGCGGCTCGAACTCGGCGACGACACATTCCGAGAACTGCGGGCCTACTGCGTATCTAAAGGCATAGGCTTCCTGTCCACGCCATTCGATATCGATTCTGTCCGGTTTCTGGCAAGTCTCGGCATGGATTATATGAAAATACCGTCGGGCGAAATAACCAATCTCCCTTATCTGAGGGCCGTTGCAGCCACCGGCCTCCCGGTAATCATGTCGACAGGCATGTGTACCAACAATGACATCCGGGCGGCTGTCGACGCTCTCCTCAACGGTGGTCTGACTATCGGACAAATCGGCCTGCTTCACTGCAACACGCAGTATCCTACTCCTATGAGCGATGTAAATCTGCGCGCAATGGAGTCACTCCGCACCGCTTTCGGCACCGATGTCGGCTATAGCGACCACACATTGGGCATCGAGGTACCGATAGCTGCAGTTGCCCTGGGCGCGACAGTAATCGAGAAACATTTCACTCTCGACCGCACCATGCCCGGCCCCGACCACAAGGCATCACTCGAACCGGCCGAGCTCAAAGCCATGGTGCATGCAATCCGCAATATCGAGCATGCCCTCGGCACACCCGACAAGCATGTCACCCCCTCCGAAGCCGCAAATATAGCCGTGGCGCGCAAAAGCATCGTAGCCGCACGGCGCATAAACAAAGGAGAGGTACTCTCCGACGAGAATCTCTGCGCAAAGCGGCCCGGCACAGGCATATCGCCCATGCGCTGGGACGAGGTATGCGGACGCACCGCTATACGCGACTTTGAAAAAGACGAAATTATTGAGATATGAATACCGTGCCCAGAAAAATATGCTTCATCACTGGCTCGCGCGCAGAGTACGGCATCCTGAGCCCAATCATGCGCGCCGTAGCAACAAACCCCGACGCGACACTTCAGATTGTGGCAACGAACATGCATCTGTCGCCGGCGCACGGAATGACAGTTCGTGAAATCGAAGCCGACGGATTCACCGTCAACAGACGCGTAGAGATGATGCTTGATGCCGACACTCCCTCAGCAACCGTCAAGTCAATGGGTGTGGAACTTATCGGCATGGCCGACGCGCTAAGTGAACTCGCGCCGGACATAATCGTCATTCTCGGCGACCGTTACGAAATGCTCGCGGCTGCCTCCGCTGCCCTTATTCTCGGCATTCCCGTGGCTCATATCCATGGGGGTGAAATCACCGAGGGTGCTTACGACGACGCAATCCGCCATGCAATCACCAAACTTTCATATCTCCACTTCGCCGCAACCGACGAGTATCGTAACCGCATCATCCAGATGGGCGAAAATCCGGCACGTGTTTTCAACACCGGCGCACCGGGTATCGACGGTATCGAAAAAATCGAAGGGCAATCTTTCGACGCCCCCTTCACCAGTTTCGCACTCGTCACCTTCCACCCGGTCACAAAAGAACCCGGTGAAGCTCGGGCCCAGACACAGGCATTGCTCGACGCACTCGATAGCATCAGCGATTTGCCCGTAATTTTCACCATGCCCAACTCCGATGCCGGCGGTCGTGAAATTGCAGCCCTCCTCCGGAACTGGACCGACACTCATTCCGACCGTGCGCACGCTTACACTTCGCTCGGACGCGCCCGTTACTTCTCCGCCCTCCGACAGTGTTCAGCCGTCATCGGCAATTCATCGAGCGGCATCATCGAAGCACCTTCTTTCGGTGTCCCGACAGTCAATATCGGCAACCGTCAGCAGGGCCGCACACAAGGCAATACCATCATCAACTGCCCCGCCGAAACTGAAGCAATCAAAGCGGCCATCGAAAAAGCACTTTCCCCGGAATTCCGAAAATATGTCGCCAATCATGGCGCAAACCCATATCACAAAACCGGTTCAGTCGAGGCAATCGCCGGCATTCTCGCAAATCACGAACTTGCGCCCCATGCCGTCAAGCATTTCCACGATTTAACATTTGAGCAGGGCCAAAAAACCACGTTTTAACATATGAAACCGCTCGTAATAATACCTGCCAGAGGAGGAAGCAAGGGTATTCCGCACAAAAATATCAAGCTTTTAGGCGGCAAACCGCTCATCTGCCGTGCTATCGACAATGCCCGCGCGGTGGCACCCGACAGCGATATCTGCGTCAGCACCGACGATTCAGAAATCATACAAGTGGTTGAAGATTACGGTCTTAAAGTGCCGTTTATACGACCAACCGAACTGGCCGCCGACAACAGCGGCACATACGAAGTCCTTCTCCACGCCCTCAGTTTCTACGAGCAACAGGGCCGCACCTACGACACAATAATTCTCCTTCAGCCCACCTCACCCTTCCGCCGCGACGAAGATATCAGTGAGGCCTTAAAGCTGTATTCGCCTGATGTAGACATGGTTGTGAGCGTCACCGAAGCACGGGCAAATCCATATTACAACTGTTTCGAAACAGACTCCGACGGCTTTCTGCACGTCTCGAAAGGCGATGGGAAATATATCCGCCGCCAGGATGCACCCAAAGCATGGGAGTACAACGGCGCGATATATATAATTAATCCACAGTCACTTAAACGTAAAAGTCTCGGAGAATTCAAGCGGCGCAGGATGTATGAAATGGACGAGCTTCATTCCCTCGACCTCGACACGCCCCTTGACTGGCGCATAGCCGAACTACTCATCGCCGAAAATGAAATCTGACATGAAAGAAGATATCAAACCATTCACAATCAGAGATATAGAGCCGGTCGTAAACGCACTCAAGAGACTCAACCGCGTGCACTCGCAGGCCATGACGCTCTTTGTCATCGACGCCGACGGACGCATGACAGGCACTCTCACCGATGGCGACATACGCCGCGGCCTTATTGCCGGACGAGGAGTCGACAACCCGGTATCCGATGTCATGCACCGCGATTTCTCTCACCTTACTAACCCCGTGGATGTCAGCCATATAAAGGAATTGCGGTCGCGCTCAATCACCCTCATTCCTATACTTGACAGCGAGCACCGCATTGTCGATATCGTTGACCTCACCAAAAACCGTTCGGCACTTCCGGTCGATGCCGTCCTCATGGCCGGCGGCAAAGGGGAACGGCTGCGGCCCATGACCCTCACCACCCCAAAACCACTGCTCGAAATCGGCGGACGCGCCATTATCGACCGCAATATCGATTCGCTCATAAATTACGGAGTCAATCGTATTTCCGTAACGGTCAACTACTTGGCAGAACAGCTTACAGCGCATTACGCCACACCCGTAGCCAACGGCGTGAAAGTGGAATGTGTACCCGAAGAACGTTTCTACGGTACTATCGGGGCACTGAAAATGGTAAAGGAATTTGAAAATGACACCATTCTGGTTATGAATTCCGACATTCTCACCAACATAGACTACGAGGACTTCTATCTCCACTTCCGCCGCAATGGCGCCATGCTCTCGGCAGCAGCTATTCCATACACTATATCAGTGCCTTACGGCATTTTCGGTCTCGACGGCAACCGCATAACCTCCGTAGCCGAAAAACCGGTCTACAATCTCTATGCCAACGCCGGCATATATCTGATGCGACGCGAAGCCATGCGTTACATACCTGACAACGAAGTGTTTAACGCAACCGACCTCATCGAGTCACTCGTTGCCGACGGTCAGACTGTAATACGCTACCCCCTTTCCGGCCTGTGGATTGACATCGGCACACCCGAAGAATACCGCAAGGCCTGCGAACTCGCCCGCCACCTGAGCTGACAATTTTATGTATAAAAAATACATTAACGGCTCTTAATACACTTTCTGAGTTTTTTTGTATCTTTGTGGTGTAGGCATATCTTATCGTTTATTGAGTGACTCCCAGATTATACATATTAGCAGGATGCAACGGGGCCGGCAAGACCACGGCTTCGATGACGGTCTTGCCCGAAATCTTGAATTGCAGGGAATTTGTAAATGCTGATGAAATTGCAAAAGGTTTGTCACCATTTAATCCTCAGGAAGTTGCTATAGAGGCGGGAAAAATAATGCTCCAACGAATTGACTCACTTTTGCATAGGAAAGTAAGTTTCGCCATTGAGACAACGCTCGCCACTCGAAGTTACAAAAATTTAATAGAACATGCCAAACATATTGGCTACGAAGTCTTTTTGTTATTTTTTTGGTTGCCGTCACCCCTGCAGGCTGAGCAACGTGTAGCCATGCGGGTAGCTTCAGGTGGTCATGATATTCCAAAAGAAGTAATACACCGCCGTTATTATCTCGGTATCCAAAATCTTTTTGATATATTTGTGCCAATCGTCGACCATTGGGCGTTATATGATAATAGTGTTGGATTTGAACCGGTCGTTGAAGGAAATATAATCAGAGACATAGATAAACTTAATAAAATCAAGGAACAATGTCGGAACAAGAAGAAATAAAATTATTTGAAAGAATAAAAGAAAACATCCGGCAGACCCAGAAAACGCTTTTTGAACGCAAAGCTAAATTAGATGAGCCGGTTGTAGTGGCAGATAACAATGGGGAGCCTATAGTTGTGACCGCGCAAGAAGCACTCAAACGTCTTGAGGCCATAGCGAAGAAATAATATACAAAATTCAACATCCCCTCAAATTAAATAGTCACAGCCCTCTCTCATATCAATCGCCAAGACATAGAAGATAGGTTACTGCCGGTCTATCGTTCGTTAAGTCTGAAAAAAATCGTACTTTTGCATTCTGAAAAACAACTTGCAATGACAACTCTCGATTTCATAATACTCGGCATAATCTTAGCAGCCACTATAGTAGGAGCTTACAAGGGTTTTGTCAGTCAGGCGGGAACCATAGCCGGAGTGGTGCTGGCTGTCCTGGGATGCCGTTTTTTCGGCGGTACAATAGCCGACAGATTCGTCACCGCTGGCGCAGAACACGAAACGGTTTATCGCGCACTGATTTATGCCCTCCTTTTCATTGCCATTTACCTTGGCGTGCGCTTCGTGGCCTCGCTGTTCTGCAAAGCGCTCTCAGCTTTGCATGTAAGGGTCGTCGACCGTCTCGGAGGCGCCATATTCTGCGCTGCGGCATGGATGCTGGCAATGAGTGTGGTCCTCAATGTATATCTGACCATCTCTCCCGACGACCGCGCGCATTTCAACACCCCCCAGAAACCATGGCGCACAGCCGTGGTGGACTTTGCTCCCGAAGTACTGGGATTCATCACAACCTCCGCCGAGGTCTGATTGTTATAAGATACAATGAAAGATACTGACAGCATAAACATAACGCCCGAAGAGTCCGACAAGGTGCTCTCCGATGCCACTTCTGGCGAATACAAATACGGCTTTACATCCGATATCGACACCGACATCATTCCTGCCGGTCTCAACGAAGATGTAATCCGCTTGATTTCGCATAAAAAACAGGAACCGGAATGGCTGCTTGAGTTCCGTCTGAAAGCATTCCGCTACTGGCTCACACTCACACCTCCCACTTGGGCGCATCTGAAAATACCCGAAATTGATTTTCAGGCAATCAGCTATTTTGCCGCTCCGAAGAAAAAAGACACTCCCAAAAGCCTTGATGAAGTAGACCCGGCCCTGATTGACACATTCAATCGTCTGGGTATTCCCCTTCAGGAGCAGAAAGTGTTATCCGGAATGGCTGTAGATGCCGTAATGGACTCTGTATCAGTAAAGACCACCCACCGCGAGCATCTTGCCGAACTCGGCATCATATTCTGTTCGTTCAGCGAGGCCGTGCGCGAGTATCCCGACCTGGTACGCAAATATCTGGGCAAAGTAGTGAGCTACCGCGACAATTTCTATGCGGCTCTTAATTCGGCTGTATTCTCCGACGGGTCATTCGTTTACATTCCAAAGGGAGTGCGCTGCCCCATTGAACTCTCAACATATTTCCGCATAAACGCCTCAGGCACAGGGCAGTTCGAACGCACGCTGATTGTAGCCGACGATGACGCATATGTGAGCTATCTCGAAGGCTGCACGGCTCCGATGCGCGACGAGAACCAGCTGCACGCTGCCATTGTCGAAATCATTGTCGAGGACCGTGCGGAGGTGAAATACTCCACCGTACAGAACTGGTACGCAGGCGATGCACAGGGTCGAGGAGGCGTGTATAACTTTGTTACCAAGAGAGGTTTATGCCGCGGAGACTACTCCAAACTGTCGTGGACACAGGTAGAAACGGGCTCGGCAATCACGTGGAAGTATCCGTCGTGCGTGCTTTCGGGCGAAGGTTCGGTGGGCGAATTCTACTCCGTTGCCGTGACAAACAACATGCAACAGGCTGATACAGGGACAAAAATGATTCACATAGGGTCGAACACGCGGTCGACCATTGTGTCGAAAGGCATATCGGCCGGCCACAGCGAAAACAGCTATCGCGGCATGGTAAAAGTGGCTCCCGGAGCAACAGGGGTACGCAACTACACCCAGTGCGACTCGCTGCTGCTCAGCGACACCTGCGGCGCCCACACTTTCCCGGTCATTGACGTGGCAAATCCAACAGCTATCGTAGAACACGAAGCCACCACTTCAAAAATATCGGAAATGCAGCTCTTCTACTGCAATCAGCGCGGCATTCCCACTGAGGAAGCGATAGGCCTCATTGTCAACGGATACGCCAAGGAGGTGATGAATAAACTGCCTATGGAATTCGCCGTCGAGGCACAAAAGCTCCTCTCAATAACTCTGGAGAACACCGTAGGATAACTCAGCTCCATAGATTTCAATCGTAAAAAACACACCACAGCATATGAGTGAAGAATTACTGAAAGTCACCGACCTCCGTGCCTCGATTGACGGCAAGGAAATACTCCGTGGCATCAACCTTGATATACGGCCAGGCGAAGTTCACGCCATCATGGGCCCGAACGGCTCCGGCAAGAGTACACTCAGCGGGGTGCTTGCCGGCGACCCACGTTTTACCGTGACAGGCGGCTCAGCCACCTTCCACGGCCTCGACCTTCTCAGCCTATCGCCCGAGAACCGCAGCCACGAGGGACTGTTTCTCTCTTTCCAGTATCCGGTGGAGATTCCCGGAGTGACAATGGTCAACTTCATGCGCGCCGCAGTGAACGCAAAGCGCAAATACTTCAACGAACCGCCGATGTCTGCCGCCGAATTCCTCAAGATGATGCGTCAGAAACGCGCCGTTGTCGAGCTTGACAACAAGCTTGCGTCGCGCTCGGTGAACGAGGGATTCTCAGGCGGTGAGAAAAAGCGCAACGAGATTTTCCAGATGGCCGTGCTCGAGCCCCGTCTGTCGATTCTTGACGAGACAGACTCCGGTCTTGACATCGACGCGCTGCGCATCGTGGCAGACGGCGTGAACAAACTCCGTACCGACCGCAACGCAACCATTGTCATAACACACTATCAGCGTCTGCTCGACTACATAAAGCCCGACTTCGTGCACATTCTCTACAAAGGACGGATTGTATATTCCGGAGGCCCCGAACTCGCCCTCGAGCTTGAAGAAAAGGGCTATGACTGGATTAAAGAACAAGTAGACGCACAATGAGCACTTCTGCCAAAGAATCATTCGGCCAGTATCTCGACCTCTGCAAAGACTTCGAAGGCAAACGTCCCGGCTCATCTCTTATGGGTCACATCAACCGGCAGGGCCGCAAGGCTCTTGAAGAGGCCGTGGAGGCATACCGCCGCGACCCGCTTGCCATTCACGACGTGGAGGCGGCAGAGTTTTTCTCGCCCGATTACGGCGTGAACCTCAGCCGTATGGCGCTTGATGTCGACCCGGCGGATTCGTTTCGCTGCGGCGTTCCGAATCTCAACAGACTTCTTGTGATAGTGGCAAATGACACATTCCGTCCCACCCGGCAACTGCTGCGCAATATGCCGGAAGGACTTACGGTGTGCTCGCTCAATGCAGTTCCCGAGGCACTTGAGGAACGAGTGAAGCATGTCATCGACCGCTCATTGACAGGTGGTGACCCAGCCACAGCCCTCAACGCCCTGCTGCTCGGCGACGGCGTGCTTGTCCATGCAGCCGAGGGTGTGAAAATCGACAAGGCCATACAGATTGTGAACATCTCCAATCCGCTCATGCCCATACTCTCGCCGCGATGCGTGGTGGTGATTGCAGAGAAAGAGGCCGAAGTGAAAGTGCTGCTGTGCGACCACTCACAGACCGAAGGTGTGCCGCACATGAGCCTCGAAACGGTTCATGCCGAGCTTGCCGAAGGTGCAAAAGCCGAAATTTACGATATAGAAGAAGGCAACGGCAGTTCACGCCGCTGCATGCGCTTTTACGGACACCAGGCATCCCGCTCGTCGCTCACTGTCAACGCCACAGGCCTGCGCGGCGGCATCACGTCGAACGAATACCATATCGATGTTCCCGGCGATGAGGCCGAGACATCGCTCAGCGGCCTCTCAATCTGCAGCGACAGTCAGGTATACGACACCAAGGTGACGCTCACGCATTCCGGCAAGCACTGCACAAGCCGCCAGATGTTCAAAAACGCGCTGTTTGATAACGCCCGCGGAGGCTTCGGCGGCAAAATCATCGTGAAGCACGGCGCAATGTTCACTGATGCGGCTCAGAACAACCGCAATCTTCTTATCGGCGACACCGCCCGTATGGCCGCCGCTCCGCAACTCGAAATATACTGCGATGAAGTCAAATGCAGCCACGGAGCGACTACCGGTCAGCTCGACGAACGCGCCATTTTCTATATGCAGACACGCGGCATTCCGGCAGACGAGGCACGCCGCATGCTCACGCAGACATTCATGAGCGACATCATCGACCATATTTCATTTGAAGTGCTGCGCCAGCGCATCCATGTGCTTGTGGAGCGACGCCTTTCGGGTGCTTCCGGCAACTGCGACACATGCGCCACAGCATGCCATACCGATTCCGAACTATGATACCTCTCGACCCTCAGAAATACCGCCCGGATTTTCCCATACTCTCCCGCAAGGTGAACGGGAAACCCATGATTTATCTTGACAACGCCGCCTCGGCTCAGGCTCCGAAATGCGTTGTAGAGACAATCGAGCATATATACTACAACGCAAAGGCCAACGTTCACCGCGGCGTGCACTGCCTCTCGCAGGAAGCTACGGCGAACATGGAGGCGTCGCGCGAACGCGTTCGCCGATTCATCAACGCCGAATCGACTGATGAAGTGATTTTTACACGCGGCACAACAGAGGCGATTAATCTTGTAGCTTCGTCATACGGTGAGCTTCTTGAAGCCGGAGACGAAGTGATTCTCACGGTCATGGAGCATCACTCCAATATCGTGCCATGGCAGCTTCTGCAGCAACGGAGAGGAATTGTGATAAAGGTCGTGCCGTGCGACGAACGCGGGGTGCTCGACATCGAGGAATACAAACGGCTCTTCACACCGCGCACACGTGTCGTGTTGGTATGCCATGTGTCGAATGTGCTCGGCACAATAAATCCAGTGACCGAAATGGCCGCGATTGCACACGAACACGGCGCCGTCGTATGCATTGACGGCGCTCAGGCCGTGTCGCATCTCAAAGTCGATGTTCAGGAAATCGGCGCCGACTTCTATGCGTTCTCCTCACACAAGATGTACGGCCCCACGGGCATAGGCATTCTCTACGGCCGACGCGAACTTCTTGAAAAAATGCCTCCGTATCAAGGCGGAGGCGAAATGATAGGGCACGTAAGTTTCAGCGGCACGACATGGGCTGAGCTCCCCTTTAAATTCGAAGCCGGAACACCCGACTATGTCGACGCAGCGGCACTGATTAAAGCGATTGACTACATGGAAGACACGGGCATCGGCCGGATTGCCGCCCATGAAGAGGCTCTGCTGCACTACACCACCGAACGACTCCTGCAGATACCGGACCTGCGTATTTACGGCACAGCGCCCGGCAAAGCCGCGGTAATCAGCTTCCTGCTCGGGAACGCCCACCATTACGACACCGGCATACTTCTCGACCAGCTCGGCATAGAGGTACGTACGGGTCACCACTGCGCGCAGCCGCTTATGGAGCGTTTCGGCATCGAGGGCACGGTAAGGGCGTCGTTCGCGCTCTACAACACTTTCGACGAAGCAGATGCATTTGTCGAGGGTGTAAAGCGCGTAAACGCTATGCTGAACGTATAATACCTATTAAATTTTGAGAGGGTGAAGCGATTAATCGCCTCACCCTCGTCTTTTATAATAATATACTGGTTGTGTGTCTATTATAGATTATGCTGTTGATATGTGTCAGAGGCACGTTCGTACAAAGGGGAATGATGCTTTGCATCATTTTGGAAGCGGGCAACATTTTTGATATTCGTATGCCTTAGCGGTGGGTTACAAACCCACCGAGACTATACGACCACCGAGACTATAGATTGCCGTGAGCATAAATATCATGAGAAAAAACGGGGGCGGATGTAACGTTTCGGCAAGGTGATGTGTCATATTAGTGACGACGTCGAAAAATCATTATCTTTACACCGAAAAACCAATCTTATGAAGTTTTCTCTGAAATATATCTTACTCCCTGTCTTATTGCTGTGTCTCACGGCCACGTCGACAGCCGCCACTATTGTTCCGAGCTCGAAGTATGTGACGCGTAAAGTCAATTCGGGCGACTTCACTGCCGTATGCACCAATACAGCCATCGACATAATCTACACCGTTGGGCCGCGCAGCATCGAAATCTATGCGCCCGACAATCTTATAAACTACATCAAAGTGTCGCTCTTCGACTCTGAAATACGTGTGAACTACTCCGAAAACATGACAATCAACGGCAGCCATAAGTCGTATGTGAAGATTTCGGCACCGGCGGTCTCACGGTTTACCACCAACTCGGCCGGCAAGATAACAATCGACAGTCCCCTGACACTCAAAGGCGACCCGGTGGAACTGAAAGTAAACAGCGCCGGCAATATAAAGGCCAAAGGCATCGATGCTCAATCGGTGTGTCTGAAAACAAACTCTGCCGGCAACATCAAGACCGGCAACCTCAAGGCCGATGAAATAAGAATCATCGCCAACTCCACAGGCAATATAACCACAGGCAACGTTACAGCCGAAGAATCGGTCAAAATAGCAGCCAATTCCGCCGGAAACATCACACTACCTGAAGTCGTTGCAGGCAGCCAGGTCTCGGTACATGCAAATTCGGTAGGCAAAGTCAACGTGAACGCCATGTCGGCACCGATGGTAGAAATCCATACAGCCTCGGCCGGCAATATAAATATAGACAAGGTAGAGGCCTCCAGTGTACGTGCCGCATCCGATTCAGTAGGCAACGTCACGGTGAACGGTATCTGCCGGAATGCAAAACTCTATACACGCAACAGCGGCAAAATCGATGCGAGCGGCCTTAAGGCCAACACCGTCGAGGCACATGTAAGCGGCATCGGCGGCATTTCGTGCTGGGCAATTGAAGAAATCAAGGGCGCTCGGCATGGCCACGGCGAACTGAAATACAAGGGCAAGCCATCGAAGATTCAAATTGGAGAGCCCCGAAGCGGCAGTTATTAGTCCGACTGACTTACACATCCGGCATACAGACAGCGAAAATTCATACAATGACATCGGAAATGACCCGCAGCAGATTTGAAAGCGAAGCCAGAAGGCTGCGCCCCGTACTGCTGCGGGCCGCGGTGTCGATTACGGGCAACGCCGAGGATGCCGCCGATGTGGTACAGGAGGCCTTTCTCAAACTGTGGTTCATGCGCGACCGCCTTGTGGAGTATGCCTGCGTGGACGCTCCGGCCCGCGTGATAGTGCGCAACCTGAGCCTCAACGTTCTGCGCAACCGGCATCCCTCCGACCCAGACCTCACCAGACTGTCAGATATTCCCTGTGAAGAAACAGACAAGGAACTCAGCGACGAGCTGTCGCTCGCCCTTGAATCGCTGCCGGATACCGAACAGGCCGTGCTGCGGATGAAACATCTCGAAGGGATGGAGACCGAGGAGATTGCAGGGCTGATTCAGTCAACTCCCGGCGCTGTGCGCACAGCCCTGTCGCGTGCGCGCCGTCATATCCGTGAACTTTATTTCCGAAATTTATGAAAACCATTGACCCCAACAATATAGCCGAATTACTGCGGCGCTTCTTCGACGGCGAGACTACATGCGCCGAGGAAAAGGCTCTTGAGAAGTATTTTACTTCGGATACACCTCTTCCCCCTGAGCTGGAGCCCTACAGAGATATGTTCGGCTGGTATGCCTCGGGAATGGACCTGAGCTCGCTTCCGTCCGAAAAGCCGGAGCTGGCAGTTACGGTCTCTCAGCCTACCCCGTCCCGGCCAAAAACGCGCCGGAGAATCCGGCCGATGATTTGGTGGAGCTCAGCCGCCGCAATGGTTGTTCTCACAATCGGACTTACATGGCAGCATAAGGCAGGGCAATTCACGCCGGCCGAAGCATCATCGATTTACGCGGGAAGCTACATCGTGCGCGACGGACATAAGATTACGGGCGATGCCGAGATTTTAGGCGTGGTTCAGGCCACTCTGCTGGAAGGGTCGTGCCTTGACAATGAAATTGACATGCTTATCGCGGAACAACAAACAACGGACTGAAATGAAAAGACTGCTTACTATAATCATATGGCTCACTGCAGCGGCATGCACCGCCAGTGCCGAAAACTGGTGCGAAGAGCTAATCAGGTTCCTAACCGAACAGAAAAACGTGGACCGCAACGTGGCAGTGTCGCGCGACCCCGAGTCGCACGAAATAACGAGTGCGACATATGATTTCCACTTCACTTCCGAGAATCTGTATAAAACGATTGCCGATAATATACGGTGTCATGAAACTGAAGCAGACTACTACACCGAGAACGTGAAAAAGCATAAGACAATTCTTGCCCGGTTCACCTGCAAAGGACAGCGCTGGAGCTGCAAACTCCAGCCGCTCGACAACAAAGGGAAGCAGTTTCTTGTGACAGTCAAGTCGGGAGACTCGGCAAATGAATTGCGGTACCCCAATGTTGAAGAGCTTCAGAAAGCCCTGAACGAATATGAAACAAACCGAGAGGACTGGATGAAAGAATTCGAAAAACAAATGAGGGAATACGAGGAGAAGATGAAATCCTTTGAGAAGAAAAAGGAAGAATACACCCGAAAGAACAGAACGACAACAACGCAAGGGGCGCCCCGGTCATCCGGCACAAGGAATGTGATTGTCAATGAACCCCAGACCAAAACGAAAGCACAGGAAATCAAAGCCCATAACGATGAACTGAAACGCGCCGAGGAGGAGCGCAGGCGCAAGCTCTCGGGCAAGAAATAAAAAAACAAGCAGGGCACCTTCTCCCGAGGGCGCCCTGTCGCGTTTTAATTGTCTTAAAACAATTACATAACTAACATAAAACACATTTTTCTTTCTGTATCTTTTTCGCTATAAGTAAAAAGTCAGCCTGTCGATTCGCATGACCGATTATACTGAAAATTCAAATGTAGCGGTTGTGGAAAAATACATTAAGTACTTACAATCTATATTAACCCTAAAACTGAAATTTATAATCGTGTATTTTGCGGATACAAAGTTATAACAGTTTCGGCGGTCAGTCAATAGCAAAAAGACTAATATTCGTTAAGCAGACGGCACAAATTCGTTAAAAGAGCGAAGTTAAGGTTAAGAATAGACGACAGAAAGTCTGAAATGCTACCATTTAGTTAATTTCACAAAATAAAAAAACGAGGCGGTATCAGAGGGGGAGCCAGGGGAGGCCCGAGATTTCATCAACATCATGAGATACAAAAAAAGAGTTCCGACAATGCTGTCAGAACTCTTAACTGAGGTACCAAGCAGAATCGAACTGCTGTAAACGGTTTTGCAGACCGGTGCCTCACCACTCGGCCATGGTACCCTGCTGTGGTTTTGCGATGCAAAGTTATATACTTTTTTTGTATCCTCCAAATTTTTTTGATTTTTTAATTTCCCATGCCGGCAAACTGCAATAAGCGTATTTTTAAGCACTGATAGGTTTGGAATTACATTTCGATACGCGGACGTGATTAACTGAATGCCATTGAAATGCAATTGACCTGACTCACGAATTGAATATTATGGTAAAAACT
Source organism: uncultured Muribaculaceae bacterium (assembly GCA_910587355.1). GTDB lineage: Bacteria > Bacteroidota > Bacteroidia > Bacteroidales > Muribaculaceae > CAG-873. The sequence goes on from CAJUKF010000037.1 coordinate 29,075, forward strand.
TTATGATTCAGTGAGATGTTTGGTAACTATATAAACATAATGTAATATGCAAGAAATTGAAATAAAAAGGGCATATGAGCCTGCCGCACCAAGCGACGGATTCAGGGTCTATATCGACAGACTGTGGCCACGCGGTCTGTCGCACGAGACATTCAAATACGATATGTGGGATAAAGAGATTGCTCCCTCGACCGCACTGCGAGAGTGGTTTCATGCCGACCCGGAGAACCGCTGGCCTGAATTCGAGAAGAAATATGCCGATGAGTTACGGAACAATCCTGCTTTCGGGAATCTGAAAAAGGAAATCGCCGGAAAACCGAAGGTGACCCTGCTCTACTCCTCTCACGACGAGACCCGCAACAACGCCGTGGTCGTATATAATCTGTTGAAATAAAATTTCCGTAATAATCGAGTAGGAGGTAAACACTAATCGCAGGTGTTTATCTCCTGCTTTCGTGTT
>CAJUKF010000038.1 GCA_910587355.1 uncultured Muribaculaceae bacterium
CCGAGGAAAATTAAAAGCCAAATAGGGCTTGAAAGTTTTAGCGGACACCAATAAATAAAAACAAAAATCTGAAAAACTATGAGTTTTATCTGGTTCATCCTGATTGGCATATTGGCGGGCTTTGTCGCCGGAAGACTTATGCGCGGCGGTGGCTTCGGCCTTATAGTCAACCTTGTGGTAGGCATCATCGGCGGCGTGCTCGGCGGCTGGCTCTTCGGTCTTCTCGGTATTTCTGCCGGAGGTATCATCGGAAGCCTCATCACATCTGTTGTCGGAGCCATGGTGCTGCTGTGGATTGTGGGAATAATCAGCAAGTCGAGCCACGGATAACTGTCGGCCGACCGCTGATTTACAAAACGGTACAGGGAGAATATCCGGTCTGCCGTAAAAAACGCTGCCATAAAAAATGCGGCACAACTGTTGCGCATATAAAAAATAATCCATAAATTTGTGTTGACAAACGGCTGCCCGTGCAAAATATCATACAGGGCACCACTTGTCCGGCTTATGGATAAAGCGACCCTGACAGACCACAGCGGCATAGTGCTTACCGGGGCCGGCAGTCATGCCGGCAGCGCCCCGTATATCTCCGCGAACCTCTCGGCTTTTGAGCGCAATGCCAAGCGGTGCGCCGATTTCATATTGTCGGGTCTGGCGCTTGTAATATCCACCCCGCTGTTCGCCCTGTGCGCCATAGCAATCCGGTGCGAGGACGGAGGCCCCGTGATTTTCCGGCAGGAGCGCATCGGGCGCCACGGACGCCCGTTCACTATTTACAAGTTCCGCACCATGCGTCCCGACGCCGAGCGGAGCGGCATAAAGCTGTGTCCCGGCAGTGACGACCCCCGCATCACGCGCACAGGCCGCTTTCTGCGCGCCCGTCACCTCGACGAGCTGCCCCAGCTCTATAATATACTCCGGGGCGACATGTCGCTTGTCGGGCCCAGGCCCGAGCGACAATATTACATCGACCGAATTCTCGAGCGCGACCCGCGCTATGCCTCGCTCTATCAGCTCCGGCCCGGCGCCACGTCGTACGCCACCCTGCACAACGGTTATACCGGCACAATGGAAAAAATGCTCCGGCGCCTCGACCTCGACCTTCTCTACCTGCGCCACGGCTCGCTGTGGCTCGACTTCAGGATTCTCTCAGAGACCCTCGCAAAGCTCCTCTCAGGCCGTAAGTTCTGACAGCGCGCGCCCGGAGTCGTTTATAGGAGAGTGACTGCAAATAGCGCCCCTGGAGACGCCGTGGCGATGAGGCGTATGTCGCCTCCGTGGCGCCGCACTATCTGCCGGCTCAGACAGAGGCCCACGCCGCAGCCGCCGGGCTTGGTGGTGAAAAAAGGCATGAACAGATTTTCGGCCGCCCCGGGGGCGATGCCGCAGCCGTTGTCCTTCACGGTGATGTAGGGATGTCCGTGCGTCTGCGATACGGTGACATCTATACGCGGCGACGCCGTGCCGGCTACTGCGTCGAGGGCATTGCGCAGCAGATTGACCATAGCCTGCGCCATAAGCCCGGTGTCGATGTTGAGCCGCATGTCTTTTGCAACGGTGAATCGGCACACATCGTCGGCAAGGCCGCGGCTACGGGCCTCGTACTGAATCGTGCTGCGTATGCGTCCGAAGAAATCGGCCGCGTCGGTCTCCCCCACAGCAGGCTCTGGAATATGCGTAAGCTCGAAGTAAGCGTCGAGAAATCGCTTTATGCTCTCACTCTGACTGCGAATCAGCCCGAGGGCCTCGTGCGCTTCAGCCCGGGAATAGCGGTCGGGATGCTTCTCCAGTTCGTCGGCGAGCGCTATGACCGGCGTGACAGAGTTGCGCATCTCATGGGTCATCACCTTAAGAATGCGGTCATAGTAAAGCTTTCCCTGCTCGATTTCGGCCTTATTCGAGCGGTAAAGCTCCACAATTCTGTTCATCGCACGGCCCATGCGGCGCAGCTCGGCGCCGGAGCCGGTGAAGTCGAATCTCACCGTGGTATCGTCGGCCTCAAGGGCGCTCACAAAGGTGCTCATCACGCGCACCAGGCGCCCCACAAGCGCCGCAAGACACAGCAGGCACACCGCAAGCAGCAGACCTGCGGCCACCGCCTGCGGCACAAGGCCCGACACGAAAAGCCACGTCATCGCGCAAGCCGAGAGAACCACGGCAGCCAGCAGAAGGGCATAACGGAGCCTGAACCTTCTCATATCTTCTTAAGCATATTGTAAAGCGTCTGCCTGTTGATGCCGAGCTGGCCGGCGGCCGCAGTGAGATTGCCTCCGCACTGCGCGACAACATGCCTTATATGCTCAAGCTTAAGTTCAGTGAGAGTCATGCGGCTGCGGATGCTGTCGCGCCGCTCTATTTCACGCGCATTATCAACCGAGCGCGCGGCCGTCTTTGTGCGCCGGTTTTTCTCTATGGCCTTATGCAGCTTTTCAATAAGTATGTCGTTGTCCCAGGGTTTTGTAATGAAATCCTCCGCGCCGAGCTTCATGGCCTCAACGGCAAGGGGCACATCGCCGAAAGCGGTGATAAGCACCACCGCCGGGGCATCGCCGGCTGCCTTGATGCGCTCAAGCCAGAAGAGACCGTCGCTGCCGTCGAGACGCGAGCTGTCGAAATTCATGTCAAGCACAACCGCATCAAGGGTGCCCGAACCGAGCAATGCCGGAATCAGACGCGGGTCGCCGGCAGCGACAACTTCGCCGAACTCATTGCCAAGCACTATTTTCAGTGTCGCACGTACTGCCGGATTATCGTCTATTATAAGAATCTTCATGACGCAAAGGTACAACTTATCCGCTCAGTTCAGCACATCTCAGCAGTAAAACTGACTGAGGAGCCGGCACGAATGTCTATTTTTTAGACAAAATAAGACCCGTAAAAACGCTTTTAAGCTGTCTTTGCACAGCCGGAGCGATTTGCCGCACTACATTTGCAGCATGAAACGAAAATTAATCATATCACTGTTTCTGCAACTTGCAATCAACGTATGCGCCCAGATGACACTGAACGACTGTCTGCTCTACGCACGCGAACATGCCCGCTCCAATATTCTCAACCGAATCGAAGAGCGGAAAGCCGACGCAGACAAAACCGCAGCGGCATCGGAACTGATGCCATACGTGGGGCTGAGCAGCAGCGGAAGTCTGAGTTTCGGCCGCAACATCGACCCGGAGACAAACACATACGACAACAAACGCACTCTGTCGACAACTTTCGGCCTTCAGCTGTCGATACCGGTTTTCGACGGACTTGTAAGCTTCAATAATCTCAAAGCCGCCAAAGTGGCCCGTATGCGCCGCGACGAGATTTCGCGCATTGAAGAAGACCGCATTTCGCTCGAAGTTATAAAGTCGTTCTACAACGTGTCGTACTGTAAGGCCATGGTGACACAACTGGAGCAGCAGTACAGCCGCGACAGCATCGACCTCAGAAGCACAGAGCGGTGTATGGAATCCGGCACAAAAAGCGGTGCCGATGTGGCCGAGATGCGTGCGCTTCTTGCAAATGATGCATATGAGCTCGCCAACCAGCGGAGCCTTCTGGCAAAAGCCTATCTGAAACTGCGCGCGACAATGGGCATGGAACCCGCCAGCGACCCACTGGCTCTGACAGAAGAAGATTACAGCAATGCGGATTGCGGCGGTAACAAGAATCCGAGAATCGCCGATGCGGAACTTGAACTGAAGCAAAACAACTATTATCTGCGTGCAGCACGCGGAGCATTCTCTCCACGAATCTCACTCAGCGGAAGCATCTCAACTTCGTTCTACCGAATGCTGGGCGAAGACATTGTGTCGCCGGGTTTCAGAGAACAATGGAAAAACAACATGGGCCAGTACATTGGTGTGTCAGTGTCCATACCGCTGTTCACGGGTCTTTCCACAGTCAGCAAAGTAAAACGCGCGAAACTCGAACTCCTTGCAAGCCGCGTACGATTAAGCCAGACACGCTATGAGGTCGAACGCGAGACGGCCGAAGCCGCCCTTGACTTACGAAACGCCAACGACGAACTTACCGCCGCCACAAAACGCCTCGAAGCTGAAGAAATCGCCTATCGTGCCGTAAGGCGTAAATTCGAACTCGGAAGTGCCTCGGCGATTGACCTGTATACATCCGGAGCAAAACTTGCCTCCGCACGCGCCGCATACGAGGGAAAACGGATACAGCGTATCATAAGTAATATCACACTTGACTATTATCACGGCAAAAAACTCATAAATGAATAAACACCATGGATACCGAAATAAAGCACAGATATCCCATCCTGCGTAAATACGGCTGGACGGCACTCGCTGTAACGAGTCTGCTTGCAATAGCACTGTGGGGCTGGAGTGCGTCACGACAGTCATCCTACAGTACCGGCTCTGCAGCAATAATCATCGAGGATGTGCAGCAGGGAATGTTCGAAGACTACATCCGTCTCTCAGGCAAAGTGGAAACCGCCATCATCGTGCAGATATCCGCTCTTGAGACCGGAATCGTAGAAAGCAAACCGGTGGAAGAAGGCGCATATGTAGAAGCCGGAGACATCATTCTCACACTTCGGAACCCCAATCTCCGGCAGCAGATTCTCGACTCCGAATCAAAGCTCGCCGAAAGGCAGAATATGCTCCGCGATACCGAAATCGCCATGGAGAAAGACAGACTGCAAATCAAGCAGGATTTGCTCGCAGCCATGACCGACTACAACCGCAAACGCCGAGCTGCCGAACAGCAGGCTGCCCTGTATGACGAAAGCCTGACATCGAGAGAAGAGTACCTTAAGGCACAGGAAGACTGTCAGCTCGCCAAAGAGACTCTCGAGTTGCTGCGTAGCCGTCAGCGGCAGGACTCGCTGTACCGCTCCGTGCAGATTTCAATGATGCGCGAGAGTCTCCGCAACATGCAGGAGAACTTTGCACTTGTCCGTCAGCGGGCCGACAATCTTAACATACGCGCATCTCACGCCGGGCAGATTGTCAACCTCAACGCCGAACTCGGACAGAACGTAGCAGCCGGACAACAGATAGCTCAGGTCAATATACCGGACAACTACAAGATTTCAGTCAGCATCGACGAGCATTACATCGACCGTGTGAGCCCGGGCCTGAAAGCCGAGGCCAGACGACAGAACAGCACACTCGGGCTGACACTCAAAAAAGTATATCCCGAAGTATCCCAGGGCGTGTTCAGGGCCGATTTCTCGATTGACAGCGAAATTCCGGCCAACATCCGCATAGGACAGACTTATCCCGTAGACCTCATTCTCGGCGAGGCCACCGAGGCGGTAATGGTGCCTCGCGGAACCTTCTATCACACTACAGGAGGCAAGTGGGCATATGTGGTCGACAAGGAAGGAAATACTGCCACCCGGCGCGAAATAAGCATCGGGCGCCAGAATTACAGATATTATGAAGTGCTCGAAGGACTGGAGCCGGGCGAGCGCATCATCACAAGCTCATACTCCGATTTCGGAGATGCCGACAAGATTATTATTAAAAACTAAAAACGATACACATCATGAACATCGAGATTAAAAACGTAGGCAAAGTATTCCGCACCGACAGCGTGCAGACACTGGCTCTCAACAACGTATCGCTGCGTGTAGCCGACGGCGAATTCGTGGCAGTCATGGGTCCTTCGGGCTGCGGAAAGTCAACACTGCTCAACATCCTCGGACTACTCGACAATCCAACCACCGGCGAATATTTTCTCGACGGCAAGGAAGTTGCACATCTCAAGGAAAGCCAGCGCACCGAGTACCGCAAAGGCCGCATCGGCTTCGTGTTTCAGTCATTCAACTTAATCGAGGGCATGAACATACGCGACAACATAATGCTCCCCCTCAACAGCATGGGGCTCTCGAAAGAGGAGAAGGACCGCCGCGTGGAGGAAGTCATGCGCCGCATGGGCATATCACACCGCAGCCGGCATCTGCCGTCACAGCTGTCGGGCGGCCAGCAACAGCGTGCAGCCATTGCTCGCGCGATTGTGGCAAAGCCCGGCCTAATTCTCGCCGACGAACCCACAGGAAATCTCGACTCAAAGAACGGAGCCGAAGTAATAGAACTCCTCTCAGAACTGCACCGCGAAGGCTCGACTATTATCATGGTCACTCATTCGCAGAAAGATGCCGCAGCTGCCGACTACATAATCAATCTCTTCGACGGCCAGATAGTTGAAAACCTCAAAGACCGCATGTAACATGTTAAGATTCTTCACAAACGACCTGAGACGCAATATCACCAAAATCATCTGTCTCACCGCAGGACTGGCCGTCGGATTCCTTCTGGTAGCAAAAGTCTATTTCGAACAGACCTACGACACATGTTTCCCTGATTACGACAGGCTGTATATAGTCACTGAAAGCGTCACCCAGAACGGAGAGTACAAAGAATACAAACAGACTGCCGGGGCAATCGCACCCGGACTGAAACGCTATTGTCCGCAAGTGGAAAGCGCCACGCGCAAGACATCTTTTCTTGGCAGTTGCACAATCCGGCTTGATGACGGGCGCACCTTTGAGACCGACGGAATAACCCTCGCCGACTCATGTTTCTTCAGTGTATTTCCGGCTGAAAGAATCGCAGGAGATTTGCACATGGCGCTCGAGACAGAAAGCACTTGTGTCATTCCTCGCTCACTCGCTGATAAAATAGGCGGAGATGTAATAGGCCTACAATTCTGTGTGCCGGATTTCACAGAGAAATACAAGGCAACAATCGGAGGTGTTTACGAAGATTTCCCGCTTAATAATTCAATAGGCAACACTATATACCTGAGCCTCCCGTCGATAGGTCTGTTTTCATACGATGGTCGCGACAACTGGATTGGCAACGACCGCTACGCAAGTTTCGTTCGTCTGGCCAAAGGAACCGGAGCCGCCGACCTCCGCCCGGGCATACAGAAGATGCTTGAGGAAAATGTCGATGATGAAGAGTTAAACATTTTCCACTTCAACATCGGAGTTGAAAAACTGGTCGGGCTCCATACCGCACAGTCCGACATACAGACTACAATATGGGTTATGTCGATGCTTGCCCTGATTATGCTGATGAGTGCCGGACTCAACTATCTGCTTATAGTAATCGGCCAAATGGGTAAGCGCGGCAAGGAGATGGCCGTGCGGAAATGCTACGGTACCTCCAACGTCCGCATCTTCGGCCGTGTGATGGGCGAGAGTCTGTTCTTCCTCCTCCTGTCAATAGGTCTTGCAGTGCTTACTGTACTGTGTCTGTCCGAACAGTGCCGACAGCTTCTCGGCTATACTCCGCAGCAGCTCCTCACCACCGGCAATGTATGGCTTGTCGAAGGAGCAGTATGCGTGGGCCTGCTTATTGTCACCGGCGCCATCCCGGCATGGGCCTACTGCCGCATGCCGGTTGCGAATGCCTTCCGCAGCGGCACCAGAAGCCATAAGGCATGGAAGCTCGCCCTGCTGGCCGTGCAGTTCTTCGCCTCCGGCCTGCTTATGTGTATGCTTGTTCTTGCCGGGCGACAGTATGCCATGCTTGGCAATACAGACATGGGCTTCGAATACAAAAACGTGGGTTATGTCAACCTGTCGGGCGTTCCCGACGAAACTCGCCACACCATTGTGTCGGAACTCCGCAGGCTCGGCAACGTGGAGAGCGTGGCCTCGGCATATCAGAACTTCACCCAATACGCTTCAGGAAACAACGTATGGGTAGGCGACGACATCGCAAGTCAGGTGAACGTGGCCGACTTGTATTACGCCAATGCAGATATCGTCGAGGCCCTGGGCATGAAACTTCTGCAGGGTGAAACTTTCAGAGAAGATGCCGACACATCGGTGCATCAGGCCATTGTTGAAGAAAGATTCATTGAACTGCTCCAGACCCACTTCGGGGTCAAAGACCGCAACATCATAGGCCGGAGATTCAAAATCACCGAGCACTTGGGTCTCGACGGGGCGGAAGAATTCACAATATGCGGCGTCATCGGCAACATGCGCCGAAACGGATTTGTGAGTGATATGGCCGATATGCGTGCCGGAGTTCTTTTCCCGACAGATATAATAAACAACAACCTCTATGTACGCTTTTCCAGGCTTACCCCTGAAGCCCTGAGGAAAGCTCAGGAGACAATCGATACTGCAAGCCCTGTCCGTCAGCTTTACATCACACCTTACCGGACACATATCGACCGCCTCACGGAGCCCGTGCGCCGCTTCCGCAGCTCGATTATGGTCATAGGCATAAGCATCATCGTAATAGCGCTGATAGGCCTGACAGGCTATGTCACCGACGAGGTGCAGCGCAGGGCAAAGGAAATAGCCATACGTAAGGTGACAGGCACATCCGCGTCCATGATAGTGCGGCTCTTCTGCCTCGACATACTCAAAGTGGCCCTGCCCTCCCTGCTCGCCGGAGGAGCGGCAGCCATGATAATCGGCCGGAAATGGCTATCGCAGTTCACTGTCCAAACTTCCCTCTCGCCTCTGTCACTGGCGCTCTGCCTCCTGCTCCTTCTTGTAATCATTTTAGCCGTGGTGGCTGCCAACAGCCTGCGGGTGGCGCGGAGCAATCCCGTGGAGCATCTCCGCGACGAATAAGAAAACGGCTCCCCGGCCGTATGCGGCGACCGGGGAGCGGACTCAAGAGGAGAATGTATGTGTTGTTGTTATTCGTTGCTGAAAATCACGATGCGGTTCCAGTTGTTGACGTCGTAGGGCTGAACGTTGGAGCCTTCGGCCGATACGCTGAGACGGTCGGGATTGATGCCGTACTCGTTGACGAGGGCTGAGCGGACGGCTTCGGCGCGGCGCTTGGAGAGGCCCATGTTGTACTCGGCGGTGCCGGTGTCCTTGTCGGCATAGCCGACGATTGTCACGTTCTGGTCGGGATTATCCTTCATCCACTGTGCCACGTTGTATACGTTGACCTTCTCCATGGATGTGATTTTGGCCGAGTTGAGCGAGAAGCGCACTGTGGCCATGAGGGGAGCGGGCTGCACTGCCACTTCGACTGCTTCGGGCACTTCGGGGCACGGGAGCTGGGCCTCGGCTGCCGCAAGGGCGGCGGTGCTTGTGGCGAGGGCTCCGCGGAGAGCGTTCACCTGATTGTTGAGGTTGTCGATGTAGCCGAGATAGTCGCAGGGATTGTATTCCTCGTAGTCGCGGCCGCCGAAGGTGATTGCGAAACCGCCGGTGACGGTGACGTTGATGTCGACGGGACGTCCGAAGGCGATGTTATTGAAGTTGTCGCCATAGAAGCCGGCACGGCCTTCGTCAAAGAAATCGACATATTTGCACAGACGGAAGCGGAGCTGGAGACCGGCGCTCACGGGCAGGGCCCATGTGTTGGTCTTCATGCCGCCTTCGCGGGCGATGTTGACATCGCTGGCAGGACGGTAATTCCAGCCGTACATGCCGCCGAGACCTACAAAGGGCACAATCGAGAACACGCGCTTGCTGTTCACGCCGCCAAGAGAGTTGAACATATCCCACATGAAGTCGACATTGGCGTTGACATAATTGAATTTCGACATATGCCCCCTGGTCTCATAGTGGAGCGGGCCGCCATAGAACGACGCACGGAATCCCATATAGGGCGAGAACCATTTGCCGAAGGCAAAATTATAGTTTACAGTGAAGTGACGCTCACGGTCGCCCTTGTCGTTGACACCTTCCACAAAAGGCACGGCGACACCGGCGCCAAACTGGATGAACCAATTGTCATACTTGCTTACGGAGTAGTGCGTTTTACAGGAAACGTCGGTAACGACAGCGGTTTCTTCCTCGACTACTACGGCGTCCTGAGCCTTGGCCTGAAATGCGGGCACCGCGAGTGCGCAGCATGCAGTAGCGATAAATAAAGCTTTCGTTTTCATTTGGTTGAGTAGTAATTTTTGTTAGACTTTGATTGTTTCGTTTGTCAATACCCGAAAGAGAGTTGAAACATGTACCCTCGTCTCCTCTCCGGGTCGCCTCGGCCTTTTGCCTCGGTTTGATTTTATAACATCCCGTTTTTAATCTTTGTTCAGTTTTACGCAAAAATTACCTTAAAACATTTAATCCATGTGGTGGCCGACCGCAGTCAGACGTCCCTGGGGCGCCTATATGTCCTTCAATCAAAAAAAATTGCTACCTTTGCAAAAAATTTCAGAATAAACGACAATGATTACACAGGAACAATTAAAAGAGACTTTTGAGCGTATGCTTGCGCTGAGGAGGTATCTTTGACATCGACGGGAAGAAAATAGCCGTCGAAGAGGAACAGCTGCGCACCATGGCCGACGGATTCTGGGACAACGCCGAGGCCGCCCACAAGCAGATGAAGAAAATCAAGGATTTGCAGAAGTGGATTGCCGACTATGCCGAACTCGAGGCTGCCGTCGACGAGGTGAAGCTGTCGCTCGAATTTTACAAAGAAGAAATCGTGACCGAGGAGGAGGTCGACAAGGCCTACGCCACAGCCACTCATCTGCTCGAGGAACTGGAGCTGCGCAACATGCTGCGCAACGAAGGCGACATAATGAGCGCCGTGCTCAAAATCAACTCGGGCGCAGGCGGCACCGAGAGCCAGGACTGGGCGTCGATGCTGATGCGCATGTACATGCGCTGGGCCGAAGACCACGGCTACAAGCTGTCAATCGCCAACCTGCTCGAGGGCGACGAAGCCGGCATCAAGAGCTGCACGCTCAACATCGAGGGCGACTTCGCCTACGGATTCCTCAAGAGCGAGAACGGCGTGCACCGTCTCGTGCGCGTATCACCTTACAACGCTCAGGGCAAACGAATGACATCGTTCGCATCGGTATTCGTGACTCCGCTTGTCGACGACACCATCGAAATCAAGGTAGACCCGGCCCTGCTGTCGTGGGATACTTTCCGTTCGGGCGGTGCAGGCGGTCAGAATGTGAACAAGGTCGAGTCGGGCGTACGCCTGCGCTATCAGTTCACCGACCCCTATACCGGCGAGAAAGAGGAAATCCTTATCGAGAACACCGAGACACGCGACCAGCCCAAGAACAAGGAGAACGCCATGCGTCAGCTGCGCTCCATTCTCTATGCCAAGGAACTCGACCACCGCATGGCCGAGCAGAACAAAATCGAAGCCGGCAAGAAGAAAATCGAGTGGGGCTCGCAGATTCGTTCATACGTATTCGACGACCGGCGCGTAAAAGACCACCGCACCAACTACCAGACATCGGATGTCAACGGTGTGATGGACGGTAAAATCGACGATTTCATCAAATCGTATCTGATGGAATTCTCCGAGAAAGAAGCCGAGGAATAAACCAAACATTTTTCACCGTAAACGACCCTCAACGATTAAAGATGGACTACCTTGTCATAGCCAATCCGGCATCGGGCACCATATCAAAATCTCGTGTCATACCCCACATCTGCCGCAAGATGAGGCATATGGGCATGAACTTTGACGTGGCTTTCACCGAAGCGCCGGGTCATGGCTATGAACTGGCCCGTCAGGCTGCCGAACGCGGAGTCGGGGCCGTGCTTGCCTGCGGCGGCGACGGCACGGTCAACGAAATAGCCTCCGCGCTCAGCGGCACCCGTACGGCCATGGGCATCATTCCCACCGGCTCGGGCAACGGCCTGGCGCGCCATATGGGTATTCCCGTCGACGTCGATTATTCACTAAAGGTAATCGCGGAGAACAACATCATCGATGCCGACTACGGACTGGCCAACGGCACGCCTTTTTTCTGCACCTGCGGTGTGGGATTCGACGCCGCTGTCAGCGAACGCTGCGCACGCGAACGCCGCCGCGGCGTACTCATGTATCTCAAAAACGCCATCAACGAGTATGTGAAGTTTCACCCCGAGGAATACACAATCGAGGTGAACGGCCAGACTATCACCGAGCGCGCCCTGCTTGTGGTATGCTGCAACGCCTCGCAGTACGGCAACAATGCATTCATAGCCCCCTCGGCATCCATTACCGACGGCGAGCTCGACCTCACAATCGTTCACGGTGACAACATGCTCTTTCAGGCCATGGCCGGAGTCGACATCCTCACCGGACTGGTCCGCAAGAATGCCTATATCAATGTAATCCGTACGCGGGAAGTACGCATCCGCCGCAAAAAAGCCGGTGTGGCGCATATCGACGGAGACGCCGTGAAAATGCCTGCCGACATCAATGTAAAATGTGTCCCGGGAGCCCTGAAGCTTCTCTCGCCTACCCACGACACGGTTTTCCGCCCGATTATCACGCCCACTACCCTCTTTTTCCGCGACATCGGCATAGAACTCCGGCATCTTCTGACTCGCAAAGGGCAATAATGCGCCGTTTTTCGCGTTAGTCATTTGATGAAACGCTTTCTCAAAGTTGTCATACTTATTTTACTTGCAGGGCTGTCGGGAGCTGTGCCGGCCGTGGCGCGCACTTTCAACGACAAAGTGCAGAATCTGCCCTATGCCGACAACCGCCGCTGGCATCTCGGCTTCTCAATCGGTGCCTACGCATCCGACCTGCGCCTCACCCACAACGGCTACATAACGCCCGAAGGCGAGGAATGGCGCATCGACCAGCCCAACTATCAGCCGGGATTCTGCGTCAACGGTCTCTTCGATTTACGCCTCAACAACTACTTCTCCGTCCGTTTGTCGCCCGGCATGTACTTCGGAAGCCGCGACATCACAATGAAGGAAATAAACACCGACGCACGCGAGCGCCAGAATATAAAATCGACGTTCGTCGTACTTCCCGTCGACATAAAATTCAGCGGTATGCGCTACCGTAATTCGCGCCCCTATGTTACTGCCGGCGTGATGCCTGCTTTCGATGTGGCCAAGAAACGCAGCGACATACTGCAGCTCAAAACCAGCGACATATATCTCAGCGTAGGATTCGGCTGCGATTTCTATTTGCCCTATTTCAAGCTCAATCCCGAAATAAAATTCTGCTTCGGTCTCAGCGACATGCTTGCCCACGACCGTCCGGATTTGGTCGATGACCCGCAGAAATACAAGTTCACACAGTCTCTCACCAAAGCCACTTCCAAAATGGTAGTGCTCACATTCTACTTCGAATAACATGATGAAACTCAGAGCACTCCTTATAATCGGCATCATTCTCCAGACCCTCTGCTCACGGGCGCAGACCGACGGCAATCTGACACAATACTACGAAGTGCCGTCGTATTTCAATCCCTCGGCCATAGGCAACAGCGACTACATCCGCATCCGGGGAGGAGCCAGAATGCAGTGGGTGGGCATCGACAACGCTCCGAAAACGTTTCTCGGCGTAGCCGACATGCCATTTAAAATAGGCTCTAAGCGTCTGGGGACCGGCGTAAATCTCACGCAGGAGAGCATAGGTCTGTATAAAACCCTCAACCTCGGCGCCCAAATCGCCTACAAGCTGCGCAAATTCGGCGGCACGTGGAGCGTCGGACTTCAGCTCGGATTCGTCGACCAGACTTTCAAAGGCTCGGAAGTGCGTCTGCCCGACGGCGACGACTACCACCAGGGCACCGACGATGCCATTCCCACCACCGACATACACGGCACAGCCTTCGATTTCGGAGCGGGCCTGTGGTATCAGCATTCCAAATTCTATGCCGGCATCTCATGCACACACCTCACGTCACCCTCAATCACCATGAACGCCGAGAGCGCCTCGGGAGGCTCCGAAACATCCGGACGCAAATACGAATTTCAGATTAAAAGAACTCTCTATTTTACCGCCGGATGCAATATCCCGATAAAAAACACGTTATTTGAATTAGCACCGTCAGTGCTCGTCCGCAGCGATTTCAGCTACACCGGCGGCATAGTCACCGCCCGTGCACGCTACCGCAAGATGTTTTCTTTCGGCATAGGATACCGCTGGGACGACGCGATTGTTGCCACTGTCGCCGTCGAATTCAAGAACTTCTTTCTCGGCTACAGCTACGACTACACCACTTCGGCTATCCGGCAGGCTTCGTCGGGCAGCCATGAAATATTAGCCGGCTACAGTCTCAAACTCGACCTCGGCGACAAGAACACTCACCGGCAGAAAAGCGTCCGCTTCATGTAAGACGCCCTGCATCAGATTATTAAAAAAAATAAACATCATACATTTCTTGCATATGATAAACAATGCCAAACGGATAATATACTCGTGCATCGCGGCAGCCGCCCTTGCCTCATGCGCCACGGGCTCGCGCTCGTCGGCCGGCGGCGAAGTCACCGGTGTCGGAGGCACGGCATGGGCCGAGCCAACTCCCTACGGCATGGTACTCATCGACCGTGGCTCCATGAAAATGGGCGTCGGAAAAGCCGATTCGCTCTGGAATCTGCAGGCTAATGCCCGCGGCATGTCGGTCGACGGCTTCTGGATGGACGAAACTGAAATCACCAACAGCAAATACAAACAATTCGTTTTCTGGGTACGCGATTCCATTATCCGCGAGCGTCTCGCCGACCCGGCTTTCGGCGGTAATGAGGAATTCAAAATCGAGGAAGACCGCGAAGGCAATCCCGTGACACCTCACCTCAACTGGAACAAGCCTATTCCATGGCGCAATCCCAATGAGGACGAGCAACGCGCCATTGAAAGCGTATACCGCACCAATCCAATAACCGGCGTACGCGAACTTGACGCTGAACAGCTCAACTACCGCTACGAAATATACAATCAGACCGAGGCTTCGCGCCGGCGCAACCGCCTCGACCGTCTGCGCCGCGAGTACAACACCGACAAGCCCGCGCCTACCGACGACCCCATGATTTCAAAAGACACCGCCTTCATCGACGAGAACGGTGTTATCCAGCGCTCTACCATTACGCGTGCTCTCACCGGCCCCTACGACTTCCTCAACACTTATATAGTGAATGTCTACCCCGACACCACCGCATGGGTAAACGACTTCGAGAATGCCTATAACGAGCCTTACGTACGCATGTATTTCTCTCACGGAGGCTACAACGACTATCCCGTGGTAGGTGTCAGCTGGGAGCAGGCCAATGCATTCGCCTACTGGCGCACCGACTTCCTGCGCCGCTCTCTCGGCAAGGACGGCATCTACGTAGAGCCGTTCCGCCTCCCCACCGAGGCCGAGTGGGAGTTTGCCGCACGCGCCGGCATCGACGAAAACATGTACCCATGGGACGGCGACCTCACCATGAGCGACGACAAAGGCTGCTTCTACGCCAACTTTAAGCCCATGGAAGGCAATTACGTGAAAGACGGACACGTAATCACATCGCGTGTCGGCACATACGCCCCCAATGACTTCGGACTCTACGACATGGCCGGCAATGTGAGCGAATGGACCTCGACAGCCTTCACCGAAAGTGTGGGGCGTCTCACAAGCGACCTCAATCCCGAGTACCGCTACGACGCCGCAGTCACAGACCCATACAAGATGAAGCGCAAGATTATACGCGGCGGTTCATGGAAAGACGTGGCGCACAACGTACGCTCCGACCTACGGATGTGGGAGTATCAGAACGAACAGCGCTCATACATCGGCTTCCGTTGCGTGCGCACTCAGATTGGCTTTGCAAAAGGCCAGAAACAGAACAATAAACGATAAACCCCTCTCCTTATACAATAAGTCGAGACAATTGCCTTAATTACAATGACTAAGGGAAAAGTACAGCAATACAAGAATGTCATCAGTGCCTTTATCAGCAGTGAGAACGGCCAGCGATTCTTCAACTTTGCATATAGTATCGGTGCCGCTATCGTAATCTGGGGTGCCCTCTTCAAGATACTTCACCTTCCGGGCGGAAACATGCTGCTTTCGCTCGGCATGGGCACCGAGGTGCTTATGTTCGTGCTTACGGCATTCGACCGTCCGCCACGCGAGTATAAATGGGAAAACGTCTTCCCCGAACTTCTTGACAAAGATGACGATGAAGAGACGGGCAACGCCTCTCCGCGTATTATTGTCGGAGGCTCACAGACTTCTTCGGGCTACAGCCGTCCTGCGGTCTCGGCCACACAGGCTCGCCGCACGGCAGGCATTCCCGACAACATCGACCTTAGCGAGGAGGACAGCCGCTCGCTAAGCGACAGCATATCCAAAATGGCGGCGGCAGCCGACCAGCTCTCGCGCATGGCCGAACTCACAAGCGCCACACAGCAGTATCTCGACCAGATGGCAGCCATCTCAGCCGACATGCAGCAGCTTCACAATGTCACCTCGGCACTCAACCAGGTATCCACCACTCTGCTCGACAGCTATCGGGCAATTACCGACAACAGTGAGCGTATTTCTGAGAGCGCACGCGGCTACGTCGACCAGATGCAGGCTCTCGACCGCAACATCGGCGGCCTGAACACAATCTACGAGCTGCAGCTGCGCAGCGTATCGTCGCAAATCGATTCAATCGACCGCGTCAACCGCGGTATCAAAGACATACGTGACATGTACGAGAAATCGGCAAATCAGAGCGCCCGCTACTGCGAGGAAACCGAAAAAATGGCCCGCTACATGCAGCAGCTCAATCAGGTATATGAGAAAATGCTCACTGCAATGACCGTGAACATGTACCGCCCCGGCATGACGCCCCCCGACATTGACGGTGTCACCGTATCGCACGATAACCGTCGCACCAACGCATACAGCCCCTCCGGCAACGATTTGCGTCAATAATCGTCTAATCATCACATTTCCAATTATAAATGGGAGCAAATAACACAAGGCTTTCTCCGCGTCAGAAGATGATAAACCTCATGTATATCGTCCTGACAGCCATGCTTGCGCTCAATGTATCGAGCGACGTGCTCGATGGATTCACGCAAGTTCACGAAGGCCTCAAACGCTCTAATGTAAATTTCGACAACCGAAACGCTTCGCTGTACGCGCAACTGTCAGGTATCGCAGAACAGAACCCTGACAAAGCGCAGGCGTGGCTCGACAAGGCCACCCAGGTGCGCGAAAATACCGCCGCTCTATACCGATACGTCGACAGCCTAAAATATGCCATTGTGCGTAAGGCCGACGGAGAAAACGGAGACCCCGACAGAATCCAAAGCCGCGACGACCTTGAGGCCGCGGCCGTAACAATGCTATCGGGCACCAATCCGCAGGGCAAAGTGCTGCGTCTCCGCGTCGACGACTACCGTGATTTCATGGTACCGATGATGCCCGACAGCCTGAAACGCGCCACCATAGTGGAGGCACTCTCCACAGCACCCATACCGAAAGCCGGCAATATCACACCGCTACTGTGGGAAGAGGCCAAATTCGACCAGCAGCCCGTTGTAGCCGCCGTCACCCTTCTGTCGAAGCTTCAGAGCGACATTCTCTTTGCCGAAGGCGAAGTGCTTGCATCACTCCTCGCACAGGTCGATGCCGGCGATGTGCGTGTGAACGAACTCAACGCCTATGTGCTTCCCCAGTCGAGACTGGTGATGCGCGGCAGCAAATACTCGGCAAACATCGTTCTGGCTGCTGTCGACACTACCCAGCGCCCCACGATTTTCGTAAACGGAAACGAACTGAAAGATTCGCATGGCATTTATGAGATAAACACGGCCTCGACCGGTACCTTCGACTACAAAGGCTGGCTTGAAGTTACACATGGCGACGGCAATGTGACGCGTCACGACTTCTCTTCATCGTACACCGTGATTGAACCTATGGCCACCGTATCGGCCACCCTCATGAATGTGCTCTATGCAGGTATAAACAACCCCGTGAGCATATCTGTACCTGGTGTCCCGATGTCGGACATATCCGCATCGATGACCAACGGCACTCTCGCACGCGAAGGCGACCATTGGGTAGCCCGTCCGCAGACCGTAGGACAGAATGCCGTAGTCACAGTAACTGCCAATATGGACGGCCATCAGGTGACCATGGCATCCACCACTTTCCGCGTCCGTAAACTACCGGACCCCACTCCGTTTATCGCATTCACCGATGCTCAGGGCAACACCGACCATTACCGCGGCGGAAAGCCCTTTGCAAAATCCCTGCTGCTTGCCTCCCCGGGGCTGAGCGCGGCTATTGACGACGGGTTGCTCGACACCCCTTTCGAAGTACTTAGCTTCGAGACAGTGTTCTTCGATTCGTCGGGCAACGCCATGCCCGAAGTCAGCGCCGGAGCACAGTTCTCCACGCGCCAGAAAGCACAGTTCCAGCGTCTCGGCCGTGGCAAGCGATTCTTCATCTCACGTATCAAAGCAAAAGGCCCCGACGGCATCACCCGCGACCTTTCGCCAATGGAAGTAATTCTTAACTAAGTCGCTAAATCATGAAAAGTATTATAAAGACAGTATTGGCAGCCGCGGCGCTCATATGCAGCGTTGCCACGGCTTTCGCTCAGGAATCGAGCAGCGGCAGTGTCGTACGCCGCCGCGCCGGCGACCGAAACGCTCCCCGCCAGCAGGACGGCACCATGGTTACCGACCGCATGAAGAACTTCTACACCGACGACAACTCTGGCATCACCGATGCCGACCGTCAGTGGATGAGGGTGATTTACCGCTCGATTGACCTGGACAAGGACCAGAATGCAGCCCTCTACTACCCCGAAGACCCTGTTGATGGGCAGGAGAACCTTTTCCGCATCATCATGCGTCTGCTTGCGTCCAATATAGTACCGGCATATGAATATCTCGATGGACGCGAAATTTTCACCGAAAAATACCTGATTAAGACCAAAGATATTCTCGACCGTTTCTACATACCTTATACCGAGGCAAAAGGCTCCACGGAGAAGAATCCTAAATTCACGATTGAGGAAAGCGATGTGCCCACCAACGAAGTGCTCTCCTATTACATCGTGGAGCGTTGGGAATACGATACCCGCAACAACCGTCTGCGACCTGTTGTCGAGGCTATCTGTCCTGTGCTCCACCGCGCAGGCGACTTCGGGGGAGAAGCGCTCAAATACCCGATGTTCTGGGTTCGTTTTGCCGATTTGCGGCCATATCTGGCTGCACAGCAAATATTTGTCGACGATGACAACAATCTGCCCACCTGTACCTACGATGATTTCTTCACACTGAATCTGTACGACGGAGATATCTATAAGACCAGAAATCTCAAAAATAAGTCGATGGTACAGATGTATCCTGACCCCGACAGTCTGAAAAAGGCTCAGGACAGTATCCAGACCAATCTCGAAAACTTCGAGAAAAAGCTGTGGGTACCTTCTCGAGAGGAAGTGATTGCCGCCCGCGAACGCGCCGAAGCTCTCGCTGCAGGAGCTGATTCGACACAACTCAGCGAGACTCCGAAAACATCGCGTACGCGTGCCTCCGCCCGCTCAACCAAGCGTTCCACAAAAGAGAAGAAAGCCAAGGCACCTAAGGTAAGTACAAAGAACAGTTCGTCGTCGAGCGCTACACGCTCGGTGCGCCGACGAAAATAAGATATTCTAAACCAGCACCCGCCGGGCGCCCCTCCCGGGCCCCGGCTTTTTTTATGATTATATGGTCGTTTTTCCGAACTGCAAAATAAATATCGGCCTCCGCATTCTGCGTAAACGTGCCGACGGCTACCATGATATAGAGACTGTAATGGTACCTGTTCCATGGTGCGATGTACTCGAAATCATAGTGGCCGACCGACCTTCCTTTCAATTGTCGGGCAATTCGCTGGGCAATATTCCTCCTGAGAAAAACCTTGTGCTCAAAGCCTTGCACAATCTCGAATCCGAGACCGGCATCACCCTGCCGCCGCTTGCCATATACCTCCATAAAGCCATTCCGGACGGTGCGGGATTAGGCGGAGGCTCGGCAGACGCTTCCTTCGCCCTGAAGGCCGTCAACGAACTCCTTAGTCTCGGTCTCAGCGACAACCGTCTGGCCGAAATAGCGGCAAAGACAGGCGCTGACTGTCCGTTTTTCATTTACAACCGCCCTATGCTCGCACAAGGCATCGGACAGCGCCTGTCGCCAGTAGAAATACCCTCCCTCAATGGACGCTGGATAACAATCGTAAAACCATCTGCCGAAGCTGTCGCCACACCGGCCGCCTATGCCGGTGTGACACCATGCGAACTGCCCGACGGCATATGCCTGAACCAATATATATGCCGACCGGCACAACAATGGCACACCGACGGCATTCTCGTCAACGATTTCGAGCCATCGATATTCGCACTTCGTCCCGTAATCGCTGACACACTCGCGCGCCTTCGCTCATTCAATCCGGTCTACAGTGCCATGAGCGGCTCCGGAGCCTCGCTCTTCGCTATATTCGATACAGAAGAAGCCGCAGCACACGCCGCAGCTTCATTTCCTGACTGCGTGACATTCTGCACAGCCTTAAACATCTGAAAAATCCGCATTACGACGGGTCGTAATCGCTACAAGAATTAGCATTCGGGTATTCATGGTAGGGACACTTGAGATTCCAGTTAATGTGGCGGCAATTTGAGCACGACCTTGAGCGCGAAGAAGCAGCTCCCCCGGACGAAGATGAAGCATTCCCGGATTTGCCCGAACCTCCCGATGCGAGAAATGCAAAAAACAGCAACAGCACGCAAAAAGCTACTGCGCCAATTCCTGCGAGCAGAAGGTATACAGCCTCAACAATTGCCGCCCTCAGGCTTCTCCACCTTTTGGCACGCACCGCAATCACAATTGCTTCGTATATGACCGCCACAACAAAAGCGGCCGAGATACTTAACGTGAAATTATAGGTTATCCCACCGATAGCCATCACAAGAAGCGGACGAAACCGCCTCCAAACCGACCCACTGCTTATATAGGCATCTGCGAGTTTGTCAAAAAAACTTTCGCAGGAACCGTGTCCGAAAATCGTCCAAAATCCTACAATTACGCCCATAAACATAATCAGGGCCAGAATCCCCGCTACCCATTCGGGAACCTCTGAATTTCCTTTGTGAGAATTCGACGTGGCGGCAATACAAGCAGGATGATTGGTTACTTCCATATTCTTTTCGCCTACGGCTTCTTCAGAACTAATTTCAGCAACCGGAGACACAGTCTCGGCCTGCACGCTCTCTGCACCACCTTTTTTCTTAACCGGTGAGATTGCCTTATTTTCTGACGGTGCGGTCTCCTCTATTTCCTTGCAACAATAAGAGGCCGTATAAGCCTTCCGTCCGTTATATTCGAAAATAAGCAGAGTACCGTCCATGCCTGTCGCTTCAAATTCGTCACCCCGATACATATAGCCCAAACGATTGAATCGGTCAGGGTCTCCATAGACCGAAAGACGTTCATCCATCACACGATAGCGTGTTCCTGACATAGCTCCGGAAACACAAATAATTACAAGGACAAACAACAGAAATATCCGCTTCATAGTACTTATAGGCCGCATATCAAAAAGACTTTGATGTTTCAGATTACAAAGGTATTAAAAAACCGGATTTTTTCCGTAAATTTGCACGTCAAAATACGAAATACAATGAACGAACTTCCCCAGAAATACAATCCCGCCGAGGTAGAGGACAAATGGTATGCCTACTGGCTCGAGCACAAACTGTTCCACAGCGAGCCCGACAGCCGTCAACCCTATACTGTAGTCATACCGCCGCCAAACGTGACCGGTGTGCTCCACATGGGTCACATGCTCAACAATACCATTCAGGATATTCTTGTGCGCCGCGCACGTATGCAGGGCAAAAACGCGCTGTGGGTTCCCGGCACCGACCATGCATCGATTTCAACCGAGACGAAAGTAATCGGCAAACTCGCTGCCGAAGGCATCAAGAAGACCGACCTCACACGCGAGCAGTTCCTCAAACACGCCTGGGAGTGGACCGAGAAACATGGCGGCATCATCCTTCAGCAGCTCCGCAAACTCGGCGCTTCGTGCGACTGGGACCGCACTGCGTTCACCATGGACGAGCTCCGCAGCGAAAGCGTTCTCAAGGTATTTGTCGACCTCTATGATAAAGGTCTCATCTATCGCGACCTCCGTATGGTAAACTGGGACCCCCAGAACCGCACCGCTATTTCTGACGATGAAGTTTTCTTCGAGGAAGAGCAGTCGAAGCTCTACTACCTCCGCTATTATCTGGCTGAGGAGCCTGCCGAAATCAACGCGCCCGAAGGCTGCGTAGTGCACACCGATGCCGACGGCCGCCACTATGCCGTTGTCGCCACTACCCGTCCCGAGACAATCATGGGTGATACGGCAATGTGCATCAATCCGAAGGACCCGAAGAACACTTGGCTCAAGGGCCTCAAAGTTATAGTGCCTCTTGTCAACCGTGTGATTCCCGTAATTGAAGACCGCTATGTCGACATTGAGTTCGGCACGGGCTGCCTCAAGGTTACGCCTGCGCACGACAAGAACGACTATATGCTCGGCAAAAAGCACAACCTCGAGACTATCGACATATTCAACGAGGATGCCACCGTCGCCCCGGTTGCAGGCATGTACGTGGGCATGGACCGTTTCGACACCCGTAAGGCAATTGCAGAAGACCTCCGCAAGGCCGGTCTTCTCGAAAAAGAGGAAGACTACACCAACAATATCGGTCTGTCGGAGCGCACCAAAGTGCCCGTAGAGCCCCGTCTGTCGCTGCAGTGGTTCGTGAAGATGAAGCACTTCGCCGACGAGAGTCTCGCTCCCGTCATGGACGACATCATACGCTTTGTTCCTGAAAAATACAAGACCACATACCGCATCTGGCTCGAAAACATACAGGACTGGTGCATCAGCCGTCAGCTATGGTGGGGTCACCGTATTCCGGCCTACTTCTACGGCGACAAAAAAGGCAAAGATGAAGAATTTGTCGTTGCCCTCACTCCCGAAGAAGCACTTGAGAAAGCACGCAAACAGAGCGGCAACCCCAATCTTCAGGCCGAAGACCTCCGTCAGGACCCCGACGCCCTCGACACATGGTTCTCGTCGTGGCTCTGGCCTATCACTCTTTTCGACGGCATCAACCGCCCCGGAAACGAAGAAATCAACTACTACTATCCCACCGCCACACTCGTCACCGGGCCCGACATCATCTTCTTCTGGGTTGCGCGCATGATTATGGCGGGTTATGAATACGTGGGCAAACAGCCGTTCAACAATGTATATTTCACCGGTATCGTACGCGACAAACTCGGCCGCAAAATGAGCAAGATGCTCGGCAACTCTCCCGACCCGCTCGAACTCATCGCACAGTACGGTGCCGACGGCGTGCGCATGGGTCTTATGCTCGCAGCTCCTGCCGGAAACGACATCATGTATGACGACAAGCTCGTTGAACAGGGCCGCAATTTCTGCAACAAAATATGGAACTCATTCCGTCTCCTTAAAGGCTGGCAAGTGAACGATGACGCAAAGCAGCCCGAAATCAACGCGCTTGCCGCTCAGTGGTTCTCATCGATGCTCAGCAAAACGATTGCCGAGGTCGACGACCTCTTTGGCAAATTCCGCATCTCGGAAGCTCTTATGGCCGTTTACCGGCTCTTCCGCGACGACTTCTCATCGAGCTATCTCGAAATGATTAAGCCGCCTTACGGTGAACCCGTTGACGGCACCACATATCGCGAAGCATGCTCGTTCCTCGATTCGCTCCTGCGTATGCTCCACCCCTTCATGCCATTCATCACCGAAGAACTGTGGCAGCATCTCGCCGAGCGTGCAGAAGGCGAGTCAATCATGTACGCTCCACTTCCCGAAGCTGCGACTATCGACGAAGCACTGCTTGCCCGGGTAGAACTTGCACGCGACATAATCAACAACATCCGTGCCGTCCGTGCCCGCAAAAACATTTCGCCGCGCGAAGAACTCACTCTCAAAGTGCTCGGCACTATCGATGCATCAATCGAGCCTCTTATCGCCAAACTCGGCGGCATCGGCACTATCGAGCAGAACGCTGAGAAAGACCCGTCGGCCCAGTCGTTCCTCGTGGGAACGCTCGAATTCAACATTCCGCAGAGCAACCGCATCGATGTCGAGGCCGAGACCCAGCGTATACTCAAAGAAATCGACTACCTCAAAGGCTTCCATGCTTCCGTAGAGAAGAAACTCTCGAACGAGCGCTTCGTATCAAAAGCTCCCGAAGCGGTGGTAGCGGCCGAACGCAAGAAACTCGAAGACGCCGATTCGAAACTCGCCGCTCTCGAGGCTTCGCTTGCAGCGTTGAAATAATATTTGAACATAAAAATAAATTGAGGCATCAGGATTGCTCCGCGTGCCTCAATTTATTTTAGATGTATGTGAAAGCAACAATCAGAGCATGAGGTCTCTGTAAATATCAAGGGTGGATTTTATTTCATCCTCAGATACCACCTCATCGGTCACGCCCACACCCGGTGCACGCAGCAGCGTACAGTTAATGCTGTCTGCCTCCGGATTCTTTTTGTCGTGCCGCATGGCTCGTATCAGCGCAGGATAATCGTTGCACGTGATTGCAAACGCTCCGTAATATTCCCTCACATAATTTTTCACTTTATAAAGCAGCTCCGACGGGAAACCAAGCCTCATATGCGAAAGCACGAGCTCGCATACAAGACCCCACACTACGGCATACCCATGTGCCGCGGGGCTATTGCGTTCGTAGCTGTACGACTCAAAGGCATGACCGAAAGTATGGCCGAGATTAAGGAGTTTCCTTGCTCCGCTCTCGCGTAAATCTTCGGCAACCACACGTGCTTTCACCGACACACTATCGCATATCAGTTGCAGCAACAACGAGATATCTTGGAGAGGATTAATCGCCAGCAGACGGCCTATGGCATCTGCGCTTTCAAGCAGACCGTGCTTGAGCATCTCGCCATAGCCCGACAGAATTTCCTCATCAGGCAAAGTGGAAAAAAATTCGGAAGAAATTATAGTGGCTACAGGCTCAGAAAATACACCTACCTGATTTTTAAAACCGTTGAAATTGATGCCGGTTTTCCCGCCGACCGATGCATCGACCGCAGCAAGAAGCGTCGTAGGCACATTGACACACCTCATGCCGCGCATATACGTTGCTGCCGCGAATCCGCCGAGGTCAGTGACAACACCTCCGCCGATGTTCACAACCACTGTTTTGCGCACAGCCTCCATTTCGGACAGTGCTTTCCATACCGTGGCAAGCGTATCGAGAGTCTTGTTGTCATCTCCTGCCGGTATGACAATCTTCGGTGATGTTCTCACGACTCCAGATGCCGGGCCCAAGGCCGGAAAGACCTCCGCTTCCACGTTGTTGTCTGTAATAATAATCGTACGCGGATTGCCGAGGTCGCCTATAAAGCGGTCGAGTTCTTCTCCGGTCTTATTTGTGAAAATCAGCTTTTCGTTCATAGTCATTAAAAATCCATTTAAGCATCTGCGCGCATTCGTCCATAGAGTCAAGTTCGATATCGGCACCGGCCTCGAGCAACGCACCTTTGGGCAGAGGCCCGGTGCGCACGCCTATAGTGAATATGCCCGCATCCGCCGCACTGCGCACACCCAAGGGCGCGTTGTCCACAGCTACAGCCTGCCAAGCCTTTATTCCGGCCTTGTCAAGTCCTTTAAGAAACGGCTCGGGATGCGGCTTGCCATGCTTTACATCAAGACCGGTGACACGAATACTGAAAGCTCCGGAATAATCACGTTCGAGCCGGTCAAGCACCGAGTGCTGTGCCGAGCCGGTGACGAGTACGCATCTTAAGCCGGCCGCAATAACGGCATCGACAGCGGCCTTTGCACCCGGCATCATCGCCGGTTCAGGCATAGCTTTGAAAAACTCCGATTTCTGAGCGTAGAGCAGCTTGCATAAATCATCGTCTGCACCGTGGCCGTACTGTCTGTTGAAAAGTATATTTATTGTCGAGGCGCCGGTACGTCCTTCATAACCGTAAAATTCGTTTTCATCGGCCTGGATTCCGTTTAAATCGCACATTCGCTTCCATGCACGTGCATGAAGCGGCATAGAATCATAGAGAATTCCGTCCATATCGAAAAGCACTGCCTGCGGCCTTTCAAGAACATGTCGTGCCGAATACTTCTTTATAGCTTTGTCAAGAATCGATTTGTCTGTCATTTCTTAATTGTTTCTTCTGTCGGGAGGTCTATTAAGCCTTCCTGTTTAAGGAGAAGCGAATCCGCAGCCGAAAAAGTCGGTTCAGGTTCCTCGGCAATTGTCTGGAGCGAATCAGGAATGTTTACATCCAGACGCGAGAAGCGCGAATTTT
The DNA here is from genome assembly GCA_910587355.1 of uncultured Muribaculaceae bacterium. GTDB lineage: Bacteria > Bacteroidota > Bacteroidia > Bacteroidales > Muribaculaceae > CAG-873. The sequence continues at coordinate 26,001 of CAJUKF010000038.1, forward strand.
TCACACCTCTCCGGAATACATTCTCAATCTGCCTTATAAGATTTACTCTGGCGGTGTCAGTTATCGCCACAGATTCGGCCGCATAGCTGTCCTTATATTTGGCCCCCCCGAGACGTATTTTATACTTGTCGGGATTGCCCTTTATATTGATGCCGAATTTGAACGGTAAAGGCGATTTGAGCACTGAGATATGATAATCGAAATTCAGACCGAGGTCATTGTAGCCGGTGATTCCGAGGCGGTAACGGTCGATATCGAAAGCAAAGGGGAAAATGCGGAGCATATTGTCGCGCACAAGCATCTCGACACTCATATGCTTGATTTTACTGTCGGCCCGGTCGCGGAAACGCAGCCACTTGCCCAGAGTCGCATATGTATCCTTGTCGATAAAGGCGAGCGAATCCCCCGTCAGTTTTACGGCAGCGTCAAGCGTCGGCAGTTCCATATTCATGGAGCTGTCTATATCGACTGTAGCAGCCAGCTCGGCATCTATTATACCGCTGAACCCGCGCATAATTGGAAGAATCGAATCCACTGCGGGAACAAGTCTAAGGAAGCGCTCTATATTCATACGCGACATATCGAGACTGAAACCGAAATGCATATCTGAAACCCGCGGGGCAAAATACAGTGCAGACAAATTAATGGCACCCGCATCCGAGGTGGCCGACAGATTGTGGAGATTCACCGAACCGTTATATGCAAGCAGTTCTCCGCTAAGGGATTTCATCATCAGGTCACTGTAGAGCACATTGTCAGCATTGAGGCTTATACGCCCGTCGATATTCACAGGCACAAGCAAAGGAGCTGCAGTATCGCTGTGCTGCGACATCATAGCATCGAGTTCCTTTTCAAGAGCGTCATCATCATCGCTGCGAAGAGTGGCCGTGGGCTCTCCGCGACGTACCTTATCAGCATATGCAGCTCCGGCAAAAGCAGCCGCCGAGAGCTGATTGATGTCAATAGTATCACTCTCCAAAGCTATGTTTATCTTAAGCGTATTTCCAGTACGGCGCGTCAAAGCTCTCTTGATATTGGAAATCAGACCATTGACCGCGATATCGGAGTTGCCTGCCTTATACGAAAGCCGCTCTAACGAAATCGAGTCATTAGAAAAACGCAAATCGAGATGACTGATGCGGTTACGCAACGGGAAATAAGGCGTAAACATACGGGCATCGCTCGATGAAAGACTGCCATCAAGCACCCAGCCGAGCAGGAATTTGCGGAAACCGTTTGCCAGATTCCACTCCAGCATTTCCGTGTCGTTGTCAACAAGTTCTGCACCCACACGGCGAATCTTACGGTGATTCTCGCGCCGCTTTTCGATTGCCAGCTGAATCACGGAGTCAACCGACAAATCGGGATGGAGTCTGCGTATGCTGTCGGCCAGATGACGAGTCTCTTTGCGGGCCTGTTCCGACATCGGTTTCTTGTGCAGCGATGCTTTCAATGCTCCGTCAGACAGCAGAAAGCGTATTGTCTGCGAACCGGCGACCACTCGACCGAGCGATAATTCTGCAATCAGCTCAGGCAAGCGCTTTTCACCGTTGAAACGCTGCATTTTCACATGCCCTGCAATATCGCGGAAGCGCGCGCCTGCGCTGTCTGTTACTGATTCCACATTGAGATAACCGACCTTTATTCCGCCTCCGAATGGCACTACAACGGAAGGCGATGCCGACCGCCGTGCATTCTCCACCCCGGCTCCAAGTGCGAATCCTCCGACGGAAAGGCCGGTGCCTCCGAAAAGCATGGTGGCGGTATCCACTTTTACCCCTGCTCCAAGCATTGGCGACGAAGCGCGTCCGAGAGAATCGCGGCTGCGGTATGAGGAATTGAACGCAAGTCCCACACGCGGTATATCGACCATTTTAGAGGTATCATCCGACAGATAGTAAAGATTACGGCCCCGCATCTTGCCCTGGGCATAAAGATTATGGAATCCGTCCGCCGAAAGCATCGACATACGCCCTGTAACATCGATATCCGTGTCGAGTACACCGCTCAGATATCCCTGCGCCATATTGGCGACAACCGGAGGCAACAGTCTAAGGTCGATATTGCCGCGCAGGCACAAGTCGAAAGCCGGGTCACTCACCATATTGGTCACGCTGCCTTTGAGAGTCAGCGTCGTGGCAGGCCCCGCTACCATGAGACGGTGTATGTCAAGTCTTACATCATCAATGCCTCCGCTGTCAAGACGTGCGCTTATATCGAAACCGGCATTGCGGAAGTTCGCTTTTCCGTATCTCACGGGAGCGTCATCCATGGCTATATTCACGTCAAAGGCCGGAATACTGTCGATGGCCGTACGGTAAGGCTGCAGAAGTCGGGCTGTAAGCCTGACGGCCCCATCGGTTTCAAAAAACGGCGATACAAGTCTGTAGGACTTGCGAAGGCTGTCGGGGACGGCCCTGAGAATATCTGATATCTTTACCGGTGCGACAGCCAGAGAAGCCGACGCCACCGTAAGCGAGCTATCCATATCTACCGCCGCATCAAGACGGGCCTCTACAAAAGCCCCCCGCATGGCAAACTGCTCAAACTCTACGTGCATCGGGCGCGATGGACTCCAATGCAGACGGCCGTCAAGTCCGAAAGAAATATCTTCAAGATTGACAAGCTCATGCGCATAAGGTGATTTCATATTGCCATCAATCCGCAGCGAGTAAGCAGGCTCTCCGGCGCTTTCGAGCAAAGCATCGTGAAGCAGCACAATAGTTGCGTCGGTACTGTCGACGGCATTGAAATATCGAATGGCTTGCGGCTCTACAAATGCAAGTCTGTTGACTGACAAGGGCGGTATCACAAGCGGCCCTTCATCGGCAGTCGCAGTGGTATCGGAGGTATAGATGTCAAAATTACCTATACCAGAGCGCGATATGACGATATTCACGGCCGGACGCACAAACTCTACATTACGCAGCGTTAGTTCTCCGCGACTTAAGAGTGTCCCGAGGTCGACAGCTCCGCAAAAACGTTCCACGGACAGAAGGGAATCGCTCCATGCCGGAAGTTCGGCGCGTTCATCAGCGCTGAAGGAATCGAAAGCGCGTGAGCGTACCGAGAGAGAATCGACGCAAAGCCTCAGCATGGGAAAAGCCGGCTCGAAAGCGAGTTCTATACGAGCTACGGACACATCCGCATCAAGTACATTGGCCGCCACACGCTCTACGACAGGAGTAATACGTTCGGGCCGCAGAAGCTTCACGGTGCATATAAGCACTGCGCTGAGAGCCAGTACCAGCGCCATAAACACCATGACGGAGACAAATAGAATTTTAGAGAGAATACGACGCATAAGTTTTTATTTCTGGGGGGGAGCGGCTGTAATATGGAAACAAGCCTGCCGGCGCTCATGCTTCACGACACAACGACCTTCGGCACGAAGTGCGAACACTACTTCGGCA
>CAJUKF010000039.1 GCA_910587355.1 uncultured Muribaculaceae bacterium
GCGCTCGAGACCGACCGTATTGTGCGCTTTTTCGACGGACGCATCATCGGATAAAGCTATGAAACAGAAAATCAGACAAATCATCTACGACATCCGTCGGCAGCCCGTGATAGGTTCTGTCACAATCATCGCCACTGCTCTGTCTATCTTCCTTTTCATGGTTGTTGCAATCACCTCGCGTGTGAGCGTAGTTCCTTTTGCGCCCGAGAGTTGCCGTGACCGGCTTCTTATAGCAGATAATATTCATTTTGAGCCTATTAAAGAAGGTGGCACGAGAAATGGTTTCGGGCTATGTCATTACACTGCAAAAAAACTGTATGGTGGTCTTGACGGTGTTGAGAATATGGCTATTATCAGAGATTGGCTGGTTCCACATAATGTGAATGGCTCTACGGAAAAGAGTTTTGAAGCAGAGACGCGCGATGTTGATGCTGCTTTCTTCAGAATTTTCGACCATACGCTTATTTCAGGACGATATTTCACTGATGAGGAAGCCTATGCAAATATGCCTGTGGTTGTAATCAGCGAAAGCACGGCACGCAAGGCGTTCGGCACAACCGAATGTGAAGGAAAGACACTTGTAATTGACCAAAAGGAATATACCGTTACGGGGGTTGTAAAAGACAGTTCGCTTCTTGCGACACATGCGAGCGGCGATATTTTTATTGCCACGGGCCCTGAAACTGCATCCGGACTCATGTATGAAGGAGATGAGAATATGGCGCCCTATATGCATTACGCGAGTAACCATACAGCTATCCTACTTGTGAAGGAAGACGTTGATTTCGACTATATACGCAAGCAGGTTAAGGCGAGGTATGCCGAATTCAATACGGAGCTCAAATCAATAGGCTATGAGGTGGTATATCACGATTCACCCTATGACCAGAAGACTGTAACTTCCGGTGAAATCGATGATTATTCAAGTCCTGATTTTTCCCGACAGGAGCATGAGCGCTATCTGCTCTATGCAATCCTGCTTATATTGCCGGCAATCAATCTCAGCACTCTTCTGCACAGCCGTATGCGCAGGCGTGTAAACGAAATCGGCATACGCCGTGCTTTCGGCTGCACACGCTCGAGAGTAATCGTCGATATTATCTCGGAAAATTTTCTTCTGACCCTTGTCGGCGGCATCATCGGCGTAGGTATCGGCATCACCTTTGCGCTTACCTACAGCGGGCTGTACGAAAGTAGGGATACCGTCGGTCTTCAGATAAGTCCGGCACTAAGTGCCGTAATAAATATCGGCACGATTCTGATAGCTGTTGCCGTCTGCTTTATACTTAATCTTATCAGTGCTTTCGTGCCGGCATGGCAGGCCTCGCGTCTCAATCCGGTCGAAGCCATTAATGCGAAATGATTATGAAACGGAAACTTATAATACAGATGCTCAATGAGTGGCGGCCTAATGTGTGGCTCGTCGTGGAGCTGGTGATTGTGATATGTGTGCTGCATTTCCTGTTCAATTCATTGTACGGTATCTATCTTTCACACTCAAGTAATAAAGGTTTTGATTTCGAGGATGTATATTATGCAAATGTATACACGCTCAAATATAATAAAGGTGACTCATACTTTAAGAAAAAGCGTTTATTTAACGACGGTTGTGATTTGCTTATCGCTAAGCTTAAATCTAATCCTTATGTAGAAGATGTTATCGGCAGTTATGCACAAAAGATGCCCTATGGTTTCTCAAGTATGGTTTCATCTATTTCACTGTCTTCTGAAGGAAATACTCCTGTAAGTAAATATAATGCTGACATCGTTTCTATAACACCAGATATGGTACGTTTTCTCCGTATGACCGGGGCTAACGGTGAGACAACCGAAGAACTGGCCGAAATCATTGAAAGAGGAGATGTGATTATAGCAGACCGTGATGTGTACAAGGACCCTGATGAGCCCCGTGCTAAAGATTTTTTAGGGAAAGAAGTATATCTCGGCAATGATTCCTTGAGTACTATACGGGTGGGTGCGATTGCCTATAGTATGAGAAGGGGTGGTGACTACGAACCTACAGACGAAAGGATATGCTATAAGAATATTGACTCTTTCATGGATTGGATTAATAACATATTTATTCGCGTGAAGCCGGGTATGGGGCATAAGTTTGTAGAATCGCTTACCATGAAAGATATGCGCGCCGGCAATAGTTATCTTAAGTTTATTACTTCTTTCAAGGATGAACAGTATTATAATAACTTTAAGGCAAATCAGAGAATACGCAACAACATCATATTCTCGGTGTTCGTGCTTATGGTGATATTCCTCGGCTTCCTCGGCTCCTTCTGGTTCCGCACACAGCAGCGCGTGTCCGAAATCGCCATACGCAAGGTGAGCGGTGCCACCAATCGCTCAATCTATTCCCGCTTCTTCGGCGAGGGCCTTATTCTGCTCAGCATCAGTGTGGTGATTGCTCTGCCGCTGATTTACTGGCTCTCGCACACCGAGATGCTCAGCGAATGGGTGTCGGGCAATCTGTCGGCGGCTCTGGTAAGCATGGCATGGACTGTAGGGATTCTCGCCCTGCTGATTGTTGCAGGAATTTATGTGCCGGCGCGCAAGGCCACGCAGATTGAGCCGGCAAATGCAATTAAAGAGTTGTGATTAATATGCGCACGATTTTTATCCATATGATTATGCTCACGCTGCTGTTGCCGGCAGCGGCTACGGCGCGTGAGCTTTCGCTTACGCTCGACGATGCCATTGCCATGGCGAGAGTGCAGAGCGTCGATGCGGCAGTGGCTCTCGACGAGCTGAAGACCGCCTACTGGCAGTGGCGCAGCTACAGGGCCGACCGCCTGCCCGAATTCTCCCTCTCGGGCACGGTGCCGTCGTACTCCGACCGCTATACGTCGTATATGAACGAAGACGGCGAGTACAGCTTCGTGCGCACCCACAGCCTCGATGCTCAGGCGAAGCTGTCGGTAAATCAGAACATAACCCTTACAGGCGGCAGAATCAGCCTCGGCACGTCGCTCGACTATCTGCGGCAGTTTGATGCCGGCGGCTCGAACCGCTTCATGAGCATTCCGGTGGCTGTCACGCTTCAGCAGCCGATTTTTTCGGTCAATACTTTCAAATGGGACAGCCGCATCGAGCCGCTACGCTTCCAGGAGGCCAAGGCCGGATTTCTGAGTGCCACAGAGCGCGTGGCCCTGTCGACGGTGCACTACTTCTTCACCCTCGTTATGAGCCGCGAGAATGTGTCGATTGCCGAGCAGAATCTCAGCAACGCCAACAAACTCTATGCCGTGGCTGTGGAGAAGCGCAAAATGGGTCAAATCAGTGAGAACGACCTCAGGCAAATGGAGCTCAACGTGCTCGCTGCCACTTCGGACCTCACGGACTGCCGCAGCCAGCTCAAGAGCGACATGTTCGCGCTGCGTTCGTTTCTCGATTTGGGCGAAGATGTGGAGATTGTGCCGGTCATTCCTTATGATGTCCCCAAGGCTACGGTGACATACGCCGACGCGCTCAACCGTGCGCTCGCCAACAACAAATTCGCCAAAAACATCCGTCGTCGTCAGCTTGAGGCCGAGTACGAGGTGGCACGGGCCAAAGGCAATATGCGCGAAATCAATCTCTATGCCCAGGTGGGTTTCAACGGCACTGACCGCCGCCTCTCTGATGCCTACCGTCATCTGCGTGGCAATCAGCTTGTTGAGGTCGGTTTTTCGATTCCCTTAGTCGACTGGGGCAAACGTCGCGGCAGGGTGAAGGTGGCCGAAAGCAACCGCCGTGTCACCGAGAGCCGTCTGCGTCAGGAATCACTCGATTTCAACCAGCAGCTGTATGTGCTTGTGGAGCGCTTCGGCAATCAGCAGCAGCAGCTCTCAATCGCAGCCCGTGCCGACGAAATAGCCGTGCAGCGCTACAATACCAATTTCGAGACATTTCTCATCGGCAAGATTTCAACTCTCGACCTCAACGACTCTCAGAGTACCAAAGACGAGAGCAAGCGCCGCTATATCAATGAGCTGTATCAGTTCTGGAACTACTGGTATCAGCTCCGCTCGCTCACACTCTACGACTACGAGCACCACGGCGACATAAATGCCGACATAGATAAATTGTGCCGTATGTGAGGCTGCGGAACCAAAAAAGTTTTAATTTTGTGATATGATACTGATTGTAGACGATGATAATGCCGTGAGGATGTCGATGTCGCTTGCCCTGAAGCGTGCCGGATACGAACCCGTGGCTGTGAGCAACGAGGCCGACGCCCTTGTGGCCGTTCGCGACGAACGTGTGCGGCTTGCAATTCTTGACATGAATCTGACGCTCTCCACCACGGGCCAGGATGGTATTGCTACTCTGCGTAAGTTCCGTATTCTGCGCCCCGACGTGCCTGTAATTATGGTTACGGCATGGGGAACTATTCCGCTCGCCGTAGAGACAATGAGTCTCGGTGCCGTCGATTTCATCACAAAGCCCTGGAGCAATGCCGATTTGCTTGCAAAAATCAGAAAACTGATTGCCAAGAGCGACCTTGAGAGAGAGGCCGCCGGGCGCGCGGAAACACTCGACGATATTGAACGGAATGCAATCACCGAAGCCATGCGCCGCTGCAACGGCAATATGTCGGAGGCAGCAAAGCAACTCGGCATCACCCGCCAGGCGCTCTACCGCCGGATAGAAAAATTCAAGTTATGAGATACAAGCTCTATTTTCTTGTCCTTGTGCTGCTTATCGCAGCTACAGCCTTCACCGCTGCAGCCGGTATCACATGGAAGTGGACGGTCGGACTGAGCGCGGCCGCTCTGGTTGTGGCAGTGCTGTTTATATATTCGGTGCTGACGCCGCTCCGTGCCGTGGAAAACGGAATGTATCTTCTCCGCGAGCAGGATTTCAGCAGCCGTCTGCGTCCGACCGGTCAGGCTGATGCCGACAAGGTGGTGGAGCTGTACAACAGGCTCATTGATTCCATGAAAGCCGAGCGCTTGAAAAATCTGGAGCAGAACCGTTTTCTGCAGCTTGTTGTCGATGCCTCGCCTCTCGGTATCGCCATATGCGATTTCGGAGGCGATATTGTGCAGACCAACAGCGCATGGGACGGAATGCAGTCGCCGCAACTCGACAAGGCCATTGCGGACGTAAACGACGGCGACACCGCGACAGTCCGCCTCGCCGACGCGCTGATTGTGCGCATATCGAAGCTGTGGTTTATGGATGCCGGCTTCCGTCGCCGTTTTATCATCGTGGAACGCCTCACCGAGGAAATTGCTGCAGCCGAGAAGCAGATGTTCAACAAAATAGTGCGTACTATCGGGCATGAGGTCAACAACTCGCTCGGAAGTGTAATTTCCGTTCTCGAGACACTTCAGGAGATTCATGCCGACGATGCTCTTGAATTCAGCACCATAGAAAGCAGCCGCAACAGCTGTATAAACCTGGTGAGCTTCGTGCGCGGTTATGCCGATATAGTCAAGTTGCCGCCTGCATCGCCGGAGACTGTCAATGTTGGTGCGTGGATTTCAGGTCTTCTGCCGTCGCTCCGTGGCATGGCACCTGAGAATATCTCCATTAACTATCATGCCGAGGGAGAGCCTGGCACAGTTGGCATTGACCCGATGCTCATGGAGCGCGTGATAGTCAACATTGTCAAAAACTCTATCGAGAGCATCGGCGACCGACGCAACGGTGAAATCAGCATAAGCATAGCCTCATCCGACGGCGAACAGGAGCCATCGTGTCTCATCATCACTGACAACGGGAAAGGCCTCTCGGAGACTGCCGCAGCAAAGCTTTTCACGCCGTTTTTCTCCACCAAGCGTCCCGACCGCGGCCTCGGCCTGATGCTCATAGCCGATATTCTGCGCGCTCACCGTTTCCCCTTCTCTCTCGCCACATCGCCCGACACCGGCCTCACCTCATTCACAATCAGGCTTGAGCAGGGGACGTGATGTGAAATTATTAGTCCAACACCTTTTTAATACCGTTTTTATGAAAACATTTTTATCGTTAATACTGGCAGTTGTAGCTTGCTGCCCTCTCTGTATGGCATATGAACACCGTGATAACACCGCCACTACAGAAGACATATGTAAAAAAGACACTGTGATTGTGTTCGACGGAGAGTCGGTGCCATGTAAAACGTATATCAAAGACGGCAAACGCTTCTTTGAAATAAAAGATGAAGTCAAGGACAAGTTCTTTAAAATCGGGAAATTAAAACTATGGGAATATAAGGAATACAATACGACTACATTCTCTATAAATCTCGACCGTCGTACTCCCGAAAACGTTCATATAACTTTCGATGAAGAACCCGATGCTGAAACGGAGCCCATGGGACTATATGGGAAACCGATGCCGGACGCAGGAGCGGTTTCGGAAATAATGTTTGAAGAATGCGCTCCCGGCTTGAGGATTTCGGATTCGTTCAAAAATGTGCGTGCCTTTCAGCTCGATTCTGACGCAGGCAAGGTCGATGGCATCAGGCGCATAATCGAGGCCGGAAACAGCAATATTCTTCTCGTGCTGACGGAAAATAAAATTTTTGCTTTCGATAAATACACCGGCAGATTCTCGCATATGATAGGCGAGAAAGGAGCCGCTTCAGGCAATTATTCCCACCTTTCAGATATGTATTATGATGCAAAAGAGCACACAGTCAATGTGATTGATGACATTGAAATGACACGGTATCGCTATACACTTGCCGGTGAATTTATCGGTAAAGAAGAGTTTGACTTTCCGTGGGTAACGAGTGTGACACACAGCGGAAACGGCTATATGATGATAAGCCATATGATGACGGGAGGAAATTTGGTTCCTCCGAGCGAATATGCTTTTACTGTAGTCGCACCCGACGGAAAGTCTTTTCCTCTTGATTCGTTTGCTCCTGTCAAACTGAAAGGTAATTATGGTACTGATTTCGCCGCTCATCCGGCAACGGTTACCGGTAATCGCTTTACTTTCTTCAAGTTTCTCAACGACACCATTTATAATATGGAGAACGGCAAAGTATGGCCGTCGTACAAACTGTCATTGAAGAAAAAAATGGCTCCGAAAGAGGTCGTGGCCGAGACTGGCGATATTATCACCATGTGGGACGGCAAATATTTTCCCGGGTTCAATGATATTTATGAAACCTCAGGATTTATAGTTCTCGTGCCGTGGCCTTCTCTCAGTGACGCTTACTACTGGATAGACAAGACCAATGGGTGCGGTATCAGATATTCATCGAATAATATGAAGTCGGTGCTGAGCGGAGAGCGGATTTTCAATATAAAAGGGTCGGACAGCCGCTCTCTTATCTGTGCCTTCTCCAGTCAGGATATTGATAGTGCGCGGAGGTGCCTGACGAAGAAGGCTGCCTGCTTCAGCGATGAAGTCAAGGCAGTGTTTAAGAATGCAGATGATGTCGGTAATCCTGTTGTCGTCATATACAGCCACTAATAGTTTTCAATGATATTTTTATCACCGATAATCCCTGAATCAGAGTCCGAGCATTGCAGCCGGTGCAATGCCGAGAATCATACAGATTGCGCGTGCAACACGTAGTGTCGGTTCTGCGCGCCCGGAGATATAATCGCTCACTCTCGACGGGCTTACTCCGATTTTTTCGGCAAGCTGTTTTTGTGTCATGCCATTTTCTTCAAGAGACAGTCTGATTAATTCTTCAATCGTTGGCTTTGCAATAGGATAGTGGATTTTTTCGTATGCTTCAACAACATCGGAAACAATGGTAAGTTCAACGGCATTTTTGTCGTTTAAAGGTGTCTCATCAGTTACTAACGGCAACAGTTTCTCAATGCGTCGAAGTGAATATTCGTATTGTTCTTTTGAAATTTCCATGTGAAATTGTTTTCAATAACTTTTATCGCTGATAATCAACTATAATTAGAATAGTATTGCTCTGTGGATAGGTGCAAGAAAAGCTACTTGGATTATGAGTTAAAAAACTAAACCCCGAGGTTTGTCCGAAGACAGGGACACTCGGGGGATTCCGTTGCAAAGTTAGAAATAATTTAGTAATTTCGCAAATTGCAATACGTTAAAAATCACGAAGTGAAATATTCTGAGTATGAAAAGGCGTTTTCTCCGGCTCGCCTAAACAAATATTTAGTTGCTTGCGGCGGTAATACAGCCAAAGCACTTACCCTTTATAGGCATAACGTGAAGTTATGCCAAAAGTTTTATGGCATACTGAATATCTTTGAGGTCGTGCTTCGTAATGCCATAAACGCTCATTATCAGAGCGTATTCAACGATACCGAATGGGTAGAGAATCAGATGCAACCCGGAGGTATGATTGCAAACGCGCCGCAGAAAAATGAGGTACTTCGGATAATCACTGCGCTTAGGCAAAACGGGAGATATACAAACGACCGTGTCGTTTCCTCGGTTTCTTTCGGTTTTTGGACACATTTGTTTACACGACAGCCGTTTAGACTCGGCGGTCAGAACTTATTGCGTATATTCCCAAATCGAACTGCCGGATTAGGGCAAAGAGCGGTGTTCAACGAGCTTCAGGAGATTAAGACATTTCGTAACCGCATAGCCCACCATGAGGCTATCTGCTTTGATGAGAACGGCAACATTGACATGGCGAGAACACAAAGCAAATATGCGCTTATACTGAAATACATTGACTTTCTCGGCTATCAGAGCAGTCATTTATTCTACGGCATTGACATCTTGCCTAATTCGACCATTGCTAAAATCGAAGCGTTGAAATGAAAAAGTGGCAGGATATATTGAGTTGGATAAAGGTTAAGTTGATAAAGCCGAGAATGTCGAAGGACTCCAAAACGCAAAGAGCCTGTGGGATTTATCGAACAACCAAACAATATATTTTCCTAACAGGATATGGTAAGACCGGGTTTGGGTACTCTATGAGCTATCCTATAAAATTCGCTCCAATAGATTGTGATGATGTCGAATTCAATAATGTGTTTGGCGAAGTTTTTATTGCCAGTAATCGCAACAAATACGAGGAGTTAACATCCGCACAGCTGATAAAAGCAATGAAGCAGCGTTCGTGGCGACAACTTCATAATCAATCGACATATGTACACGTCCGACAAAATGATGCCGAAATCACGATTCTTCCAGCCCAATACAAAAAGAATGAGTGGGATTACGAACATTCTTTAACTTTTGACATTGATAAAGACTCCATATACGACATTGTAAGCGAAGCCAGGAAACTCCTTGACAATATTGAAATTGACTGACAAAAAATCCAAATTATTTGAGCAACGATTGACGGAATGAACGGTCTTTGATGGTGTTAACGACAATGGCGGTGAAGTCGCAAAGGGATTGTCATTAGAACATGTTCCCTTCGCGATGTTAAACTTTTATTAAACTTGAGGTGCGGAGTGGTGCGGACAGAGGATAATCTTTAAATTTGCGGCATGGGAACGAGCAAACGTATTCTTGTTGTAGATGATGAGGAGACCCTCTGCGATACACTCGGATTCAATCTCGAAGCCGAAGGGTATGAGGTCGACACTGCATACAGTGCCGAAGAGGCTCTTGCACTCGATTTATCGGGTTATGACCTTGTGCTTCTCGACATAATGATGGGCGAAATCTCGGGCACACAGCTTGCCAGGATTATGAAGACCAATCCTGCCACGGCATCGGTGCCTATAATCTTCTGCACGGCAAAAGACACTGAGGAGGATATGATAAACGGTCTTGACCTCGGTGCCGACGATTATATCGTGAAGCCTTACTCGCTGCGGACGGTTCTGGCAAGAATACGCACCGTACTTCGCCGCACGTCGGCGATTAAATGCGCCGAAAGGACGGACGAGGAAAAAGTGTCTTACGGAGGGCTGGTGCTGTCGCTCCGCAATCATATGTGCACTGTCGACGGCCGTGAGGTGAAAATGCCGAAGAAAGAGTTTGAGATTCTGCTGAAACTCGTATCCAATATCGGAAAGGTGTTCTCGCGGGCCGCGCTGATTGATGAAATCTGGCCTGATGAGGTAGTGGTGCTCGACAGGGTGGTTGACGTCAACATCACACGTATCCGTCAGAAAATCGGAGAATACGGCAAGCACGTAGTAACACGCTCAGGGTACGGCTATGGCTTTATCGAATAGAGTCTCATATCCCCAGCGTCTTTTTCTGTGGCTGCTCGGATATTCCCTGTTGCTTGCAGGCTGTTTCATCGCGTTTCAGTATAAGCGCGAGAAGGATTTCAAGGCCGAAGAGATGAATACGCGGCTGCAGTTGATTAATACCTATATTCTCACGGAACTGGAAGAAGGGCAGGACATACGAAACATATCCCTTGCCGATTTTCATCCGTTCGAGGACATAAGAGTAAGCGTCATGCGTGCTGACGGCTCGGTGATTTACGATAACTCAATGGATTCGCTCCCGGGCACGAATCATCTTGACCGCGAAGAAATAAAGCGGGCCCTGAAATCGACTTCGGGTTATACCGTGCGCCGTCACAGCCGCAGTACGGGTCAATATTATTTTTACTCCGCTACAAAAGGCAATCAGGGTCTGATTGTACGCACGGCTGTGCCTTATTCTCTCTCGCTCAGCACATTGCTGCGGGCCGATTATAATTTCCTATGGATTATGGGTATTATAAGTCTGGTTATGTGCATGTTGGGCTATTTCGCCACGAGACGAGTCGGACAGCATATAATGAGGCTGAATGAGTTTGCAGAGAAAGTAGAGCGGGGCAGCCGGATTTCGGATACGGAACCATTTCCCAACGATGAACTCGGCGCCATATCTAATAATATCGTGCGACTGTATGCCCGATTGCAGCAGGCCTATTCCGACCGCGATGCCGAACACAAAGCCGCTTTGCGCGAGCAACAGGAAAAAGAACTGATTAAAAAAGAGCTGACAAATAATATAAACCATGAACTGAAGACCCCGCTTGCCTCAGTGCGTATTTGCATCGAGACACTTATTGCCCATGAAAACATGAGCGAGGAAAAGCGCATTACCTTTTTGAAACGCTGTCTGTCGAATACCGACAGGCTTCAGAGGCTGCTCTCCGACGTATCGCTGATTACCCGAATGGACGATGGCAGAGAATCGATTGTGAAAGAGAGGGTCGACCTTGCGTCAATAATAAATAATACTGTAGAGGAGCATCAGCTCATTGCCGATAATAAGGGCATTGTAATCGAGAACAATGTATCGGGCCAATTGCCTATGCAAGGGAACGGCTCATTGTTAGAGGCCGTATTCAATAATCTGCTTGACAATGCAATCGCCTACAGCGGTGGTACTTATATAAAAATCGAGCCGGTATATGTGAGCGAGGCTAAAATCGTGCTTACAGTGGAAGACAACGGCGTCGGTGTGCCTGCCGAGCATCTTCCGAGACTTTTTGAACGATTTTACCGTATTGACAAAGGACGCAGCCGAAATGCCGGCGGCACAGGGCTCGGATTGTCGATTGTAAAGAATGCCGTGATGCTGCACGGAGGCAATATCACTGTGGAAAACAAGAAAAGCGGCGGCCTGCTGTTTAAAATTACGTTTTTAATACAAGATTAAAATTTTTGAAACATTTATGAAATGATTTCCATGTTACTTTGTTGTATAAAAAAACAAAGTTGATTTATGGAAATATTGTTTTTGTGTATTGTAATCTTTCTGTTTCTTCTGGCAGTGTTCGATTTATCGGTGGGAGTAAGCAACGACGCTGTCAATTTTCTGAATTCTGCAATCGGCTCGGGAGCCGCTACCTTCAAGCGCGTGCTGATTATCGCTTCAATCGGAGTATTCATCGGAGCCGCCATGAGCAACGGTATGATGGATATAGCTCGTCACGGTATTTTCAGGCCGGAACATTTTTCGTTCTATGACCTGATATGCATTTTCATGGCCGTAATGGTGACGGACATCATATTGCTTGATGTATTCAATTCGCTCGGAATGCCAACGTCGACCACAGTCTCAATGGTGTTCGAGCTTCTCGGTGCGACTTTCGTCGTGGCGCTTATAAAGATGTCGGGAGGCATAGGTCTGGGATTCGACGATTTGCTCAATACCGAAAAGGCCCTGTCGGTAATTTTAGGCATATTCCTTTCGGTGGCGATTGCCTTTTTCTTCGGCACGCTCGTGCAGTTTATCTCGCGAATGATATTCACCTTCAACTACCGCTCGAATCTGAAATGGAAAATCGGCATTTTCGGCGGACTGTGCGCGACGGCAATCATTTACTTCCTGCTTATCAAGGGCGCCAAAGACCTTACATTCATGACACCCGAGGTTAAAGAGTGGATAAACACTCACACGACCATTATAATACTCGGCTGTCTCGGCTTTTTCACCGTGCTTATGCAGCTGTTGCATGTATGCGGAGTGAATGTGCTTAAGGTAATCGTCCTTATGGGCACATTCGCCCTCGCAATGGCTTTTGCCGGCAACGACCTTGTGAATTTCATCGGTGTGCCGCTGAGCGGTCTTGCCTCATATCAGGATTATGTCGCCAATGGCGGAGGTGACTCTACCGGCTATCTCATGAATTCGTTGAACGCCCCCGCAAATACTCCGATTTATTTCCTTATCGGAGCCGGTGTAATCATGGTAGTGGCACTTGCAACATCGAAGAAAGCAAAGAATGTGACCAAGACCGAAATCGGGCTCGGAAGCCAGCAGGGCGGCGATGAGATGTTCGGCTCGTCGCGTCTGAGCCGCCGGCTCGTGCGCTGGACCCTCTCGTTCTTCTCATGGGTCTGTCGTGTGACACCTCCGCGCGTGCGCCGCTGGTTCGACAAGCGCTTCAATGCCGACGATACAATCATGGAGAATGGCGCGTCGTTCGACCTTATCCGCGGTTCGGTGAACCTTGTGCTTGCCGGTGCCCTGATTGCTTTGGGCACATCGCTTAAGTTACCTCTCTCTACTACATTCGTCACCTTTATGGTGGCAATGGGCACATCGCTCGCCGACCGCGCCTGGGGACGCGAAAGCGCCGTGTTCCGCATTACAGGCGTGATTTCTGTCATTGGCGGCTGGTTTATCACTGCCGGCGCGGCATTTATCGGGGCCGGGCTGATTGTGGCGGCCATGCACTTCGGAGGCCAGTGGGTGATGATGCTGCTTGCCGTATTTACGATTGTGCTTATAATCAGAAGTAACCGTCGTTTCAGCAAGAAGAACGACACCGACAACGGCGATGCTCTTTTCCAGGCAATTATCACCAATCAGGACAAGGCTCAGACATGGCCCATGCTTCTGCTGTATATCACAGAGAAACAGCAGGCATTCATGGCATATGCCGATGAGAAATACAGCGACATAACCGCAGCATTCATCAATGACAATGCCGGCGTGCTTGGTAAGGCAGAATCGAGTCTTGCCAAGCAGAAAGACCTTCTTAAAAGTGTACGGCGCAAAGAAACGCTATGCTTGCGTCAGCTTTCGCGTGAAATGGCGATAGAAAAAAGCACATGGTTCTATCTGAGCAACAATCTGTGCATGAACATACTCTATAATCTGCGGCGTATCAATGAAGTATGCAAAGAGCATGTCGACAACAACTTCACGCCGCTTCCCCCGCGTTATGCCCCGGAATTCGAGCGCATCCGTACTCAGGTGAGCACTCTTTTCAAGGACACGCTTGAACTTATGAATTCGGGTGATACCGAGGCCATTGGCGCTCTGCGGCGTCAGTGCGACAAAATCAAGGATATTGTATCGGATACATATCACAGAGCGCACGACCATCTGCGCGACGGCGACACATCGTCCGTTGCCGTGCTCTACGTCTATGTGAACATGCTTCAGGAAACACAGGAGATGGTGTCGTCAATCCGAAAATATCTCCGTGCGTTCGCCAAACTCCGCGACTCTGAATTCCGCAGCCGTCCCGTAGTCATGGCGGCAGAGTAGGAGGCCTGTAAGGAGGAATATTATAAATAAAAACGGTCGCCGTGATACATCTCGTATCGTGGCGACCGTGCTACTATATCAATCCTTTTATTGCCCTATTAAAGACCGAGGGATTTTACCCATTGGCCGACAGCCTTCTGTGAGACGCCGTTGAGCAGTCTGCCTTCGGTCCAGTTGATGTCAGGGTACTGCTTCTTAAGTTCTTTGACGCTGTTGCTTATAGTACTTCCGCCGGAGGTAGCGAAAGGAATTACGGTTTTGCCTTGAAGATTATTGCTTTCGATGAAAGTATTTACGGCTGTCGGAGCAAGGTCCCACCAGATAGGGAATCCGATAAAAACCACGTCGTATTCGTCGGCGGCATTCTTCTTGTTCTTTATTGCCGGCCGGAAATCAAGATTATGCATTTCGACCGAGCTGCGCGACTGTTTGTCGCGCCAGTCCAGGTCAGCGTCGGTATAAGTTTCCACGGGTTCAATCTCCATGAGGGTGCCGTCGGTCGCCGATGCAATCTGCCGGGCGACACTGCGGGTGGTGCCGGTGGCAGAGAAATAAGCCACGAGTATTTTCTTATTCATATTGCCGGTGTTTTTATCGATGTTGCTTTGGGCGCAGGCTGTAAGGCACAGCGTAAGAAGCGCGGTCAGTGCGATTATGATATTTCTCATCGTTATTTCAGTTTATCGTATTCTTCATCGGTAACGGGTTCGAGCCATATGTTTTCAGTCTCTTCTCCAGGAACTCCGAATGCGAGATGTGCGAACCACGAATCCTTGGCTGCACCGTGCCAGTGCTTTACATTGGCCGGAATATTGATGACAGTACCGGGCAGAATCTCTACTGCCGGTTTGCCCTCTTCCTGATACCAGCCGCGGCCTGCAACACCGATTAGCATCTGGCCGCCACCTTTGGCTGCTTTGTGGATATGCCAGTTGTTGCGGCAGCCGGGTTCGAAGGTCACGTTGGCGCAAGGAATCTGCCAGGTTGCGACCGGGGCGAGATAGCTGTTGCCGATGAAATATTTGGCGTATGCCGTGTTGGGCTCACCGATAGGGAAAATCATTTCCTGCTGAAAACGTTCTTTCTCAGTCGCTGAATCATCGGCGTCAGCCCATACCTCCTTGGCAATACGGAAACCGGCCCATGCGTTAGGCCACCCTGCATAGAATGCCGCCTGGGTAAGGAGTGCTGCAATTTCTTTGCGAGTGATGCCGTGTTTCTTTCCCATTTCGAGATGTGAGCGGAAAGAAGAGTCTATAAGGCCTTTTCCGAGAAGAATGGAAATGGTTACCATGCTGTGGTCGTGGAGACTGAGAGTGCTGTCGTTCCACACTGCCTCTCCGAAGAGCACATCGTCGTTTATTTCCGCGAATTTAGGCGCGAACTCACCGAGGGCCGTACGGCCTGCTGTCTGTACAATTTTTTCCTGTGCCATTATATTAAGGGCTATGATACTTAATAATGCTGTTATGATAAGTCTGTTCATCGTTCAGGTATGCATTGATTCTTTTTTTACGGTACAAAATTATAGCTTGCAACAGACATAAAATTACCAGTATTACGGATTATGTTACCATTTTTAGCCAATCTGTCGGACGGACCGTATTTTCCGGTCCCTAAAAACATATATTGAGACGATGATGACGGCTGCGATTAGCTCGGCCTGCGGAATGGCGAGCCACAGTCCGCTGACTCCTGTAAGTTGCGGAAGCAGAATGAATCCCGGTATCATGAACACGACTCCTCTCAGCAGCATATATACAATCGAACGCACGGCCTTCTCGCAGCTCTGGTAATATCCGATAAAGGTAATGTTGATGGCAAAGGGCAATGCGCACAGTCCAAGCAGCGGCAACCCTTTTACGGCGAGATGATAGGCTTCTTCGGTAGATGCCAGAAATATTCCGGATAGCAGTCCGGCTCCTGTCCACATGCCTGCAGATATCACCGCGCCGCATATACATGCCGTGGCAAGTGCGATATTGAGAGACTGGCGCACGCGCTCCCATTGCGAGCAACCATAGTTGAAGCTGATAATCGGCTGAGATGACTGCGCCACGGCATTGCTGATTGAGAATATAAGCGGGAAAAGATAGCAGCCCACACTGAATGCCGCCACTCCGGCTTCGCCGAGATATGACAGGAACATAAAATTGCCGGTGACCATCATCACGCCGATTGACAGTTCGGCAATGAATGTTGCAAGGCCTATTTTTATCATGTAGGCCGTATTTCTTACCGACAGCATGAATGACTTTGCAGTGAGGCGGAGACGGTAAAATTTCAGTTTGTCGGAGAAAAACAGGAAATATGCGATTACCATAAGTCCGCCTGCGATACATGATATGGAAGTCGCTATCGATGCGCCCTTTATGCCCATGGCGAGCGGGAATACCATGTACCAGTCAAGGAAAATATTGAGCACCGCGCTCACAATCTGTACACTCATTGCATAGCGTGGCGAACCGTCGAGGCGTATGAGCATCATTCCGGTGCATTGGAAATAGAAGAAAACCAGACCAGGAAGAAGCCAAAGCAGATAATCGGTGGCGAGGTCTTCGAGGGCGTGGCTGCATCCGAGAGCATAGAGTACGGGCCGTGTGAATAGCAGTGAAATCAGTATCACCACGCCGAAAATCAGGGCTCCGGCCATATATGCCTGTGTCATGATTATACGTGCTGCTTTCACATTGCCTTCGGCCAGACGGATACTGCCGATGACCGATGCTCCGATGCCGAACATCAGGCCTATGCCGGTGCATATAAGGAACAGTGGCGCCACTATATTGATAGCGGCAAGACCGTCGCTGCCTACTCCGTGCCCCACAAACATGCCGTCGCAGATATTGAGCGCTGAATTGAAAAGCATCCCTACGAGAGTGGGGAAAAACATAGCTCTGAAAAGACTGCTGATTTTTCCGGTTCCAAAGTCTAACTTGTCGCGATTCATAGATTGTTCTGTTTTTGGTAAATATTTTTTGAAAATCGCTTCATTGAGCGAAATCTTTTGTTAAGCGGTTCATACAATGGGACGCTTAAACAGAATACCGGATAAGACGGCGGTTTTACCCAGTCATCTTATCCGGCTATGATTGCCCTCCGATGAGGATTACAAAACTCTTTATCCTGTAATTCAGCTTTTGCGCGGCAAAGGTAGGCCAAATATGTGAGATATACAAATCATGTTTATTAAAGTATGTCGCTGTATGATGAATACGGTTTTCCGAGTGGCAGTATGGGTGCCATCAACGGCGATGATACTCCGCGTTTCATGCAGCGGCATCCCGATGCGACAATCAAACGTCTCGACAAAACGGAATATCAACTAACCGCAGGCGCTCCATGCCGCATAGAGCTTCCGTCGGAGGGTAAACTAATGTCGCTCGTTGCCATGGAGGCAGCTTCGAAACAGATTATACCCCTCTCCGACAAGGTGACCGACGGGATGCTTGAGTGGAATGTGCCTGCTGAGGGACAATGGACTGTGCTTTGCTTCATGTGTGTGAAGGACGGAGACCCGAATGTTGATTATCTCGACCCGGGCGCTGTAAGACTTTTTGTAAACGATACGCATCAGCGTTATTATGACGCGTTCCCCGAGGCTTTCGGAAGTGTCATCACAGAGACTTTCTGCGACGAACCGACGCTATACCGTGCGCAAGGCCGCATATGGACAGATAATTTCAATGAGCGTTTTACAGAGGCATACGGATTCTCTCCCGAAAGGCTCTATCCTGCACTCTGGTATGACATAGGCCCTGATACAGCAGCTGCCAGAAACTATCTTTTCGGATTCCGTGCGCGCCTTTACTCCGAGGGTTTCATGAAAACCACACACGACTGGGCGGCTGCACACGGAATAGTTTCTACCGGTCATCAGGACCAGGAGGAAGTGCTTAATCCCGTAAGTGTGTCGGGCGACCTCATGCTTTGCGGCAAATACATGGATATACCCAGAATCGATAAAATCGGAGGCAACCGGCCGGCCGAACTTTTCCATAAGGTTGTATCGTCATCGGCGGCAAACTGGGATAAACCGCTTGTAATGTCGGAGACTTTCGGTCCATGGGCAATATTCCCGTTGAACAGCTCTACAGTATTGCCATGGACCAGTATGCCAAAGGCATCAACCAGCTGATACCGCATGCCGTATGGTACAATGACAGTGACGTTACATTTCTTCCGGAACTCTCGTGGCGCAATCCGCTTTACAGTGATGCATTGCCTCAGTTCAATAAATTTCTCAGCCGCCTAAACTATCTGCTCCGGCGTCCCGGACGTACCGTTGCCGACATCGCCATGCTTTACCCCATACAAACTCTTCAGGCCGGGCACTATCTCGACGGACCGGAAGGATTTTATGCCGGCGGTTTCAGAATTCCTGATACTGATTATATCGATGTGGACATCAATTCTTACCGATTCGATAAGCCGAGATTTCACTTTTCTGCATCCAGAAGTCTTCGAACAATGTACTGTCGGCAAAGGGATGCTGCATATGAACAATAAGGTCAAGCACCAGCACTTCAATGTACTTATACTGGCGGGAATAAAATGCATCTCGCCTAAGTCTCTCGAGAATGCGGAGCGTTTCCGAAAAAACGGCGGACATGTCATTTTCACGACCGCACTTCCGTCTCAGTCGGCGGTGTTCGGCGTTGAACCGGCTGAAATAGAGCGTCGTGTGTCCGCAATGCTTTCCGCCGGTAAGAGACCTGCCGTATTCATTAAGCATCCCGACAAGCACAACATAGCAGCCGCGCTCGAATCATTCGGTTTCGTGCCTGACATCAGCGTTTCCGGGGCCGATGAACTGAGGCACATCCACAGAATCTGCGGCAAGACTCACATATATTATTTTGCAAATATCGGCCCGGAAGCAATCAGTGCCAATTTAAAGTTGCGCGACAAATCCGCTCTTAAAGCATATAATCCACACACCGGCCTCACTGACAGAGTTCTCAGCAACGCTGACGGTTCGCTCACTCTTACTCTTGCACCTTATGAATCACTGTTTATGGTGTCAGAGTAGACTTAACTTCGATAAATATCAATTATTTACGATTGATATATTCTCGGTTGACATGATAGACCATACATCCGCATAGAATAACAAAAACCAGACCTCCTAATCCCGCACAGCCTCTCATAAAAAGCATACATCTGTAAGAAATGCTATCATGCCATAGTATCATGATGAGCATCAGTGCTATAGACATGGAAATTGCGCCGATGGCCCAATGTTTCAACCGTCTATTGGCCGGTGTATTGTATAATTTCTTTAGTTCATCGTGAGGTCCGATTTCAAACATTCCCATATAATATGATTTTGCTTATATTGGATTTCAGTATTCTTAATTTTGCTCATCAAGATAACGTTCGAGAATCGGACGCAAAACGGGTATGTCATTTTGAATCACATCCCATAAGACCTCAGGACTAATAGAGAAATAACCATGAACCAGAATATGTCTCATTCCCTCTATCTGTCTCCAGGGTAACTCAAGATGCTCCTGTTTATAATCTTTAGTTATCATATATGCAGCCTCTCCGATGATTTCAATCATCTTTGACAAGCCATAAAACAGCACTCTGTCTTTAATGATTGCTTCAATCGAAAGTTTATCTTTTTCCGTTTCAAGCAAAACAGCCATTTCGTGCATGTGCTGTATCCTGCCAATGTCTTTAAGAGCGTCTCTCATATATCAAAATTTTATCGCGTTCAATACTTGCTCTGGCAAAATTCATTAATCCTTTGTTTTCAACCAAGTCGACTCTCCGTCCTAAAAGGTCCGACAAATCCATAAGAATACCTCCCATTCTTAATAGGGAAACAATTCCTTGGGAATTATCATAATCAACTAATATGTCAATATCACTTTCTTCAGTCTCCTCTCCACGGGAGCACGAACCAAATAACCATGCTCGTAAAATAGGCTGTCCCGCCATAAACTGCTGTATAGTGGGTATTAACTGTTTGATTCTGTCACTTATCATATTCCGCAGATAAACTTACATACGTTTATGTTTCGATTCTGCTAAGTTACGTATAAATCCTGATATTGCAATCACTTTTTTGTTACAAAAAAGATGTCCATTGGCTGATATAAAAAGAGATGCGACTTCCCAATCGCATCTCTTTATTCGTTGGTATGAAAAGCTGTATTATTTTGTAGTTGTGATTCTTAACACATTGTTCTGTTTGTCGACGGTGATTGAGGCGATGTTCTCGACGGGAAGCGCACTCATTTCTGCCTCGCTGATTTCTTTGCCGTCGACATAGACCGGCATATTGCCCAGCTTCGACATGATATTGCCATTGTTTGCCTTGCTTGAAATCCTAATGGTGTTGTTCTGCTTGTCGACACTGATTGAAGAAATATTCTCGGACGACAGTGCTGCCATCTCTGCTTCGCTGATTTTTTTACCGTCGAGATAGACTGACACACCACTTGGTATGGCAGAAGAAGTGCCATTGATTACTATTACGCCGGAGCGGGAGGATATTGTCGAATTGCCGCTGTTCCCTATGACTACAGCCTGAGCAGTGTTTTTGAAGTTCTCAAGGTCGAATGGTACTTCTTTGCTGTTTACCATAAGCGTCATGCCAGGTTTCTTTAATTCGTCGGAGAAGCGGAAGGTGGCGCGAATGGTAGCGATGCCATCGGTCATGTTGCAGTCAAGCGAATTTGCCTTATAGGTCTTTCCTCGGTTGGTAAATGTGGCATCTGAAACGGTCAGATTAGTGCCGAATCCTTCTCCTTTGATAGTGACGGTGGTCTCGTTTCCGTCGTTGTTGATGTCGGTGACTTTGTAGGTCTGAACCGCTGTTTTGTTTTCCGGCGGATTTTCGCTATCTTTGCTGACCGAAACATCGCTGCTGCTGATTGTCGATACGGCAGCGCGTACAGCCGGTGCTCCGGCCACTCCGAGTGCCAACGCGAGCATCGGCACGAGTGCAAGGGCCTTGAATTTACGCCCTGCACCGCTTTTTTCTTTGTACATCATTGTGATACGTTTTTTAAGTTTACTATGATTCAGGCTGTTGGCCAAGGACGGGAATCTGGCGCCAACAGCTTTTTTTATCAATAACATCTGATACTCCTGCGTGTCGTGCCCGCTGTCTATTACCGCCATATCGGCCTGATATTCATGTACGAGCATGAGTTCGTCGCGCATCAGCCATGCTACAGGATTAAACCAATTGATGATGCAGATTATCTGGGCTATAAGCAAATCAATCCAGTGCCGGCAGGCTACGTGTTTGAGTTCGTGTGTGGCAATTGCCGATGAGTTGTTATCGTAATCGCTACGGCTAATCACTACATATCGCATCCAGCTGAAGGGCGCGAATCGTTCGTCGTCTGTCACAACGAGCGTATATCCTGCGTGTCGGATTTTTTCACCTTTGCGTATGACGTTAGTCAAGCGTATCCATGTTATGATGGTCTTTATTGTCACTGCTGCCATTCCGGCTAAGAATAGCCATATTAATACCGTGCCCCATATCGGTTTAGACAGCACCGCCCCCTCAGTCTCGACAACTTCAATTCCCTCCAGGGTGAAAGCCTGCGGATTTGTGCTCACATTTAAAGTGTCCAATGAAAAAATAAATGGAGATGCCATGAACGATACAAGATAGATTGACAGCAGTACGGCTCGGTTAAAGCCATGCTGATTGTCTCTCGCCAGAAACAGACGATAGGCCATATACATGGCGAGCATCAGTAGCCCGCTCAGGATGGAATATGATAAAAATTCACCCATGCTTATTTACCTTTATGCTCGACAAGTCTGAGCAATTCCTTTAATTCGTCGGCCGATATCTTATCTTCTGTCACCAAAGAAGATACGGCGCCATAGTAGCTTCCGCCGAAATAGTTCTTGATGAAATTTCCAAAGCTGCGGCTTCTGAAATATTCTTTTTCTACTTTGGCATAGTAATGAAATGAGCCGCTTATTTCGTTATGGCCCACGAATCCTTTTGTCTCGAGCCTGCGTACTACAGTCGAAACTGTATTGAAATGAGGCTTAGGGTCGGGATACAGTTCTACCAGTTTGCTTATCAAGATAGGCCCGTGCTCCCACAGAAGCTGCATCACCTCTTCTTCTTTTGGCGTAAGTTGGTCTTTTGCTACCTTTTTCATAACTATTTTTGTAGTTTCTGTGGCAAAGGTAACAACTATTTTTGTAGTTGCAAGACCTGCGGGTGATATTTAACCCTTCTTAACTATTAAAGTAGTTGACCTATGGGTCAAATATAATGTAGAAGCTGATTGTACGGACGTGCCTTTGGCACGTATCTGATGCTTGATAGCTAATATGTTTATAATTAGTGTGTTGAGGTGATTCGATTGATACGTGCCGAAGGCACGTCCGTACATTGGCATCGGGTCATATTATATGAGTAAATGAAATTTATTGCTTAAGTTAGCATCACTTGCTTAAAGATTTTGTGTAGAAGCCAATTCCTTAAGCTTCGTAATTGTCGATGTAGCTCGAAATCCAGGCGCCGACTTCGGATGTCGAGTAAGCTTTTTCACCCTCGACCTGAATATCGCCTGTGCGGACATTTGCCTCAAGAGAAGCGGCCACTGCCTTGCGGATAAGACTGCCTTCTTCTTTAAGGCCGAAATACTCGAAGAGCATGGCTGCCGACAGAATCTGTGCGAGCGGATTGGCAATGTCGAGCCCTTTTGCCTGAGGCCACGAACCGTGAACGGGTTCGAATACGGGTGTGCTCTCGCCTGTAGATGCCGAAGGCAGAAGTCCCATCGAACCTGAGATAACGGAACCTTCATCAGTAAGGATATCCCCGAAAGTATTCTCGGTAACCATGACATCGAAAAATTTCGGGTCCTGAATCATGCGCATTGCTGCATTGTCGACATACATGAAATCTGTAGTCACATCGGGATACTCATCAGCCATTCGTTTCGCAACGCGACGCCACAGACGCGATGAAGCAAGTACGTTGGCTTTGTCGACCACAGTCAGGTGATGACGGCGACGGCGCGCATAATCATAGGCTACGCGCAGAATACGCTCCACTTCAGCACGCGTATATAAGTTTGTGTCGTAGGCACATTCATCGCCTTCTTCCTTTTTACCGAAGTACATGCCGCCGGTAAGCTCGCGGATACAGACAAAATCGGCGCCATCCACTATTTCGCGACGTAAGGGCGAAAGATGTATCAGGGCTTCGAATGTTTCTACCGGGCGGATATTGGCGAAGAGACCGAGTTTCTTGCGCATGGCGAGGAGGCCTTGCTCGGGACGCACTTTTGCTGCCGGATTGTTGTCGAAACGGGTGTCGCCTACTGCCGAGAAAAATACTGCGTCGCTGTTCCTGCATACTTCAAAAGTCTTCTCCGGGAAAGGGTCGCCGACAGCATCGATTGCGGCGGCGCCGACCAGAGCCTCTTCGAATTCAATATTGTGCCCGAATTTGCGGGCAGTCGATTTCATCACCTCCACACCTTGTACGGAGATTTCCGGGCCGATTCCGTCACCGGGAAGAACTGCTATCTTGAGATTCATGGTTCTGACTTATTTTCTTGACTCCTCGAATTTCTCTATGTCGGACTTTTTTGACAGAAGGTATTCCACATCGTCAAGTCCCTCGAGGAGACATTGTTTTTTATAAGGGTTGATATCAAATTTCTCAACACGACCGGAGGTGAGATTGGTTACTGTCTGATTCGGAAGGTCAATGCGTACCTTTGCCTGCGGGTTGCCGGCAACCGTGGCGAAAAGTTCCTGAAGGAATGTCTCGCTCACAGTGACAGGCAGTACGAAACAGTTGAGCTCATTCTGCTTGTGAATATCAGCGAAAAAGCTCGAAATCACCACTCTGAACCCATAGTCATGGATTGCCCAGGCCGCATGCTCGCGACTTGAACCACAGCCGAAGTTCTTGCCTGCGACAAGCACACATCCCGAATACTTGGGGTCATTGAGCGGAAATGAGTCAATCTTGCTGCCGTCGGGTGTGAAACGCCAGTCGCGGAAAAGATTGTCGCCGAATCCTTCACGGGAAGTCGCTTTCAGAAAGCGGGCCGGAATAATCTGGTCGGTATCCACATTCTCAGTGGGGAGAGGAATACACGATGACTCTATTATATCGAATTTTTCTTTCATTGCTGTTATTGCTTAATCATTGTGCATCAAGGGTTTCTGGAATGACTCCGTTGATAGCCACGCTTGCCGCCACGAGCGGTCCGGCAAGCACTGTGCGCGCACCGGGTCCCTGACGGCCCTCGAAATTACGGTTCGATGTGGACACAGCCAGTTTGCCGGCCGGAATCTTATCGTCGTTCATGGCAAGACATGCCGAGCATCCCGGCTGACGCAACTCGAAACCGGCCTCCTCGAGCACTTTGTCGATACCTTCGTCACGTATCTGTTTTTCTACGGCGTGCGAGCCCGGGACGAGCCACGCAGTGATATCAGGGTGCTTCTTTTTACCTTTCACCACAGATGCGAAGGCACGGAAATCTTCTACACGGCCATTGGTGCAGCTGCCGAGAAAAACATAGTCTACTTTCTTCCCTGCAAGTTTTTCACCTTCCCTGAATCCCATGTATTCTAGAGCTTTGCGGTACGACTGCGCCTCAATCGGATTATGTTCAGGAGCGGCAGGAATACACTCCGAGATTCCCATGCCCATGCCGGGATTAGTACCGAAGGTGATGCGTGGTTCGATATCGGCGGCATCAAGCGACTCTTCTTTGTCGAATACGGCATCGTCATCCGACTTCAGAGTCTTCCAATATGCGAGAGCTTTATCCCACTCCTCGCCGACTGGAGCTGCTCTACGGCCTTTCACATACTCGAATGTGGTCTCATCGGGAGCCACCAGGCCTCCTCGCGCACCCATTTCTATCGAGAGATTGCAGAGAGTGAGACGTCCTTCCATGGAGAGGTTTTCGACGGCCTCTCCGGCATACTCCACAAAGTATCCTGTCGCTCCGCCGGTCGTCATACGGGTTATTATATATAGTGCAAGGTCTTTGGCAGTGACACCCGGACGAAGATGACCCTTGACGGTGATGCGCATTGTCTTCGGCCTGGGTTGTATAATACACTGCGAGGCAAGCACCATCTCTACCTCGCTTGTGCCTATGCCGAATGCTACGGAGCCGAGTGCGCCGTGGGTAGAAGTGTGGCTGTCGCCGCATACAATGGTCTGTCCGGGCAGAGTCAGGCCCGATTCCGGGCCTATCACATGTATGATGCCGTTGCGAGGGTCACATAGCCCGTAGTATTCGAGACCGAAATCACGGGCATTGCGTTCGAGGGTCTCTACCTGATTGCGCGACACAGGGTCGGCGATAGGGCGCTCCTGGTTAAGTGTCGGAATATTGTGGTCTGGTGAGCAGACTGTACGCCCGGGACGGAACACACCTATGCCTCTGCTTCTCAAACCTGCAAAAGCTTGTGGTGATGTCACCTCATGGCAATAATGACGGTCGATATACAGCTGGTCGGGACCGTCCGGAATATGATTGACAACATGTGCCGACCATATCTTGTCGAAAAGTGTAGAACCCATTTCAGTCTATTTTGCAAATTTATTGATAGCATCGATGAAGGCCTCCGCACTGGCCGCTACGATATCGGTGTTGGCCGAGAAACCATGATAGAAATTACCCTCATGTTCGACTGTCATATGTACCTTGCCGACATCATTGCTTCCTTTGTTGAATGCCTGAATGAGAAATTCGCGGAGCAGCATCTTGCGGCGGATAATTACCTTTATGGCATTGATTGCGGCATCCACAGGTCCGTTGCCACTGGAGCAGGCCTCGAATTTCTCGCCTGCAATGTCAAGCCCCACGCTGGCTACAGACTGCAGACCGATGCCCGAAGTGACCTGAAGGTAATCAAGCTTGATGCGATGTAGTTTCTTGGTATGCTGACCGGCAAGCATGAGCACATCGTCGTCGGTGATTTCCTTCTTTCGGTCGGCAAGTCTGAGAAATGCCTCGTATGCAGTGTTGAGAGCATCCGTATCAAGTTCTACTCCGAGCACATGCATGCGGTGCTTGAGCGCGGCACGACCGCTTCGTGCGGTGAGCACGATTGAGTTCTCGTCAAGACCAACGTCGTTGGGGTCGATGATTTCGTAGCTCTGCTTGTTTTTCAGCACACCGTCCTGATGAATACCCGACGAATGGGCGAAAGCGTTGCGGCCCACGATAGCCTTGTTGGGTTGTACTGGCATGTTCATCAGGCTCGACACCATGCGGCTTGTCGGTATTATGCGCTGTGAATTGATATTGGTGTCTATGCCGAGTTCGTGATGCGAGCGGAAAGTCATCACCACCTCTTCGAGTGAGGTATTGCCGGCGCGTTCGCC
Source organism: uncultured Muribaculaceae bacterium (assembly GCA_910587355.1). Taxonomy (GTDB): domain Bacteria; phylum Bacteroidota; class Bacteroidia; order Bacteroidales; family Muribaculaceae; genus CAG-873. Next base: position 26,201 of record CAJUKF010000039.1, read on the forward strand.
AATACCGTTGATTGTAACCTCTGCCTGACGGGCTCCGGCTATGACGCCTGCGACAGTGTTTGCCGTGGCCATGCCCAGGTCATTATGGCAATGCGTGGCTATCACAGCTTTCTCGATGCCCCGTACATTATCAATAAGGTATTTTATTTTAGCGCTGAACTCCGAAGGCAGGCAATAACCAGTGGTATCGGGGATGTTTACCACCGTAGCGCCGGCTTTAATCACAGCTTCTATTACGCGTGCAAGATATTCGTTATCAGTGCGGCCGGCATCTTCGGCATAGAACTGGACGTCCTCCACAAAGCGCTTTGCATAGGTGACGGCGCGTACGGCGCGTTCGATAATCTCCTCGCGGTTTGAGTTGAATTTATACTTGATATGGATGTCGGAAGTCCCTATACCGGTGTGAATGCGCGGATGCTTGGCATATTTCAAAGCCTCGGCCGCAACCTTTATGTCATTTTCCACAGCGCGCGTCAGAGCGCATACCGTCGGCCATGTCACGGCCTTGGAGATTTCCACAACAGAATTAAAATCGCCCGGACTGGATACGGGAAATCCGGCTTCAATAACATCCACGCCTAAAGTTTCGAGAGCTTTTGCAACTTCAATTTTTTCTACCGTATTGAGCTGACAGCCCGGTACTTGTTCGCCATCGCGTAACGTCGTGTCGAATATATACAAACGTTCGCCCATAAAATTAAAGGTTTAGTAATTAATTATCTGGATATACACATATAAATAAAAATCCGGAACAGACTTCTCCGATTTCCGCCCAAATTTACGCAAAAATTTTTTAAAGGCACAATTTCAGAAGAAAATTTATTATCATCCGCCACTTTTTCTTACCATATGTCCTCCCCCCCCCCGATGCTTCATCCCAGATGATTTCCGACATTATATAAATAAAAAATCACGTCAGGTTACTGTTATGTAACTTGACGTGTAGTCTTGCGGAGCGACCGAGATTCTTGCTGCGCAAGCGCTAAGGCGGTAACGAACTCTTCTCGTTCTCATCTCGGCTATCCTTAAAAAGGACTCCGTCCATTTTTTTGCGGAGCGACCGAGATTCGAACTCGGGAAACGCTTTTGACGTTTACACGCTTTCCAGGCGTGCCTCTTCAGCCACTCGAGCATCGCTCCTTTTGCGAGTGCAAAGGTAATGGTAAATTTTTTACTGTGCAAGTTTTCTGCGACTTTTTTGTTGTGACTCCAATTCTTCAATTGTTTTTGGAATTATTGCGGATGTTATGTAGAATATTGGAGTAGAAATGCGAAATAAAATCAGCCATGTCTGCGTTTAATCATTACAATAATATTAAATTCACTATGATGGGAAATGATATGAATGATGAAATGCGATGGACAACACTCAAAAGTGAATTGATTGTGTCGCGGCCTCCGTGGCTGCGTGTACGCTGTGATGAGGTGAGGTTGCCCGATGGCCGTATCAATCCGGAGTATTATGTGCTGGAGTATCCCGATTGGGTAAATGTGATTGCAATTACCGAAGAGGGACAGTTCGTTATGGAGAGGCAGTACCGTTATGGGCTCGGTTGTACATGTTTTGAAATTCCGGCCGGTGTGATTGAGCACGGTGAGACTCCTGAGGAAGCCGCCAGACGCGAACTCGAGGAAGAAACCGGCTATACCGGAGGAGAATGGAAGAAACTGGTCACCCTGAGCGGGAATCCAAGCACGACGAATAATCTGACCCATTGCTTCCTCGCATTGGGAGTAAAGGACGAGGGCAAGCGGCATCTTGACTCTACCGAGGATTTGGTCGTGAAATTGCTTTCTCGCGAAGAGGTCTATGCTCTGCTTGTCAATGATGAAATCAAGCAAAGCCTTATGGCGGCTCCGTTATGGCGCTATTTTGCACTTGAGGAAAAATGAACTTCCTGCCACTAAAATATAAAAGACCGCATCGTAATCAATCTTTTTACGATGCGGTCTTACCTTAGTTCGCCCGACATGGGCATAATCTAACGGGTGAAAGTCCCGAGCGCACCCCG